>NZ_CAJPHA010000006.1:0-335276 GCF_905339895.1 Burkholderia sp. BCC1988
CCCGGCGGCCTGCGGGCCGCCGCCGGTGCGACGACGGTAGAAGGATCGTCGCGCCATCCCCGAAAAGCGGCGCACGCTGACGGCGTGCGGCCGCTTTTTGCCTGTGTGCCTCCCCGGGCGCGATAAAATCGCGTCTTTATGCCTGTCGCCGGCTGTCCGCCGGCGTTTTTTCAGCGTGCAAAAGATCCTGATCGTGCGCGTGTCGTCGCTGGGCGACGTCGTGCACAACATGCCGGTGATCGCCGATATCCGGCGTCGCCATCCCGACGCGCAGATCGACTGGCTCGTCGAGGAGAGCTTCGTCGACCTCGTGCGGCTCGTCGACGGCGTGCGCGACGTGCTGCCGTTCTCGTTGCGCCGCTGGCGCAAGAAGCCGTTCTCGGGCGCGACGTGGCGCGAGATCCGCGCGTTCCGCAAGCGCCTCGCGGCCGAGCAGTACGACCTCGTGATCGACTGCCAGGGGCTCATCAAGACGGCCTGGGTCGCGAGCTGGGCGCGCGGCCCGCTCGCCGGCCTCGGCAATCGCACCGACGGCGCCGGCTACGAATGGCCGGTGCGCTTCTTCTATCGCAAGCGCGTGCCGATCGCGCCGCGCACGCACGTGGTCGAGCGTTCGCGCCAGCTGGTCGCGGCCGCGCTGGGCGACCCGGCGCCGACGCCGGCCGATCCGATCGACTTCGGCCTCGATACGCGCGCGGCGGCGCTCGCGGTGGCCGCGCTCGGCCTGAACCTGCCGGTGCCGTACGTGGTGTTCGTCCACGCGACGTCCCGTGCCGACAAGCAGTGGCCGGATGCCGCGTGGATCGAGCTCGGCCAGGCGCTCGTGCGGCGCGGCGCATCGCTCGTGCTGCCGTGGGGCAACGACGCGGAGCGCGCGACCAGCGAGCGGCTCGCGAAGGAATTCGGCGCGGCGGCGATCGTGCCGCCGAAGCTGTCGCTGCCGGCCGTGGTCGGCCTGATCGACGGCGCGGCCGCCACCGTCGGGGTTGACACAGGTCTGGTTCACATCGCGGCCGCGCTGAAGCGTCCGACGGTCGAACTGTACAATTTCGCGACGGCCTGGCGCACCGGCGGATACTGGTCGCCGAACGTCGTCAATCTCGGCACGGCGGGGCAGCCGCCGTCGATCGCGCAGGTGAAGGCGGCACTCGCGGGCTTCGGCCTGCTGTGATGCCCGTCATGCCTGCCCAGCCTGCCTTGCCTGTCACGCACGCGAACCGATCATGAGCGAATCCCAGATCATCGAAGTCCCGTCCGCCGACTGGAGCGGACACAACCTGTCGACGCCGCGCGAGCAGCTGCTCGCGGCGGTCGAGGAAGGCAAGGTGCTGTATTTCCCGCACCTGCGCTTCGCGATCGAAGGCGGCGAGGAAGCGTTGCTCGATCCGGCGCTCGCCGACCCGAAACGCAAGAACATCAGCCTCGCGCCGAACGGCGGCGCGCTCGTCGGCGTGCTCGGCGACAGCGTCACGCAATCGGCCGTGCGCGCGCTGGTCGCGCGCTTCCAGCAGCAGGCCGGCACGCTCGTCGACGGCCTGTTTCCCGAATACCGCGGCAAGCTGCGCGTCGCGCCGACGAGCCTGCGGCTGATGCAGGTCGAGACGCGCCAGACATCCTGGCGCAAGGACGACAGCCGGCTGCACGTCGACGCGTTCCCGTCGCGGCCGAACTACGGCGAGCGGATCCTGCGCGTGTTCACGAACGTGAACCCGGCCGGCGTGCCGCGCGTGTGGCGTGTCGGCGAGCCGTTCGAGGACGTCGCGAAGCGCTTCCTGCCGAAGATCCGGCCGCAGTTGCCGGGCTCGGCGTGGCTGTTGAACCTGCTGCACGTGACGAAGTCGCCGCGCAGCGCGTACGACCACCTGATGCTGAACCTGCACGACGGGATGAAGGCCGATCTCGACTACCAGAAGACTTGTCCACAGCAGACGATGCCGTTTCCGCCGGGCAGCGTGTGGATATGTTTCTCGGATCAGACTTCGCACGCTGTGATGTCCGGCCAGTTCATGCTCGAGCAGACCTTCTTCCTGCCGGTCGACGCGATGGTGCGTCGCGAATGCGCGCCGCTCGGGATTCTCGAGCGCCTGCAGGGCAGGGCGCTGGTTTGAGCGCGCCTTTTCACCGACGCAATACGAGGGCTGCTGCATGCTGAGGGCGATCTATCGCGCGCTGTGGTGGCTCGTCGCGCCGATCGCGGTGATCCGGCTCCTCGTGCGCTCGCGCAAGGAGCGTGGCTATCGCGAGCACATCGGCGAGCGCTTCGGCCACGTCGCCGGCCGTTCGCCGGACGATCGCGCGCCGCTGATCTGGGTGCATGCGGTGTCGGTCGGCGAGACGCGCGCCGCGCAGCCGCTGATCGACGCGCTGATGCGCGCGCGCCCCGACGCGCGCATCCTGCTCACGCACATGACGCCGAGCGGCCGCGCGACCGGCGAGCAGATCTTCGGCGAGCGCGTGCTGCGCTGCTACCTGCCGTACGACATGCCGGGTGCGGTGCGGCGCTTCCTGCGCGCCTGGCGGCCGACGCTCGGCCTCGTGATGGAAACCGAGGTGTGGCCGACGCTGATCGACGAGTGCCGCCGCGCGGACGTGCCGCTCGTGCTGACCAACGCGCGGATGTCCGCGCGCTCGCATCGGCGCGCGGCGAAGTTCGGCGCGGCGACGCGCGACGTGTTCGGCGGATTCTCGCGCGTGCTCGCGCAGAGCCCGGCCGATGCGGAGCGGCTGACGTCGCTCGGTGCACGCAACGTGGCGGTGCTCGGCAACCTGAAGTTCGACATGACGACACCGCCGGAGCTGGCGGCGCGCGGCCATGCATGGCGCGACGCGATCGGCACGCGGCCGGTGTGGGTCGCGGCCAGCACGCGCGAGAACGAGGAGGCGCTGGTGCTGCAGGCGTTCGCCGCGATGAAGACGGCCGGTGCGCTGCTGATTCTGGTGCCGCGTCATCCGCAGCGCTTCGCCGAAGTCGAAGCGCTGGTCGTGCGCAATGGGTTCAAGTGCGTGCGGCGTTCGGTGTGGGGCGCCGACGCCGCGGCGCTCGCGGCCGGCCGGCCGGCCGCCGAACCGTTGCCGGCCGACGTGACGGTGCTGCTCGGCGATTCGATGGGGGAACTCGGCGCGTACTATGCGGCCGCCGACGTCGCGTTCATCGGCGGCAGCCTGCTGCCGCTCGGCGGGCAGAACCTGATCGAGGCGTGTGCGGTCGGCGTGCCGGTGCTGATCGGCCCGCACGTGTTCAACTTCACGCAGGCGACCGCCGATGCGGTCGCGGCCGGCGCGGCGATGCAGGTCGCGGATCCGCTCGATCTCGCGCACGTGCTCGATGCGCTGTTCGCCGACCACGCGCGGCGCGTCGCGATGGGCGCGGCCGGCGCCGCGTTCGCGTCGCGCCATCGCGGCGCGACGGCGCGCTCGGTGGACGTGCTCGCGGCGCTGCTGCCGCCCGTCGAGCGCGGCGGGCGTGCGATGCACGGCGCGGCCGACGCATCCGACGACTGAGCGGGCGGCGCAAGGCCGTCCCCCGGGCCGACGTGGCGGCGGCATGTCGCCGCCGCGTCGCTCACACCGTCAGCAATCCTTTCCTTTCGATGAACGCGACGACATCGGCGACGCCCTCGAGCGCTTTCAGGTTCGTCATCACGTAAGGCCGCTCGCCGCGCATCTTCTTCGTGTCGGACGCCATCACGTCGAGGTTCGCGCCGACGAGCGGCGCGAGATCCGTCTTGTTGATCACGAGCAGGTCGGACTTCGTGATGCCGGGCCCGCCCTTGCGCGGAATCTTCTCGCCGCCGGCCACGTCGATCACGTAGATCGTCAGGTCCGACAGCTCGGGGCTGAAGGTCGCCGCGAGATTGTCGCCGCCCGATTCGATGAACACGATGTCGGCGTCGGGGAAGCGCGACAGCATGCGGTCGACGGCCTCGAGGTTGATCGACGCATCCTCGCGGATCGCCGTGTGCGGGCAGCCGCCCGTCTCGACGCCCATGATGCGTTCCTCGGGCAGCGCGCCCGCGACCGTCAGCAGGCGCTGGTCTTCCTTCGTATAGATGTCGTTCGTGATCGCGACGAGGTCGTAGCGCTCGCGCATCGCCTTGCACAGCATTTCGAGCAGCGTGGTCTTGCCGGAGCCGACCGGGCCGCCGATGCCGACGCGCAGCGGCGGCAGTTTCTTGGTGCGGCGGGCGGAGGAGGTTGCGGGTGCGTTCATGGCGTGGATCGGGTTCAGGAGCGGAACAACCGCGAATACTGGGTTTCGTGCCGCGCGGACAGGATGCCGAGCTGCGGCGCGAACGTGTTGATGGCGTCGGGCGGCGTCGCGAGCGCGCGGCGCACGGCCGCGTCGATCGCGCCGCGCAGCGCGACGATGATGCGCTGGCCGGCGAGCTGGCCGAGCGGCACCGCTTTCAGCGCGGCCGACGTCTGGTTCTCGACCCAGCCGAATGCGTACGCGGCGAGCGTGGCGTCGGCGCCGGCACCGTGTGCGGCGGCCGCGTATGCGAATGCGGTCGGCAGCGCGACCGGCGTGAGCGATGCGAGCGTCGCGCGGCGTGCGGCATCGCCCCATTCGAGCGACGCGCACAGTTGCGCGAGCGACCAGCCCATCTGTTCGGTCTCGCGACGCAGTTCGGCCGATTCGCGGCTCGCGACGAACCATGCGTTCTCGCGCGCCAGCGTGTCGGCGTCGTGCGCGTGCCAGCGCGCGAGCTGGTGCGCGAGGAATGGCAGCTCGCCGTGTGCGAGCACGTCGGTCAGCCCGCTCGCGATCCAGTCGCGCGCGGTGTCGGCGTCGCGGATCAGGTTCGCGTCGAGCGCGGCTTCGAGTCCCTGCGAATAGCTGAACGCGCCGATCGGCAATGCGGGCGACGCGAGATGCAGCAGCGCGACGAGCTCAGTGGTGGTCATGACCGTGGTGGCCGTGCGAGCAGCCGGGACCATGCTGATGATCGTGATCGTGATCGTGATCGTGATCGTGATCGTGATCGTGCGAGTGCGAGTGCGAGTGCGAGTGCGAGTGGCCGTGGTGTTCGCCGAAGACCTGCTGCGCGAGCGCGTAGTCCTCGGCGAACGTCGCATCGTGCCCGTGCTTGTGGCCGCCACCATATGCGCCGGCTTCCGGCTGGAACGGTGCGCTCGTTTCCTCGACCTGCGTGCCGAGCCGGCGCAGCATGTCAGCGAGCACCGGATCGGCCTCGAGCTTCAGATACCCGTCGCCGATCTCGACCGGCGTGTGACGGTTGCCGAGGTGATACGCGGCGCGCATCAGCGTGAGCGGGTCGGCCGCGCGCACCAGCAGCACGGTCTCGGAGGCAGCGGCGACGCGCACGAGCGCGCCGTCGTCGGCGACGAGCACGTCGCCGTCGCGCAGCACGGTGCCGCGCGGCAGCAGGACCGCGACGTCCTCGCCGGTGTCGAGCGTGGCCGCGAGGCGGCTCTTGCAGCGGGCGTCATAGGCGAGCGTGAGCGTCGGCGCGCGCGCGACGAGCGACGCGGCGAGCTTCACGTTCGGGGCAATGCGTTTGTCGAGGGTGCGCATGGAACGGAAACCCGGAAATCAGAACAGGAAATAGCGCTGCGCCATCGGCAGCACCGTCGCCGGCTCGCAGGTGAGCAGCTGGCCGTCGGCGATCACGTCGTAGGTTTCGGGATCGACGCTGATCGACGGGCGCCATGCGTTGTGGATCATGTCGGCCTTCGTCACGTTGCGGCAGTTGCGCACGGGCACGACGCGCTTCGCGAGCCCGTAGCGTTCGGCGATGCCTGCGTCGGCCGCCATTTGCGACACGAAGGTCAGCGACGTGCGCGCGAGCGCACCGCCGCGCGTGGCGAACATCTCGCGGTAGTGGACCGGCTGCGGCGTCGGGATCGACGCGTTCGGGTCGCCCATCTGCGCCATCGCGATCATCCCGCCCTTCAGGATCATCGACGGCTTGATCCCGAAGAATGCGGGCTCCCACAACACGAGGTCGGCCCACTTGCCGGGTTCGATCGAACCGACTTCGTGCGCGATGCCGTGCGTGATCGCCGGGTTGATCGTGTACTTCGCGACGTAGCGTTTCGCGCGGAAGTTGTCGTTGCGCGCGCTGTCCTCGGGCAGCGCGCCGCGCTGCACCTTCATCTTGTGCGCGGTCTGCCAGGTGCGGATGATCACTTCGCCGACGCGGCCCATCGCCTGCGAGTCGGACGACAGCATCGACAGCGCGCCGAGATCGTGCAGGATATCTTCGGCCGCGATCGTCTCGCGGCGGATCCGCGATTCGGCGAACGCGAGATCCTCGGCGATCGACGGATCGAGGTGGTGACACACCATCAGCATGTCGAGATGCTCGTCGAGCGTGTTGATCGTGTACGGGCGCGTCGGGTTGGTCGACGACGGCAGCACGTTCGCCTCGCCGCACACCTTCAGGATGTCGGGCGCATGGCCGCCGCCCGCGCCTTCGGTGTGGTACGTGTGGATCGTGCGGCCCTTGAACGCGGCGACGGTCGATTCGACGAAGCCGCCTTCGTTCAGCGTATCGGTGTGGATCGCGACCTGCGTGTCGGTATCGTCGGCGACCGACAGGCAGTTGTCGATCGCGGCGGGCGTCGTGCCCCAGTCTTCATGCAGCTTCAGGCCGATCGCGCCGGCCGCGATCTGCTCGACGAGCGGCTGCGGCAGGCTCGCGTTGCCCTTGCCGAGGAAGCCGAGGTTGATCGGCCAGCCGTCGGCCGCCTGCAGCATGCGCTCCATGTGCCACGGGCCCGGCGTGCAGGTCGTCGCGTTGGTGCCGGTCGCCGGCCCCGTGCCGCCGCCGAGCATCGTCGTGACGCCCGATGCGAGCGCTTCGTCGATCTGCTGCGGGCTGATGAAGTGGATGTGCGTGTCGATGCCGCCGGCCGTCACGATCAGCCCTTCGCCGGCGATCACTTCGGTCGCCGCGCCGATCGCGATCGTCACGCCGGGCTGGATGTCGGGATTGCCGGCCTTGCCGATCGCGGCGATGCGGCCGTGCTTGATCGCGATGTCGGCCTTCACGATGCCCCAGTGATCGAGGATCACCGCGTTCGTAATGATCGTGTCGGGCACGTCGGCGGCCACGCGCTGCGACTGGCCCATCCCGTCGCGAATCACCTTCCCGCCGCCGAATTTCACCTCCTCGCCGTAGGTCGTGAAGTCGCGTTCGATCTCGATCAGCAGTTCGGTATCGGCGAGCCGCACGCGGTCGCCCGTCGTCGGCCCGAACATTTCCGCGTACGCGCGGCGGCTCAAGCGTAGTGTCATGTGCTGTTCCTGAAGAGCGGGGCGCCGCTTACAGCGGCCCCATCACCTTGCCCTGAAAACCATAGACGGCGCGTTCGCCGGCCAGCTCGACGAGCTCGACGGTGCGCGTCTGGCCCGGCTCGAAGCGCACGGCCGTGCCGGCCGCGATGTTGAGCCGGAAGCCGCGCGCGGCCGCGCGATCGAACGACAGCGCGTCGTTGACTTCGAAGAAGTGGTAGTGCGAGCCGACCTGCACCGGGCGGTCGCCGGTGTTCGCGACGACGAGCGAGATCGTCGCGCGGCCCGCGTTCAGTTCGTGCTCGCCGTCGTCGGTGAGGATTTCGCCGGGGATCATGCGTGCTACCTCGGTCACGGAATCGGGTGGTGGACGGTCACGAGCTTGGTGCCGTCCGGGAAGGTCGCCTCGACCTGGATGTCGGGGATCATCTCCGGCACGCCGTCCATCACGTCGTCGCGCGTGAGCAGCGTCGTGCCGTAGTGCATCACCTCGGCGACGGTCTTGCCGTCGCGCGCGGCTTCCATCAGCGCGGCGGTGATGAACGCGACCGCTTCCGGATAGTTGAGCTTCAGCCCGCGCGCGCGGCGGCGCTCGGCCAGCAGCGCTGCCGTGAAGATCAGCAGCTTGTCCTTTTCTCGGGGAGTCAGTTTCATGAAGGCAGTCGTTCAGGAAAACGTAATTTTTATCGGTGCGCGGGATGCCGGCAGGGGCGCGGTTCATCGTAGCACCGCGCCGTTCTTTCTGCGTCGTGTATCCGATATGTAAGCAGCAAGGTGCGTGCCATGTCGGTGCGGCGCGCGGCGATGCGCGATCGTGGTGCGCGATGCATGGATCGTGGGCAGTGCGGGCGGCGCTGCTGCGCCGAAACGGTGCGCGTGCCGGGCCGCGCGCTCAGGTCTGCCAGAGGCGCAGCGGTCGCGCGTCGACGCCGTGCACGAGCGGGCGCAGGCGGAGCCAGCAGTCGGCGAAGTGACGCTGCAGCGCTTCCATCGACAGCGACACCGCGCGCACCAGCACGACGCCCGGCGTCACGCAGGTCGCGCCCGCGCGCAGCGTGTCGTCGAACGGCATCCGCGCGGCAAGCGTTTCGGCGAGCGCGGCATCGCACGCGGCGCCGGCCGCCCATAGCGTGCCGTACACAGGAAAGCCGGCGAGGCCCTGCAGCGCGCCGCGCAGCGGATCGTGCGCGTCGAGCAGCGCGCGCTCGGTCCACAGCGGCCGGCCGTCGGCGTCGACGAGTGCCGAACCCGACACGATGCGGCCCGCCGACCACGTTTCGCCGGCCGCCTGCCGGCCGAGCTGCGTCGCGTCCCAGCCGATCGCGCTCGCGCCCGCGCCGAGCGTCACCGTGAAGTCCAGCGCGGCGTGGGCTGCGTCGAAGAACAGGTTGTTCTGCGGCAGCCAGTCGAGCTTCGCGTGCGCGCCGACCGTGATGCCGATGCGTTGCGTCGCGTCGAGGCCGTTCGACTTGTACCACTTGGTCGCGCCGGGCGTCGTCAGCACCGCGTGCGTGCCGTCGCCGAGCGCGATGTCGATGTCGAGCCGGTCGCCGCCCGCGACACCGCCCGGCGGGTGGACGATGACCGCGTGGCAGATCGCGTCGCTTTCCGGATACAGCGGCCGCTGCACGCGCAGCGGGCCGTCGTGCAGCCGATGGACGAGCGTCGTGCGCGCGCCGTGCCGTTCGAAGCCGAGTTCGAGACGGCCGCGCCACGACTTGGCGACGGCGGGGCGGGACAGCGGGGCGTGGGAATCGAGGGCGGACATCGGCGGGAAGCAGGGAACGGGCGCGGTGATCGAGGATGCTACCGCAACACTATACGCTTGGGTGTTCGGGTTGCCGAACGTGGCGAAGGGGAGCGGCGACGGCGCCGGCTATCGCGTGACATGCGTCGACCGTCGGCGCCACGCGTAGGCGCAATCATGCGCTGCGTGGCGCGCTACACCGCGATCAGCTCGCGCACGCCGTTCGTTTCCATGTCCCGCGCATCGCCGCCGGCGATGACCTCGCCGCGGCTCATCACCCAGTAATGGTCCGCGATCGAGCGCGCGAAGTCGTAATACTGTTCGACGAGCAGCACGGTCATCTTCGATTCGTCGACGAGCTGGCGCAGCGTGCGGCCGATGTCCTGGATGATCGACGGCTGGATGCCCTCGGTCGGCTCATCGAGGATCAGCAACTGCGGCTCGCTCATCAGCGCGCGGCCGATCGCGAGCTGCTGCTGCTGGCCGCCCGACAGGTCGCCGCCGCGCCGGGCGCGCATGTCCTTCAGCACCGGGAACAGGTCGTAGATGCGGTCGGGCACTTTCGATGGCGCCTTGCGGCTTGCCGCGCCGACGAGCAGGTTCTCCTCGACGGTGAGCCGCGGAAAGATGTCGCGGCCCTGCGGCACGTACGCGAGCCCGGCCGCGACGCGCGCATACGGCGGCAGTGCGCCGAGCGCGGTGCCGCGCCACGACACGCTGCCGCTCTTCGCGGCGACGACGCCCATCAGGCAGCGCAGCAGCGTGCTCTTGCCGACGCCGTTGCGGCCGAGCAGCACGGTGAGCTTGCCGTCGTCGGCGGCCAGCGTCACGTTGCGCAGGATGTGGCTGCCGCCGTAGTACTGGTTCAGTGCATCGATCTTCAGCATTGCGTCACCGTCCGAGGTAAGACTCGATCACCGCGTCGTCGCGCTTGACCTGGTCGAGCGTGCCTTGCGCGAGCACCGCGCCTTCGGCCATCACCGTCACGCGGCCCGTGTCGCCCGCGAGCGCCGCGACGAACTCCATGTCGTGCTCGACGACCATCATCGAGCAGGTGCCGCGCAGCGTGTTCAGCAGTTTCGCGAGTTCCATCGTCTCATGGTCGGTCATCCCGGCCGCCGGCTCGTCGAGCAGCAGCAGGGCGGGGCGCTGCATCAGCAGCATGCCGATCTCGAGCCGCTGCTTCTGCCCGTGCGACAACTCGCCGGCCGCGCGATACGCGTCGCTTTCGAGGCCGATCAGCGCGAGCGTCTCCTCGATCTTCGCCTGCGCCGCGCGGTCGAGCCGCGCGCGCAGCGACGCGAGCCAGCCCTTGTCGGTCTGCATCGCCAGTTCGAGGTTTTCCCACACCGGATGCTGTTCGAACACGGTCGGCTTCTGGAACTTGCGGCCGATCCCCGCGCGCGCGATCCCGGGTTCGTTCATTCGCGCGAGGTCGATGGTCTGGCCGAGAAACACCTTGCCCGCATCGGGCCGCGTCTTGCCGGTGATCACGTCCATCATCGTCGTCTTGCCCGCGCCGTTCGGGCCGATCACGCAGCGCAGCTCGCCCGCGTCGATCGCGAGCGACAGCTTGTTCAGCGCGCGAAAGCCGTCGAAGCTCACCTCGATGTCCTCGAGGTAGAGGATCGTGCCGTGCGACGTGTCGATGCCGGGCGGCGCCACGCGGCCCATCGATGCGCTGCCGCTGACGGCCAGCAGCTCGTCCTCGGGCGGTGGCGTGAACTGGTAGAGGGCGGTGCCGTTCATCCGCGTTTCCCCTTTGCGAGCAGCGTGTCGACGAGGCCCATGATGCCGCGCGGCAGCAGAAGCGGCACGAGCACGAAGATCAGGCCGAGAAAGAACAGCCAGTATTCGGCGAAGTACGCGGTAAAGAGGCTCTTCGCGCCGTTCACCGCGAACGCGCCGACGATCGGCCCGATCAGCGTACCGCGCCCGCCCACCGCGACCCAGATCGCCATTTCGATCGAGTTGCCGGGCGACATCTCGCCGGGGTTGATGATGCCGACCTGCGGCACGTACAACGCGCCCGCGATCCCGCACAGCACGGCCGACAGCGTCCACACGAACAGCTTGTACGCTAGCGGGCTGTAGCCGAGGAACATCAGCCGCGTCTCGCCGTCGCGCACCGCGGTGACCACCCGCCCGAGCTTGCTGGTGACGATTGCGCGCGCAACGATGAACGCGAGCACGAGCGTCGCGAAGGTCAGCAGCAACAGCACCGTGCGTGTGCCGGGCGACGTGATCGGAAACCCGGCGATGCGCTTGAAGTCGGTGAAGCCGTTGTTGCCGCCGAAGCCCGTCTCATTGCGAAAGAACAGCAGCATCGCCGCGAACGTCAGCGCCTGCGTGATGATCGACAGGTACACGCCCTTCACGCGCGAGCGGAACGTGAAGAAGCCGAACACCCACGCGAGCACGGCCGGCACGAGCACGACCAGCGCGAGCGCCCACGCGAGATGCTGCGTGCCGCTCCAGTACCACGGCAGCTGATGCCAGTCGAGAAACACCATGAAGTCGGGCAGGTCGCTGCCGTACTTGCCGTCGCGGCCGATCTCGCGCATCAGGTACATGCCGATCGCATAACCGCCGAGCGCGAAGAAGAGGCCGTGGCCGAGGCTGAGAATGCCGCAGTAGCCCCACACGAGATCGAGCGCGAGCGCGGCGATCGCGTAGCACATCAGCTTGCCGGCGAGCGTCATCGCATACGCGGACAGATGGAACGCGCTCGACTCGGGCGCGACCAGCGCGGCGAGCGGCACGCCGATGCCGATCGCGACGCACAGCGCGACGAGCGCGAGCCATGCGCGGCGCGACAGCAGCGCGGGGCGGGGCGGCAGGCCGAGCGCGAACTTTTCCTCCGCACGTGCGGCGGCAGCGGGCTTCGGCGCGTCGGCGATCGGCTTCGACAACGAATCGGTGATTGAAGTCATGTCAGGCCTCCGCGCTGCGTCCCTTCGGGGCGAACATGCCCTGCGGACGTTTCTGGATGAACAGCACGATCATCACGAGCACCGCGATCTTCGCGAGCACGGCGCCCCAGAACGGCTCGATCGCCTTGCTGACGAGACCGAGCCCGAAGCCGCCGAGCACGGTGCCGGCGATCTGGCCGACCCCGCCGAGCACGACCGCCATGAACGAATCGATGATGTAGTTCTGCCCGAGGTCGGGGCCCACGTTACCGATCTGCGACAGCGCGCAGCCGCCGAGGCCCGCGATGCCCGCGCCGAACGCGAACGCATACGCGTCGACGCGCGCGGTCTTCACGCCGACGCACGCGGCCATCCGGCGGTTCTGCGTGACCGCACGCACGAACAGGCCGAGCCGCGTCTTCGTCAGCACGCCCCACGCGACGCACACGACCGCGAGCGCGAACGCGAGGATCGCGAGCCGGTTGTACGGCAGGATCAGGTTCTGCATCACGGTGACGCCGCCGCTCATCCACGACGGGTTCACGACCTGCACGTTCTGCGCGCCGAACAGCATGCGCGTCGCCTGGATCAGGATCAGGCTCACGCCGAAGGTCGCGAGCAGCGTCTCGAGCGGGCGGCCGTACAGGTGCCGCAGCACGAGCCGCTCCAGCACGACGCCGACCAGCGCGGCCGCCGCGAACGAGACGGGCACCGCGACGAGCGGATACCAGTCGAACGCGGCCGGCGCGTAGCGCTGGATCAGCGTCTGCACGACATAGGTTGCGTACGCACCGATCATCAGGAATTCACCGTGCGCCATGTTGATCACGCCGATCAGCCCGTACGTGATCGCGAGGCCGAGCGCCGCGAGCAGCAGCACGCTGCCGAGCGACAGGCCCGCGAACACGGTGCCGGCGATTTCGCCGCGGCGCTGCAGCGCGTGCAATGCGTCGAGGCCTTGCTGCGCGGCGTCGCGCACGCGCGCGTCGGGTTCCGTGTAGCTGCCGTCGGCATTCTTCGCGACGAGCGGGCGCAACTGCTCGATCATGTCGAGGTCGCGGCGCGCGGCCACCACCTGCACGGCTTCCAGACGCTTCGCCGGATCGGCGTCGTGCAGCGCGGCGATGGCCCACAGTGCGTCGAGGCGGCGCTTCAGCGCGGGATCGGTTTCCTTCGCGCGCGCGCGATCGATCATCGGCTTGAGCGCCGGGTCGGGCGACTTCAGCAGCGCATCGATCGCGTCGCGGCGCGCGGCGACGTCGGGCGACGCGAGTGCGAGGCCCGACAGCGCGCCGGCGATCTTCGTGCGCAGCAGGTTGTTGAGCATCACGGGCTGCGCGTCGCCGGCCGGCGTCGCGGCTTGCGTGAGCGCGTCGTGCGCGGTGTCGCCGGTCTGGATCAGCAGGCGGCCGTCGCCGGTCGCGAGCGCGTCGCCGCTCGACAGCGCATTGAGCAACGCGACGGCGCGCGGGTCGGCATCGGCGGCGAGACGGTCGACCGCGGCCGTCTTCGCGTCGAAGTCGTCGCCGGCGAGCGCGGCGGTATCGGCGGCCGTCAGGGCGAACGCGGCGTGCGGCAGTGCGCCCGCCAGCGCGGCACAGGCGACGACCGCGACGGCGGCGCGGCGAAAGCGTGTAGGCATCGGGAGATCCTGTCGGGCGTGGGAAAGCGGGTTCGTGCGGCGGTGCGCGTGCGATGCGTTACGGTGAGTACCGGCATTCGCGCACCGGCCTGCAAGCGGAGCGCCACGCCGGTGCGCCGCGCCCCGCATCGCATCAGGCCAGCGCCGCGCGCTGCCGGCGCAGGAACGCCGGGATCGAGCTGACGATGTCCGGCTTGCCCTGGTTGCCCGCGATGAACGGGCTCCACGGCTGCGCGCGCACCGCGGTCTTCGTCTTCCACACGACGTTGAATTGCCCGTCGCCGCGGATCTCGCCGATCATCACCGGCTTGTGCAGGTGATGGTTGCCGTCCATCGAGAGCGTGAAGCCCGAGGGGCCGGCAACGGTCTGGCCGATCATCGCGACGCGCACCTTGTCGACGTCGGTGCTCTTCGCCTTTTCGACGGCCTGCTTCCACATGTGGATGCCCACGTAGGTTGCCTCCATCGGATCGTTCGTCACGCGCTTCGCACCGCCCGGCAGGTTGTTCGCCTTCACCCACGCGGCGAACTGGTCCTTGAACTTCGTGTTGGTCGGGTTCTTCACCGACATGAAGTAGTTCCACGCGGCGAGATGGCCGACGAGCGGCTTCGTGTCGATCCCGCGCAGCTCTTCCTCGCCGACCGAGAACGCGACCACCGGCACGTCGGTCGCCTTGATCCCCTGGTTGCCGAGTTCCTTGTAGAACGGCACGTTCGAATCGCCGTTGATCGTCGAGACCACGGTCGTCTTGCCGCCCTGGGCGAAGTTCTTGATGTTCGCGACGATCGTCTGGTAATCGCTGTGGCCGAACGGCGTGTAGACCTCCTGAATGTCGGCGTCCTTCACGCCCTTCGATTTCAGGAACGCGCGCAGGATCTTGTTGGTCGTGCGCGGATACACGTAGTCGGTGCCGAGCAGGAAGAAGCGCTTCGCGCCGCCGCCTTCCGCGCTCATCAGGTACTCGACGGCGGGGATCGCCTGCTGGTTCGGCGCGGCGCCCGTGTAGAACACGTTGCGCGACATTTCCTCGCCTTCGTATTGCACCGGGTAGTAGAGCAGGCCGTTCAGTTCCTCGAACACCGGCAGCACCGACTTGCGCGACACCGACGTCCAGCAGCCGAACACGCACGCGACCTTGTCCTGCGTGAGCAGCTGGCGCGCCTTCTCCGCGAACAGCGGCCAGTTCGATGCGGGATCGACGACCACCGGCTCGAGCTTGCGGCCCATCACGCCGCCGTTCTTGTTGATCTCGGCGATCGTCATCAGCGCCGTGTCCTTCAGCGACGTTTCGGAGATCGCCATCGTGCCCGACAGCGAATGCAGGATGCCGACCTTGATCGGGCCCGTGCCCGCATCGGCCGCGTGAGCGAACGGACTCTTGCCTGCCAGCGCGAGTGCACCGGCCATCGAACCGAACTTCAACAGACTGCGACGTTTCATCGGGATCCCCTTGTCATGTTGGATGTGCGTGCGCCGTGGCGGCGCCGGCATCGGAGTAACGCAAGGCATGTGCCAGTCGCGCCGATGCACGCCAGGCGTGCCTGTGCGGGGCGGCGCGGGGCGCCGGCGCGGTGCGCATGACGCGTCGTGCAGCATGCGCGATCCGTTGCGGTGCGCTCGCGCGGGCGCAAATGGTGCACGGCGGGGCCCGGGTTCGAGCGCGTGCGCCGCACGTCGAAGGAGGTGCGGCGCGGGATCGATGCGCACGCATCCGGCCGTGTCGTGTCGGCGTCGCGTGCACACGGCTTGGTCATGAAGTGCCAGGGGAAGGGCGAGGCGCTCCGCTCGACGGGTGCGTTGCCCGGGTTCTCGCCGCCTCGCGTCATCGAGCGGACGCGGATGGCCGGCGTGCGGAAACAAACGGAAGAGGATGGAACGGTGCAGCAGAAACGCAAACGGGCGCGCGATGCGCGCCCGTTCGGCGGGACTGGAGCGATCGGCTATTACTCGCCGGTCGCCGTGGCGGCGCGCGATGCGCCGCCGGGAAGGTCAGTAACGCGGTACGGACGGATCGACGTCACGCGACCACGCGTCGATGCCGCCCTGCAGGTTGTACAGCTTCGTGAAGCCGCGCGATTCGAGGAACATCGCGACTTGCGCGCTGCGCATCCCGTGATGGCACACGCAGACGATTTCCGCTTCGTCGTCGAGCTCCTCGCTGCGCGCGGGGATCTGGTGCATCGGGATCGACACGCTGCCGGCGATCTGCGCGGTCGAGATTTCCCACGGCTCGCGCACGTCGAGCACGACCGGCGCGGGGCGCGCCGGATCGCGAAGCCATTCCGCGAGCATCGCGGGCGTCAGGATCTGCATGGGGCCGCCGCTCAGAACTTGAAACGCGACGGTTCGATCGCGTTGACGAGGTGGTCGACGTAGGTTTCGAACACGTCGGCGACACGGTACTGCTTGTCGTCGATGCGCGTGATGACCTGCGCCTTCATCACCGGACGGCCGCCGACGAACGCCGACAGGCGGCCGCCGATCTTCAGCTGTTCGAGCATCTGCTGCGGCACGACCGGCAGGCCGCCCGCGACGCAGATCACGTCGTACGGCGCCTTGTCGGGCCAGCCGAGCGAACCGTCGCCGAGCGCGACTTCCGCGTTCGTCACGCCGTCGTTGCGCAGGTTGTCGGCCGCGAACTTCGCGATGGCCGGATCGATCTCGACGGCGGTCACGTGCTGCGCGCGATGCGCGAACAGCGCGGCCAGGTAGCCCGAACCCGCACCGATCACGAGCACGTTCTCGTGCTTCTTGACCGCCAGTTCCTGCAGCACGCGCGCTTCGACGCGCGGGAACAGCATCTTGCTGCGGCCGCCGGGCAGCGGCAGCTCGAGGTCGGCGAACGCGAGATCGCGGTGTTCGGGCGACACGTAGTGTTCACGCTTGACGATCGACAGCAGGCCCAGGACGTCCAGATCCAGCACGTCCCACGGCCGGATCTGTTGTTCGATCATGTTGAAACGCGCGTTTTCGATATTCATGGTGTGGTCACGCAGCCAGGTCGGCCATCAGCGGGGATAGAGAAACTTCGTGATTGTACCAAACGGGGCGGCGGCGAAGCCTTCAGACGGCCTGCAACAGACCTTTACGCCTTGCTCTTCTTGATCTGCGCCTCGAACGCGAGGTCGAGCTTGCTAGCCTTGCGCGGCTTTTTGGGGCCGAATTCGTCGACGAACCTCACGAATTCGTCGAGCGGCAGCGGCTCGCTGCGTTTCTCGGCGGTGCCGCCGGAGCGGTCGACCAGGTAGAACAGGCCGCCCGCCATCGCGACGGCGGCGAACTGCGGGTTGCCGGAACGGGTCTTCAGGCGTTCGACCGCGTGGGTTGCTTTGGTGGTGCGCATCGTGCGGGTTCTTGCAGGGGCGTGGAGCCCCTTACTTTATCAAACCGGCCGCCCGCATGCGGCCGTGCGATGTCAGACGGTGCGCGAGTAGCGTTGCCGCGGCGTCTGGCCGAGGTATGCGTCGAACGCCATCGCGATGTTGCGCACGACCATCCGGCCAGCCGGATGGATCGTCAGGCGGTCGCCGGCGACGGTCAGCAGGCCGTCCTGCTCGAACCCGCGCAGCGCGTCGAGCTCGCGCGCGAAGTGATCGGCGAAGCGGATCCCGTGCGCCGCCTCGATATGCGAGAACGGCAGTTCGAGGTTGCACATCAGCTGCGTGATCACGTCGCGGCGCAGCCGGTCGTCGGGCGTGAGCCGCACGCCGCGCGCGATCGGCAGCCGGCCCGCGTCGAGCGCGGCGCCATAGGCCGGCAGGTCCTTCGCGTTCTGTGCGTAGACGTCGCCGACCTTGCCGATCGACGACACGCCGAAGCCGACCAGGTCGGTATCCGCGCGCGTGCTGTAGCCCTGGAAATTGCGTTGCAGCGTGCCGTTGCGCTGCGCGCGCACGAGTTCGTCGGAAGGCCGCGCGAAGTGGTCCATCCCGATGTACACGTAACCGGCCTGCGTCAGCATGTCGATCGCGAGGCCGAGCAGTGCGATGCGCGTTGCGGGCGGCGGCAGCGTCGCGTCGTCGATCTGCCGCTGCATCTTGAACAGGTGCGGCATGTGCGCGTAGCCGAATACCGACAGGCGGTCCGGCGCGAGCTCGATGATCGTCTCGAGCGTGCGCGCGAACACGGCGACCGTCTGGTGCGGCAGCCCGTAGATCAGGTCGACGCTGACCGATTGGAAGCCCGTCGTGCGCGCGGTCGACAGCAGGTCGGCCGTCATCGCGAGCGGCTGGACCCGGTTGATCGCCTGCTGCACGACCGGATCGAAATCCTGCACGCCGAGGCTCAACCGGTTGAAGCCGATGTTGCGCAGGTGGACGAGCGTCGCGGGCGTGACCGTGCGCGGGTCGATCTCGATCGAGAACTCGGCGTCGGCGTCCGGCGCGAGCGCGAAATGTTCGCGGGTGGCCGCCATCAGCTCGGCCGTTTCGTCGTCGGACAGGAAGGTTGGCGTGCCGCCGCCCCAGTGAAGCTGCGTGACCGGGCGCGCGGGATCGAACAGCGCGGCCTGCAGCGCCAGTTCGCGCTTCAGTTGCTCGAGATACGGGCGCGCGCGGCGGCGGTTGTTGGTCGCGATCTTGTTGCAGCCGCAATAGAAGCAGGCCGTGTTGCAGAACGGGATGTGAAAGTACAGCGACAGGTCGCTCGCCGACGCGCCGGGATCGCCCGCGGCGCGCACGTAGTCGGCCGGGTCGAATTCGTCGCGGAACTGCAGCGCGGTGGGGTAGGACGTATAGCGCGGCCCGTTTGCGCCGTACTTCGCGAGCAAATCGGGACGGAACAGTGTGTCGGCAGAACCGGAACTCATGATGGTCTCGCGCTTTTTGGATGCTCTGGAGTATATGAACGCGCGTTCCGGCTGCATTGTGTAATAACGTCGCAGCCGGCGGTGGCACAATGCGCGGTGGGCTGCCGCACGCTGCGTCCGGTTGCCGCACCGTTTTTTGTTGTTCGTGAGAGAGCCGAGTGTCCGTCGAAATGCCTGTCCGTCCGGCGCCCGCCGAGGTCCCGCCGCCGCATGCGTGCCGCGAGGGGTGCGGCGCATGCTGCATCGCGCCGTCGATTTCCTCGCCGATTCCGGGGATGCCCGACGGCAAGCCGGCCGGCGTGCGCTGCGTGCAGCTCGGCGACGACCTGCGCTGCCGGATCTTCGGCCGGCCCGAGCGGCCCGCGTGCTGTTCCGGGCTGCAGCCGTCCGCCGAGATGTGCGCTGCGTCGCGCGACGACGCGCTCGCGTGGCTGACGCGCCTCGAGATCGCGACGCAGCCGTCGCCCGGCGCGGCCCGCTGACGCGCTGCCCGCGCTGTCGCGCTGTCGTTTGCCGGCGCGCGCATGGAACCGGCGACGCGCGTCGAAGCACTAACTTCGGTCCCCAGCGCCACATGGGGCGGAGCCGATAGCCAGACTGCCGCTTCGCCCGATACAGGAGATTGTCCAGCATGACCGCATCTTGCACGCCAGGCCGGCGCCGCTTCCTCGCCGCTTGCGCCGGCGCCATCGGCGTGTCGGTATCGCTCGCCGCCTGTGCGTCGACGTTTCCGTTCATTCCCGATCACTACACGTTCTCGCGCGGCGACGTGCAGAAGGCCGTCGCGCGCAAGTTTCCGTACCAGAAGACGGTCGCGCAGGTCGTCGACGTGTCGCTGGCGAATCCGGCCGTCAACCTGCTGCCCGACCAGAACCGCGTCGCCGTGCAGCTCGATGCGCATTTCGCGAGTCCGTTCCTGAGCGAACCGGTGAGCGGCAAGTTCACCGTGTCGGGCCAGCTGGCCTACGACGCGCCGAGCCGCTCGGTCGTGCTGAAGGCGCCGGCCGTCGACAGCCTCGTGCTCGACGGCAACGCGCAGATGTACGCGCAACAGGTCGGCGCGGCCGCCGGCCTGCTCGCGACGCAGGTGCTGACCAATTATCCGATCTATACGTTCAAGCCCGAGCAACTGCAATTTGCCGGCGTGAACTACGAACCCGGTACAATTACGATTCTTACAAACGGCATACGCGTGGCGATCGTCGAAAAGTGACGGCGCACCGCGCGCGGCCGGGCGGGCCGCGGCGGTGACGCGGCCCTTTCTTTCGACTACTTCGGAGTTGGGCCACGGATGGACTGGATCCTGATCTGCAAGGCATTGATCCTCGGCGTCGTCGAGGGGCTGACGGAATTCCTCCCGGTGTCGAGCACCGGCCACCTGATCGTCGCGGGCAGCTTCCTGAATTTCAACGATGCGCACGCGAAGACCTTCGACGTCGTGATCCAGTTCGGCGCGATTCTCGCGGTCTGCTGGGAATACCGGCAGCGGATCGTGTCCATCGTGTCCGGGCTGCCGAGCCGGCCCGACGCGCAGCGCTTCACGCTGAACGTCGTGATCGCGACCATTCCCGCGATCGCGCTCGGCCTGCTGTTCGAGAAGAAGATCAAGGCCGTGCTGTTCTCGCCGGTGCCGGTCGCATTCGCGCTCGTCGTCGGCGGCGCGATCATCCTGTGGGCCGAGGCGCGGCAGCGCGAACGCAGCGAGCCGCCGCGCGTGCAGTCGGTCGATGCGCTCACGCCGCTCGATGCGCTGAAGGTCGGCCTCGCGCAATGCTTCGCGCTGGTGCCGGGCATGTCGCGCTCGGGCTCGACGATCATCGGCGGGATGTTGTTCGGCCTCGATCGGCGCGTCGCGACCGAATTCTCGTTCTTCCTCGCGATTCCGATCATCTTCGGCGCGACGCTCTATGAAACCGTCAAGGACTGGCAGGCATTCACGGTCGACTCGCTCGGCCTGTTCGCGCTCGGGCTGGTTGCCGCGTTCGTCAGCGCGTTCGTGTGCGTGCGCTGGCTGCTGCGCTTCGTCGCGACGCACGACTTCACCGTGTTCGCGTGGTACCGGATCGCGTTCGGCCTGTTCGTGCTGCTGGTGGGCTACAGCGGGTGGCTGAACTGGGCGTGATGCCGGTGCGGGGGCGAGGACGCTTCCAATGACAAACGGCCCGATCGGCAGCAGATGCCGGTCGGGCCGTTTGTCATTGCGCGGCGCGCAGCGTGCGTCGTGCCGCTGCGCGTCGTGTTCAGCCGGCGCGCTTGCGGAACACCAGGTCCCACACGCCGTGGCCGAGCCGCAGCCCGCGCCGTTCGAACTTCGTGACGGGGCGGTAGTCGGGGCGCGGCGCGTAGTCGGCGGCCGTGTTTTCGAGCGTCGGTTCGGCGCCGAGCACTTCCAGCATCTGTTCCGCGTAGTTCTGCCAGTCGGTCGCGCAATGCAGGTACGCACCCGGTTTCAGGCGCGATGCGAGGTGCGCGACGAGCGGCGGCTGGATCAGCCGGCGCTTGTGGTGACGCGCCTTGTGCCACGGATCCGGGAAGAAGATGTGCACGCCGTCGAGGCTTTCCGGCGCGAGCATGTGCTCGAGCACTTCGACCGCGTCGTGCTGGATGATGCGGATGTTCGGCAGGTCCTGCTCGCCGATCAGCTTCAGCAGCGCGCCGACGCCCGGCTCGTGCACCTCGACGCCGAGGAAGTCGTCGCCCGGGCGATGCGCGGCGATTTCCGCGGTCGACGCGCCCATCCCGAAGCCGATTTCCAGGATGCGCGGCGCGCGGCGGCCGAACACGGCGTCCCAGTCAGGGATTTCAGCGGCGTACGGCACGACGAAGCGCGGGCCCAGATCGTCGAGCGCGCGGCGCTGGCCGGTCGACACGCGGCCGGCGCGCGTCACGAAGCTGCGGATGCGGCGTCGGTGCAGCGGATTGACTTCGTCGGCGCCGTCGGCGGCTTCGTCGGGAAGGGCGGCGTCGTCCGGCGGCAGGCCGGCTTCGTTCGGATCGTCGTGCATCATCGGTGACAGAGAAAGGCTTGGTTCGGGCGCGGGCCCGTTACGCCCGTTACGCGCAGCGGTGCTGCCGGATGGACAGGCAGATGGTACAAAAAAGCCGCCTTCGACGAGGCGGCTCTTGCGCAGGCTGCCGAGCAGCCGAAGGTGGAGCGGGCGATGGGAATCGAACCCACGTCATCAGCTTGGGAAGCTGAGGTAATGGCCATTATACGACGCCCGCAGAACGCGTAATTCTACAGGGTTTGGCGCGAATGTTGCAAGCGAGGCGTTTTGAGGCGTTTTGGCCGCCGGCCTTGAAACCGGCATTGCCCGGTGGCGGTGCGATCGATCGCCGGTAATGAGCGTCAAGAATCGGCCTGCGGCGGTACGTCAACGCAAGGCCGTCCGGAGCCTGCATGCGGGCCCATGTCGAAAATGGACGAGTCGGTGTCGGACGCATACAAGCTGCGGTGCAGCTTTCGAACTAACGTGACAGACCTCTTACCCGATCGTTAGTCTGGAGCTGACATGTCCGATTTCATCACCGTTCTGCGCAAAACCTGCCCGACCCCGGTCCTCGACGCGACCAAGTGGAAGCGTATCGGCGGCGATCCGCACACCGTGAACCTCAACGCCTACGTCTCCAAGGACGGCAGCAAGATCATGGGCACCTGGATCTGCACGCCGGGCAAGTTCGAGGTGAACTACGAGAAATGGGAGTACTGCCACTTCCTCGACGGCTACTGCATCATCACGCCGGAAGGCGAGGTGCCTGTGCACCTGAAGGCCGGCGACGTGTTCGTGATCGAACCCGGCATGAAAGGAACGTGGGAAGTGGTGGAGACGGTGCGCAAGTACTTCGTCTTCGCGTGAGCGTGTGGATCGGCTCGGGCTGCGCCAACGCGCCGGTCGCACCGACGCGTTGAGCCGCACCTTCAGCCGATACCGACGAACAGCGGTTTCAGCCGGGGACCGCCAGCAGCGAACGCCGGCCCAATAAAATAAAACGCGTTCCGGTTCGGAAACAGCTCGCCGAGCGTGGTCGCACGCTCGGCCGGTTCCACTATCGCGCGCGATCGCGCAAGCGCCTATGATGCAGCGATCCGCCCGTCACGCCGGCTGCCGCGCGTGCATGGCCCGCGAACGCCGAACGTTTTCCCGGAACCCCGACCATGCGCATCACCGACATCCGCGAGCAGGCGATCCCGGTTTCCCGCTATGCCGATCCGGCGATTCCGTCGGGCGGCCTGACGACGAGCGTCGTCGCGATCGTCACCGATGTGGTGCGCGATGGCCGGCCGGTCACGGGCTATGGCTACGCGTCGGTCGGCCGCCATGCGCAGGGCGGGCTGATTCGCGAACGGTTCGCGCCGCGTCTGCTGGCCGCCGCGCACGCCATCGCCGACGACGCCGGCACGAACCTCGATCCGTTTCGCGCATGGCGCGCGATGATGGCGGGCGAGAAGCCCGGCGGGCACGGCGAACGCTGTGTCGCGGTCGGCGTGCTCGACATGGCGATCTGGGATGCCGCCGCGAAGATCGCGGGCCTGCCGCTCCATCGCTTCGTCGCCGACCGGCTCGCGCGCGACGCGGCGCCCCGCGTGCGCGTCTACGCGGGCGGCGGCTACCGTTATCCGCACGACGATCTCGCGCACCTGTCGGACGAGATGCGCCGCATCGCCGATCTCGGCTACACGCACGCGAAGATCAAGATCGGCGGCCCGGATATCGACCAGGACATACGCCGCATCGAAGCCGCCGCGGCCTGCCTTGCCGACAGCTCGCATCTCGCGGTCGACGCGATGAACGGGTACGACGCGACGAGCGGCCCCGCTGCCGCCGCGCGGCTGGCCCCGTTCGAACTCTGGTGGTTCGAGGATCTGTGCGACCCGCTCGACCTGCCGCTTCATGCGGACCTGACTGCGCAATACGCGCCGCCGGTCGCGGCCGGCGAGGCGTTGTTCTCGCTCGCGGAAGCGAAGCTGCTCGAGCGCTACGGCGGCCTGCGCCCTGACCGCGACGTCCTCGTGTTCGATCCGGTGCATTGCTATGGCCTGCCGGGCTACCTGCAGATCGTCGACCATTTCGTGTCGAATGGCTGGCGGCGCGATGCGTTCTGGCCGCATGGCGGTCATCTGTTCTCGCTGCACGTCGTGTCGGCGCTCGGGCTCGGCGGCGCGGAAGTCAGCCCGTTCGCGTTCCATCCGTTCAGCGGGCTGGCGGACGGCGCAACGGTCGACGCCGGCTACACGCCCGTGCCGCAGGCGCCGGGCATCGGTTTCGAGCTGCATGCCGATGCCTGTCGCGCGTTTCGCTCGGTCGCGGGCCGCTGACCGGCGCCGCCGGTGTCAGCGCGCGTCGATTGCGAAGCGGGCCGTGCATGCTTTGGCGGGCCGGCTTGGCGTCGATGCCGCCGTCAGCCGATCGCGTGCACGCCGACCAGCAGCAATGCGCCGACGACGATCAGCAGCAACGCATGAATGCGCGTGCCCATCACGCACACGGTCGACCCGACCGCGATCGCCCGCGCGGCCCAGCCGCCGTCGAGCGCGCGCAGCAGCACCCAGACCGACGCGAGGATCATGCCGGCCGCGACCGGGCGCAGGCCGGCTTCGAGTGCGATCTGCCAGCGTGCGCCCTGGTGCCGCCGCCACAGATGCGCGACGCCGTAGATCAGGAACGCGGTCGGCCCGAACAGCGCGAGCGTCGCGATCACCGCGCCCCAGAAGCCCGCCACCTGCCAGCCGATCAGCGTCGCGAGCAGCGAGCCGGGGCCGGGCGCCATCCGCGCGATCGCGAAGTCGTTCACGAACTGCGTGGCCGTCATCCAGTGATGCACGTCGACGACCTGCCGCTGGATGTCGGCGATGATCGCCTGTCCGCCGCCGATCGTCGCGATCGACAGCGGCGCGAACACGCCGAACAGGGCTGCATAGCGCGACGGGGTCGTCATCGTTCGGCGCTCCCGGCCGCGGCGGCGCCCGCACGGCGGTATTCGAGCGCGACGCTCAGCGTGCCGCCGATCAGCACGGTCCAGACGAGCGGCCAGTGCAGCACCGCCACCGACACGAACGTGAGCGTCGTCACCGCGAACGGCAGCGCGCGGCGCGGCAGCCGGCGCACCGCGGTGATCGCCATCGAGATCGACAGCCCGATCGCCGCGGCGGCCGCGCCCGCGAGTGCGACATGCGTGAGCGGAAAACGCGTGAGCGTCGAGAACGCGACGCCGAACAGCACGATCAGCACGGCCGGCGGCGCGATGACGCCGGTGAAGCCGGCCACCGCGCCGCGCCATCCGGCCAGCCGGTAGCCGATCCAGATCGCGAGGTTCTTCACGTTGACGCCCGGCAGCGCCTGCGACAGCGCGAGGCCGTTGAGGAACGCCTCTTCGTCGAGCCAGCGCCGCTCGTGCACGAAGTCGCGCATCATGCGCCCGCTCAGCCCGCCGCCGAAGCTGGTGAGGCCGATTTGCGCGAACGCGATGAACAGGGCGAGGACGCCGGGGGGCGGGGCAGCGCCGTCGGGCGGCGCGGGTGCGATCGGGGTGGCGGGCGAAGACATCGGACGGACAAGGCGCGGCGGGTGGGCAGTCGCCCATGGTAGCAAGCGGTGCCTGTCAGCACGCTGACATCGGGCCGGCGAGGATGCTTGCCCAACGACGTCGGCGCGCCCGCCGAAACCGGCGCGCGGCTAGGCCCGCACGACCGTCACGCCCGCGGCCTCGATCGGCTCGGTCAGCGCCGCATCGGTTTCCCGTTCGACCACGATGGCCTGTGCGAGCGCGAGCTCGCCGATCACGAACTGCGACGCCGCACGCAGTTTGGATTGCGACGCCAGCACGATCGTCTCGCCGGCTCGCGCGGCCAGCGCGCGCTTGATCGCCGCTTCCTCGAAGTCGCCGGTGCTGAGCCCCGCGACCGGATGAACGCCCGTGACGCCCATGAAATACAGGTCGGCGTGGATGCGCGCGATGCCTTCCATCGCCGCGGCGCCTACCGCGACGATCGAATGCTTGTACAACCGTCCGCCGATCAGGATCACGTCGATCGACGGATGCGCCGCCAGCGCGACGGCGACGCTCGGGCTGTGCGTGACGATCGTCGCGCGCAGGTCGGGCGGCAACTGGCTGACGAGCAAGGCCGACGTCGTGCCGCCGTCGACGATCACGACCTGTCCGGGCGCGATCATTTGCGCGGCCCGGCGTGCGATACGCCGCTTTTCCGCCGTGTCGAGCGTCTCGCGCTGCGCGAACGGCGCGACGGCCGGCGACGCCGGCAGCGCGCCGCCGTGCACGCGTTGCAGCAGGCCTTCGGCCGCCAGCTCGCGCAGGTCGCGGCGCACCGTGTCCTCGGACACGCCGAATTGCGCGCTCAGTTCGACAGCCAGCACCTGGCCGTCGCGGGCGAGCGCGTCGAGGATCGCTTTCTTGCGTTGGGTCGTCAGCATCGTGTTTGCACGAAATTTCTTGAAATTGCACGAATATGCACGTTACCATGAGTGCCATCACTTGTCGAATGGGAGGCCGCCATGGCCGCAACGCGGGACCGCGTCCGCATCGTCGATACGACGGTGCTGTCCGATGACTGGTATGTGCTGAAGAAGGTCACGTTCGATTTCCTGCGCCGCGACGGCACGTGGCAGCGCCTGAGCCGCGAAACCTACGATCGCGGCAACGGCGCGACCATCCTGCTGCGCAACGCGGCGACGGGCGACGTGCTGCTCACGCGGCAGTTCCGGATGCCGGCGTTCGTCAACGGACACGACGGGATGCTGCTCGAAGCCGCCGCGGGCCTGCTCGACGACGCGACGCCCGACGCACGCATCCGTGCCGAGGCCGAAGAGGAAACCGGCTATCGCGTGCGCGGCGTGCGCAAGGTGTTCGAGGCGTTCATGAGCCCGGGCTCGGTGACGGAGAAGCTGCATTTCTTCGTCGGCGAATACGATGCGTCGCTGCGCACGGGCGACGGCGGCGGGATCGCGGAGGAGGGCGAGGATCTCGAGGTCGTCGAGATGCCGGTGCACGCGGCGCTGGATGCCGTCGAGCGCGGCGAGATCGTCGACGCGAAGACGATCATGCTGCTGCAGTACGTCGCGCTGCGTGAACCGGCGGGCGGGCGCGCAACGACGGGATGATGCCGCGGCGCGGCACTCGAACGGGCGTATGATCGCGCGACGCCATTCGTACACCGTTCGACGCTACCGCTGCGCCATCATGCCGATTTCCGATTCGCCCGACTCCACCGGTTCCGCCGATTCCAACGCCGCTGCCGCGCCACTGCCGGCGCATCTGGTCGCGTCCGCCGTCGAGGCGCTCGCGCGGGCCGATGCGCTGCTCGTGACGGCCGGCGCCGGCATCGGCGTCGATTCGGGGTTGCCCGATTTCCGCGGCACGGACGGCTTCTGGCGCGCGTATCCGGCGCTGCGCCACGCGCGTTTCGAATTCCACGAGATCGCGTCGCCGCAGGCGTTCCGCGCGCATCCGCAGCTCGCATGGGGCTTCTACGGGCACCGTCTCGAACTCTACCGTCGCACGGTGCCGCACGCGGGCTTCGCGATCCTGCGGCGCTGGATGGACGCGATGCCGAACGGCGGCTTCGTGCTGACGAGCAATGTCGACGGCCAGTTCCAGAAGGCCGGCTTCGATCCGGCGCGTGTCGTCGAGATTCACGGTTCGATTCATTCGATGCAATGCCTGCGACCCTGCTCGGACGACACGTGGGACGCCGCGCCGTTTACGCCCGACGTCGATGCGGCCGCGTGCCGGCTGGTCGGCGAGCTGCCGCGCTGCCCGCGGTGCGGCGGCCTCGCGCGGCCGAACATCCTGATGTTCGGCGACCACGGCTGGCTCGGCGAACGCTACGACGCGCAGGAGCGGGCGCTGCACGACTGGATCGCGCGGGCAGGACGGGTGAGCGTCGTCGAGATCGGCGCGGGCACCGCGATTCCGACCGTGCGGCTGCTGAGCGAACGGCTCGGCGCCGACGTGATCCGCATCAACGCACGCGAAGCCCATGCGCGCCGCGCGGACGTGATCGGGCTGAAGGGCGGCGCGCTCGCGACGCTCGCCGCGCTCGACCGCGCGTGGCACGGCGTTTGAACGCCGCACCCCGGCACGGCCTGCGTTCGCCCGTTGCGGTTGGCCGACGAGCGCCTGCACGAGCGCCGGGGCTTGTCGCATGGCTCGGCGATTGAACGCCGCACCCCGGCACGGCCTGCGTTCACCCGTTACGGCTGGCCGACGAGCGCCTGCACGAGTGCCGGTGCTTGCGGCGAACCGAGGCCGGTCACGTAGTCGTAGCCGCCCGCGGCGTTGCAGACGCTGCCGCAGCTGCCGTTGGACCCGGTCGTGACGTCGTGATAGTCGCTGCCGTAGGCGTTTTTCCCGACCGTATAGAGCGTGTTGTAGGTACCGCTCAACGGGCTTTTGCCGGCCGCGGCGCGCAGCGAATTCGCGATTGCGACGAGTGCCGACCATTGCGGCGCGCCCGCGCTGGTGCCGCCGACCTGGAACCAGCCCGCCTGCCCCTGGTAGGTGACCGAGTCGTACACCGCGAAACCGCTGGACGGGTTCGCGTCGTAGCTGACGTCGGGCACGCCGCGCTTGCCGGCGACCGGCACCGGCCACGCGGTCTGGCCGGCCGGTTCGCCCTCGACGGAACTCACGCCGCCGCCGCTGCCGCTCCACGCGGCCTCGCCGACGTAGGCGCCGGACGCGTCGGTGGACAACGTCGTGCCGCCCACCGCCACCACGTACGGCGACGCCGCCGGGTACTCGGTGCCGGTGCCGCTGTCGCCGGACGACGCGACGAACGTGACACCCGATACGTTGAAGTGGCTGTCGAAGCCGGTTTCGCTGTTGAACTCGTTGCCGCCGAAGCTCATCGACACGACCGACGCGCCGCGCTTGACCGCGACGTCGACCGCGGCCATCAGGTCGTTGAAGCTGGCCGACGCGGCCTCGACGAGCACGATTCTCGCCTTCGGCGCGATCGCATGCACCCATTCGACGTCGAGCGATATCTCGAGCGCCCAGCCCGAATCGGCCCTGGGCCGCGCGCCGCGTGCATATACCTTGGTGAAGCAACCGTTCGCCGTGGTGCAGGCCGGCAACGAGAACGCGTTGCTGAACACGCCGAGATCGGACTCGATCCGCGGGTCGTCGTACGCGTCGACGATCGCAACGACCATCCCGTCGCCCTGGTTGGCGATCGTGTCGAATCCGTACGCGTGCCGGGTGAGCGCCGGCGTGAGGCCGGCCACCGTGGCCGTGCTTGCGCGCGGTTTCGTATGGAACGGCGGACGGGCGAATCCCTTGGGTGCACGGGCGCCCTCGACGTAGGGCGGCGGCCCGTTGTCCGCGGCGAGCGCGACGCTCGACGCGAGCAGCGACGCGCACAGCGCCGGTATCAACATGGAAGACAGGCGGATATTGTTCATTCTTCGAATCTCCATGTCGATGGAGTAGGGGGCGAAACAATTCTACGAAATCGGCTGCGTAAATTGCATCGGATATCGAACGAATACGGGAATATCTGATGAGGGTAAATACGTGAAATACCAATGGAATGCGGCGTTCAAGCGCTGGCGTGCCGCCCGATGAAGCTGATCTTTCCGGTATTAAAAATCTGATAAATAATCGACGCCGGTTTGATTTGTAATGTCCGGCGTAATCGATTGGAAAAAATCGATTGCGGCACGGATGCCGGAATAACGAAATGCGTGATGCCGGTGCGACGCGATCCGGGCCGCGTCCGCCGGTCCTCCGGCATTGCCGCCGCGGCGCGATTGCGCATACAGTTCGGCGTAGGCCGCATCCGCGATGCGGGCTCGTCAGCGAGGAGTTCCCTTGTTCTATTCGATGGTCGCGATCTTCGTCGGCGCCGGACTCGGCGCATTGCTGCGCTGGTTCCTGAGCCTTGGGCTCAACGCGTTCTTTCCCGCCGTGCCGCTCGGCACGCTCGCCGCGAACCTGATCGGCGGCTACGTGATCGGCGTTGCCGCCGTCGTTTTTACCACCCGCGTCGGGCTGCCGCCCGAGTGGCGGCTGTTCGTGATCACCGGCTTCCTCGGCGGCCTCACGACGTTCTCGACCTATTCGGTCGAAGTGATGACGCACGCGGTGCAGGGCGAATTCGGATGGGCGTTCGCGGTGGCTGCCCTACACTTGACTGGATCGTTCACGCTGACGGCGCTCGGCATGTGGACCGCGCGCGCGTGGTTCGCGGCGGCCTGAGCGCGCCGGCACCGGGAGGACGCGATGGACAGGGTCTTCTTGCGCTTCTACGTGCACGAGCAGCACCGGCTGCACTGGAAGCCGCTGTGGGAGTGGTTGCTGGAGGAGGGAAACCGGATGGGGGTCGCGGGCGGTTCGGCGTTTCGCGCGATGGCCGGCTTCGGCCGGCATCGGGTGCTGCACGAGGACCGCTTTTTCGAACTGCAGGGTTCGCTCGCGGTCGAGGTCGAGTTCATCGTCACCGAGGACGAGGCGCAGCGGCTGCTCGAGCGCGTGTCGCGCGAGAAAGTGCGCGTGTGCTACGCGATGATTCCGGCGAATTTCGGCGTGATCGACACGCTCGAGGCGCCGCCGGCGCAGGGGCCGGCAGCGTAGCGCGACACGTCGGATCAGATGCCGAAGATCGTCAGCGACACGGCGGCGCGCGTGACGATCATCAGCAGCACCTGCACGATCACGAACAGCAGGATCGGCGACAGGTCGATGCCGCCGAGGTTCGGGATCACGCGGCGCAGCGGGTTCAGGAACGGTGCGGTGAGCTGGTAGAGGATCGGCATCGCCGGCGAGCGCGGATTGAGCCACGACAGCAGCGCCATCAGGATCGTCATCCAGATCACGAGATTGAGCGCCCACTTCACGACGGTGAGCAGCGCGACCACGACGAGCGTCGCGATCACCGAGGCCGGGTCGAAGCCGGCCATCACGACCATCAGCACCACATAGACGAGCGCGGTGAGCAGCGCTGCGACGACGCTTGCCCAGTCGATGCCGCGCACGCCCGCGATCACGCGGCGCAGCGGCAGCACGAGCCAGTTGGTCGCCTGCAGCACGGCCTGCGTGACGGGGTTGTACGGCGGCACGCGGACGGCCTGCATCCAGACGCGCAGGATCAGCGCGGCGCCGAACAGCGTGAAGACGGTATTGAGCAGAAAACGGGCGATCTCGCCGAACATCGTTGGCATCCTTTTTATACAGTCGAGTAGCGTGCGGCCGCCAACGCCGGATGGCGGCGCATCGGCCGACACCTTATCACGCCTCGTCCCGCGGCGGGGAGGGGTGCCCGGTCGTGCGCGCGAGCGACGTTTCGACGGCCTGCGCGAGCGCCGGCAGCGCGGCCGGCGGCGCGGCGCGCTTCGCCGCGAGCGCGACCGCGCGGCGGGTCATCAGCGCGTACAGCGTCGCGTGATCGCCGCCACGCGCCTCGAGCAGCGCGAGCTGACGCTCGACGATGCCGGTGTCGCCGCGCGATACCGGGCCCGCGAGTGCGTTCGCGAGGCCCTTGTCGCGCGCGGTCTCGATCGTGCCGGCGAGCATCGGCAGCAGCGCGCGCAGCGCCGCTTCCTCGTCGAAGCCGAGGCCGCGCCACAGCTCGACCGCCTCCGACAGCCCGCACAGCGCGAAGCTCGCCGCGTAATGGGCGGCCGCGTGATAGAGCATCCGGCCGCCGGCCGGAATCGACAGCGGATGGCAGCCGAGTGCGTCAGCAAGCCGCAGCAGCGTCGCGTGCAGCACGCCGTCGGCTTCGAGCGTGACCGAGCAGCCGTCGATGCGGGCGAGATCGGCGTCGGTGCCGCCGAACAGGTAGAGCGGATGGAAGCCGCCCGTGGCCGCGCCTTGCCGCTTGGCCGGATCGAGCAGTTCGACCGCCGACGCGCCGCTGCAGTGGACGAGCGCCTGGCTCGCCGCGCGCGCCGCGTCGAACCGCAGCGCCGCGGCGGTCGACGCGAGATGGTCGTCGGGCACGGTGAGGAAGATCAGGTCGGCGGCGTCGACGACCTGCTGCGGCGTGTCGACCGCGCGGCAGCCGTCGATGCGCGCGGCGAGCGCCGTGGCCGATTCCGCCGTGCGACTCGCGATCGCGACGACCGGAAAGCCGGCGGCCGCGAAACGCAGGGCGAGGCAGCGCGCCAGGCGGCCGGCGCCGATGAAGCCGAGGCGGGGCGTGTCGGGAAGGGACATGGTGGGTGACGAAGCGGAAACGGAGCAGTCGCCAGTATCGCAGGAATGACGGGGCGGCCGCGCAAGGGCGGCGCCGGGCGAGGACGACCTGGACGTCGGCGTGCGACACGGGGTAGCGGTAAATTCGCGCGGCCGTTTTCGCCGTCCGCGACGATCGCGTGATTCGGCCCCGAATCACGCGGGGGCCAGATCCCCGTTGAATTGTCGGCGTCTTGTCTCAAATTTGTAATCGTTCATTACGGAAGCGTGCCCGCCGTGCTTGCCGGATCCGGTAAGACTGACCGGACAATGTGTCGCGCTTTCACTGGTCGGACGGAATCACGCGACCGGCAAGCGATGTCGAGGATCCGCAAGGCCACGCCGCACGGTGTTTGCAGCCGGGTGGAATTGCAATTTGCAACAAATGCGCGATACGCGCGCGGCGGGTTTTCGCTACATTGCTTCCATGCGACGTGCATGCCCGCCGTTGCCGACAGGGGCGCACAAATTACCGCTCCAGCAGGAGAATCGAAGTGAAAAAGCTCATTCCGTTCATCGCCGCCGCCGCGCTGGGCCTGGGTGCCGCGAGCGCCGCGCAGGCCCACGTGTCGATCGGGGTCGGCATCGGGGTTCCGATCGCACCTGCGTATCCCGTGTATGCGGCGCCGCCGCCCGTGTACTACGCACCGCCGCCCCCGCCCGTGTATTACGCGCCGGCGCCGGCCTACTATGCACCGCCCCCCGTGGTCGTCGGCGGCTACTACGGCCGTCCGTACTGGCGTCACGGTTACGGCGGCTGGGGCCACCACGGCTACTGGCGTCGTTGACGCATTCCGCGCGGCGGCCTGACCGCGCGCGGCAAAACGGCGCAATGTCCCGCGTGGGGCGTTGCGCCGTTTTTCATTGGGCGCGCGATCCTGTGCGCGCCGGTTACGCCACGGCGTGCGCAATCAGGTCGCGATAGCCGCCGACGATCACGCTGTACGAGAAATACGCGAACAGCAGCGCCGACGCGACGTGGCACGCGCGCATCAGCCCCGCGCCCGCGCGCTTGCGGCCCTGGCTCGCGAGCGTGCACATGAAGAGCGTCCACGCGAGGCCGCCGAGGAAGAAGCCGGACAGGAACACCGACGCCGTGGCCGGCGTGGTCGCGCCGGCTTTCGCGATCAGCGCACCGCCGACCGCCGCGAACCACAGGATTGCGCTCGGCGACGACATCGCGAGCAGCATCCCGCGCATGAAGCTGCGCCGCGCACTGGCACGCGGCTGCGGCGTGTCGTCCGCATCGCCGTCGTCGGTGCCGCCGGCCGGCGCGAGCGCTTCACGCGTCATCTTCCACGTGAGGAACAGCAGCACCGCACCGCCGCCGATCCAGACGATCCAGCGCACGGCCTCGAACTGCAGCAGCACGGCCATGCCGGCGAGCGCGAGCGCCGCGTAGACGAGGTCGCCGACGCACGAGCCGACGCCGAGCCAGAAGCCGGGCCGGAAGCCGTGCGACAGCGTCAGCGACAGCATCGCGACGTTGACGAGGCCGATGTCGAGACACAGCGACAGCGACAGGAAGAATCCGTCGGACAGCATCGAGGCGGGAGGAAAGCTCATCGTCGTTCTTGTCGGGTGCGTTCAACGCGCGGACTTACAGTCCGATCTCCTGCCAGAGGCGGTCGACGCGCGCCTTCACGGCGGCGTCCATCTCGATCGGGCGGCCCCATTCGCGGTTCGTCTCGCCGGGCCACTTGTTGGTCGCGTCGAGCCCCATCTTCGAGCCGAGGCCCGCGACGGGCGACGCGAAATCGAGATAGTCGATCGGCGTGCTGTCGACCATCACGGTGTCGCGCACGGGGTCGACGCGCGTCGTGATCGCCCAGATCACCTCGTTCCAGTCGCGGATGTTCACGTCCTCGTCGACGACCACGATGAACTTCGTATACATGAACTGCCGCAGGAAGCTCCACACGCCGAACATCACGCGCTTCGCATGGCCGGCGTAGCTCTTCTTCATCTGGACGATCGCCATCCGGTAGCTGCAGCCTTCCGGCGGCAGGTAGAAGTCGGTGATCTCGGTGAACTGCTTCTGCAGCAGCGGCACGAACACCTCGTTGAGCGCGACGCCGAGCACGGCCGGCTCGTCGGGCGGCTTGCCCGTATAGGTCGAGTGATAGATCGCGTCGCGGCGCATCGTGATGCGCTCGACGGTGAACACCGGGAACCACTCCTGTTCGTTGTAGTAGCCGGTGTGGTCGCCGTACGGGCCTTCGAGCGCGTGCTCATAAGCGGCCGACGCGTTGCCGGCCGGCCGCGGCGGTGCGCCGGCCGGGGCGGGGTCGGGCGCGCCTTCCTGCGGATAAATGAAACCTTCGAGCACGATCTCCGCGCGGGCGGGCACCTGCAGCGTGTCGACGCCGGGCGTCAGGCATTTCGCGAGCTCGGTGCGGCTGCCGCGCAGCAGGCCGGCGAACTGATACTCGGACAGCGAATCGGGCACCGGCGTCACCGCGCCGAGCGTCGTGGCCGGATCCGCGCCGAGCACGACCGCGACCGGATACGGCTTGCCGGGGTTCTTCAACGCGAATTCGCGGAAGTCGAGCGCGCCGCCGCGATGCGCGAGCCAGCGCATGATCAGCTTGTTGCGGCCGATCAGCTGCTGGCGATAGATGCCGAGGTTCTGGCGCGGCTTGTTCGGCCCGCGCGTGACCGTGAGGCCCCACGTGACGAGCGGCCCCGCGTCGCCGGGCCAGCAGGTCTGGATCGGCAGCTTGTGCAGGTCGACGTCGGCACCTTCCCAGACGATCTCCTGGCACGGCGGCGACGACACCGATTTCGGCGCCATGTCCCATACGGCCTTCGCGAGCGACAGCAGCTTGCCGGCGTCCTTCAGGCTCTTCGGCGGATCCGGCTCCTTCAGCGCGGACAGCAGCCGCCCGAGGTCGCGCAGCGAGCCGAGCGCGGCGTCGTCGCCGGCATCGACGCCCATCCCGAGCGCGATGCGGCGCGGTGTGCCGAACAGGTTGCCGAGCACCGGGAACGCATTGCCGGGCGGCGCGGCGAACAGCAGCGCCGGGCCGCCGGCGCGCAGCACGCGGTCGCACAGCTCGGTCATTTCGAGCACGGGCGACACGGGTTGCGTGACGCGCCGCAGTTCGCCGAGCGCCTCGAGGCGCTGGATGAAATCGCGTAAGTCTTTGTATTTCATGAACAAGGTCCGGGCCGCCCGCAAGGCGGGCAGCGATGGGCGGGCGCAGCGGCCGGCTGCGGCCCCGAATCGAGCGCCGATTTTACCCGGGCCGCCGCGCGCACGCCCGGGCGGAGAAAAAAGTGGACCGCGCGGAGAGCCCCTACGGCAGGGGGCTCGCGATCTGAAGGGCGGTTCAAAATTACTTTTTGTTATAATTTGGAGGTTTTATAGTGTTGACGATCTATAAAACCCTGCTAGAATCCGCTCACATTGGCTGCAGGGTAAAAGGCTTCGAGCCGCCAATCACCGATCTTTGACGCAGCGCGTCACCGTCCGCCGAAACCTGCACGGCGTATTCGACGGCCTTTGTCGTAGTCCCAGCCAGCGCCACCAGACGCTGGTTTTTTGCGTGGGTGCCACCGCGTATGCCCGCCTCGCCCCATGTGCGAAGGTGCCGGCCGTCTTATACCGTGGCCTCGAACGGTACTTATACCGTTTCCCCGATGCCTGCATGCCCCGACCAAGGCGTGCGGCGTCGTGATTCCGCGGCGCGTTTTCTGTCTCGCCATCGAGCCGAGCGAGCCGCACGAGTCATGTTCATGGGAGATGATCTGAATGAACGCTTGGTTATCGTGGCGTCCCAGTGAGCAGCATGCACAGATCGTGCGCAACATGCTGCGTCGCGGGACGCGTGTCAGTCACCATTTATTCAGCGTCGTCGGCTGTTTCGCCGTCGCGATCGCACTGGCCCTGTGGCTGCTGCCGACCGTGCGCGGGAACCTCGCCGCGAAGCTGATGCCGGTCGTATCCGCGGCCGTGCAGGCCGGTCCGGCCCGTCTGCTGACCGGCCATCCGCTGCCGAACTTCGCGCCCGCCGGCGCGCAGCCGCAGCAGGAAGAGGCTCCCGAGACGGATGCGCTCGCCGTCGGTCTCGACGTGGCACCGGAAACCGCCGCGCAAAGCGATGCGTCCGATGCGGCCCGCAACGGCCCGTCGCCTGTCGCGCTCGCGAAACTGATCCCGTCCCAGCGGGTCCCGGCCGATGCGCGCGATGACCGTGCGCTCGCGTCGAACCGCCAGCAGGCGCTCGTCGCCACCTACCTGTCGCGCCGTTACCGGGTCGCCCAGGAGCCGCTCGGCCAGCTCGTCAAGGCCGCGTTCCAGACCGGCCACGACGTCGGCCTCGATCCGCTGCTGCTGCTGTCCGTGATGGCGATCGAATCGGGCTTCAACCCGTACGCGGAAAGCGGCGTCGGCGCGCAAGGCCTGATGCAGGTCATGTCGAAGGTCCATTCCGACAAGTTCGAATATTTCGGCGGTACCGACACCGCGCTGCAGCCGCTCGCGAACCTGCAGGTCGGCGCGCTCGTGCTGAAGGACTGCATCGCCCGCGGCGGCTCGCTTGCGAACGGCCTGCGTCTGTACAACGGCTCGACCAACCCGGACGACACCGTGTACGGCTCGAAGGTCATGGCCGAGCGCGGCCGCCTGCGCGACGTCGCGCACGGCCGCAGCGTGCCGGTCAATGCGCCGCAGGCGCCGGCCCAGCCGTCGAAGCCTATCGTCACCGCGGCCGTGACGGCAGCGGCAGGCAGCACAAAGCGCGTGCACGCGACGCTCGACACCGCGCAGCCGATCGCCGCGAAGGCCGCCGCCGCGCCGAAGGGCGCGCCGCAGCAGGACGACGCAAGCGTCGACACCGCGAAGCAGGCGCACGGCGATCATTCGGAGCTCGGCGCGTAAGTCACGCAACGCCCCGCGGTTCCGGCAGGACTCAAGCAAAAAGGCACCCGATTCGGGTGCCTTTTCGTTTTGGCGCGGACGGTAGCGCCCGGCACGCCGGCCGGGAGGGCCGCTCGGACCTCAGTGCTGGCCGAACAGCGTCGCAAGCCGGTCGACGGCCTCTTCGAGGCGCGAATAGGCGGTCGCATAGGACAGCCGGATATAGTCGCGCGGCGCATGCACGCCGAAATCCATGCCCGGCACCAGCACGACGCCCGCGTCGTGCAGCATCGCCTGCGTGAGCGCCGCGCTGTCGCCGGCCGCCGGATGGGCGACGCCGCCGCAGTGCGCATAGACGTAGAACGCGCCGTCCGGCATCACGGGCACCGTGAAGCCGAGCCGTTCGAGCGCCGGCGCGATGAAGTCGCGGCGACGCTTGAATTCGAGGCGGCGCGCCTCGTAGATGTCGAGCGCCGCCGGTTCGAAGCACGCGAGCGCCGCGTGCTGCGCGAGCGTGGACGGGCAGATGAACAGGTTCTGCGACAGCTTTTCGAACGTGCTCACGAGCGCGGGCGGTACGACCAGCCAGCCGAGCCGCCAGCCGGTCATGCTGAAGTACTTCGAGAAGCTGTTGACTGTGACGACATCGTCGCCGTACGACAGCGCCGACACGGGCGCCGCGTCATAGCTGAGCCCCTGGTAGATCTCGTCGACGATCGTGAAGCCGCCGCGGGCGCGCACGGCTGCGACGATCCGCTTCAGTTCGTCCGGCTCGAGCGACGTGCCGGTCGGGTTCGACGGCGACGCGAGCAGCACGCCGCGCGTGCGGCTGCCCCAGCGCGTGCGGACGTCGTCCGCGGTGAGCTGGAAGCGCGCTTCCGGGCCGCTCGGCACGAGCACCGGGCGGCCTTCGGCCGCCGCGACGAAGTGCCGGTTGCACGGGTACGACGGGTCGGGCATCAGCACCTCGTCGTCGCGGCCGACGAGCGCGAGGCACGCGAGCAGCAGCGCGGCCGACGCGCCGGCCGTCACGACGATCCGCTCGGGGCTGATCGTGAGGCCGTACGCGCGCGCGTAGTGCGCGGCGATCGCTTCGCGCAGCGGCGCGATGCCGAGCGCGCTCGTGTACTGCGTGACGCCGCGGCGCAACGCGGCCGCCGCCGCCTCGACGACGGGCTCCGGTGCGGTGAAGTCCGGCTCGCCGATGCCCATGTGGATAACGTCGCGCCCGGAGGACTCGAGCCGCTGTGCCTCCTTCATCAGTTCCATCACGTAGAAGGGCTGGATCGCGTCGACGCGTGCGGCGAGCGTGACGAGCGAATCGGCGGTGGTATTCATCGGTCGGGCGGAGCGGGGAGGGGGAGGGAGAACGAAAAACGGGCGCTCGCGCGCCCGTCCACCTGCGGAATCAGCCGTTGCGGCGCGCCTGCGTTTCGGCGGGGCGCAGCTTCGCGGCGAGCTTGTCGAGCACGCCGTTGACGTACTTGTAGCCGTCGGAGCCGCCGAACGTCTTCGCGAGTTCGACTGCTTCGTTGATGATCACGCGGTACGGCGTTTCGACATGATGCGTGAGCTCGAACGTCGCGATCAGCAGCACGGCGCGTTCGACCGGCGACAGCTGGTCGACCGGACGGTCCAGCGACGGCGTGAGGGCTTCGACGAGCGTCGCATGCTCGCGAATCACGCCGTGCAGGATCGCGTCGAGCAGCTCCTTGTCGGCCTTGTCGTAACCGAGCGCGCCGCGCAGCTGCGCGTCGATCTCGCCGGGGGCCGCGTTCGACAGCAGCCACTGATACAGGCCCTGCGTCGCCAGCTCGCGCGATTGTCGGCGGGCGCTCTTCTTCATGCGCGCTCCTCTTCGTCGTCTTCGTCTTCTTCTTCGTCCTCGTCGTCGCCGAGCTGGTCGAGTGCCATCGTCAGGTTGGCCATCTCGACCGCGACGCGTGCGGCGTCACGACCCTTTTCGGTCATGCGCGCGACGGCCTGCTCGTCGTTTTCGGTCGTCAGGACCGCGTTCGCGATCGGCAGGTTGAAGTCGAGGCCGATGCGGGTGATGCCCGCGCCGCTTTCGTTCGACACGAGTTCGAAATGGTACGTCTCGCCGCGGATCACCGCGCCGAGCGCGATCAGTGCGTCGAACTGGCCGCTTTCCGCGAGCTTCTGCAGCGCGAGCGGGATTTCCAGCGCGCCGGGCACCGACACGAGCAGCACGTCTTCACCGGAGACGCCGAGGCGCTCGAGTTCTTCGACGCACGCATCGGCGAGGCCGTTGCAGACGGGTTCGTTGAAGCGGGATTGCACGATGCCGATACGCAGGCCGTCGCCTTCGAGATTCGGTTGGTATTGTCCGATTTCCATGATCTGGTCCGTGGTGTGGATGAACGGTTATAGGGCGAAAGCGTCGTGGCGGGTTACGCGTGGGACGCCGGGCAGGACTTGGCTTCGCCGCCGGGCATCGGAATGAAGCCCGTGACTTCGAGGCCGTAGCCGGACATGCTGCCCAGCTTGCGCGGATTCGACAGCACCTGCATCCTGGCGACGCCGACATCGCGCAGGATCTGCGCGCCGATGCCGAACGTCTTGAAATCGACCGGCCGGCGCTTCAGCGCAGCAGCCTTTTCTTCCTCGTCGAACGCCTTGAAGACGTCGATCAGATGTTCCTTCGTGTCGCCGCAGTTGAGCAGCACGATCACGCCGAGGTCGCGTTCCGCGATGTCGCGCATCGCCGCGTCGAGCGTCCACGAGTGCGTCGAGACGCCCGTCTCGAGCAGGTCGAGGACCGACAGCGGCTCGTGCACGCGCACGGGCGTATCGACGTCGGGCGACGGCGTGCCGCGCACCAGCGCGATGTGCGGCGAGCCGCTCGGCTGGTCGCGGTACAGCACCGCGCGGAACGTGCCGTGCGCGGTCTGCATCGTGCGCTCGGCGATCCGCTCGATGATCGATTCGGTGCGGCTGCGGTACTGGATCAGGTCCGCGATCGTGCCGATCTTCAGGCCGTGTTCCTTCGCGAACTCGAGCAGGTCGGGCAGGCGCGCCATCGTGCCGTCGTCCTTGATGACCTCGCAGATCACCGCGGCCGGCGTGAGCCCGGCGAGCGCGGTGAAGTCGCAGCCGGCCTCGGTGTGGCCGGCGCGCACGAGCACGCCGCCCGGCTGCGCCATGATCGGGAACACGTGGCCCGGCTGCACGATGTGCTCGGGACGGACGTCGTGCGCGACCGCCGTGGCGATCGTGTGCGCGCGGTCGGCGGCCGAGATGCCGGTCGTCACGCCTTCGGCCGCTTCGATGCTGACCGTGAACGCGGTGCCGTACTGGGTGCCGTTGCGGTAGGTCATCAGCGGCAGGTGCAACTGCTTGCAGCGTTCCTGCGTCAACGTCAGACAAATCAGGCCGCGGCCGTACTTGGCCATGAAGTTGATCGCTTCCGGCGTGACGAATTCGGCGGCGATCACGAGGTCGCCTTCGTTTTCGCGGTCTTCTTCGTCGACCAGGATCACCATCCGGCCGGCTTTCAACTCCGCGATGATGTCGAGCGTGGAGGCGAGCGTCATAAGGGGGCGAGAAAGAGGAAAGTGCGTATTTTACGCCAGCCGGACCGCGTTTCGGCTGGCACCGGCTGCGCGCGGCCGGCGAGCGCGCCGAAACGCGGTGCGACCGGCCTGCGAGGCGGGCCTGCCCGGGCCGCCGCGGCCCGCCCGATGTCAGGCAGCCGCAGGCTGGCCGGGACCCGGCCGTGCGTCACGCGTGATCGTTGCGGCCGCCGAGGTAGTCGAGCTTGCCGAGTTCGACGCCGCTGTGACGCAGGATGTCGTACGCCGTCGTCACGTGGAAGAAGAAGTTGGGCAGCACGAAGTTCAGCAGGTACGACTGCCCGGTGAACTCGATCGGACCGACACGCATCTTGAGCACGACCTGGCGTGCTTCGCTGCCGTCGATCTGCGCGGCGTCGAAGCCTTTCAGGTAGTCGATCGTCTTCTGGATGCGCGCATGCAGTTCGTCGAACGTCTGCTCGACGTCGGGGAAGCTCGGGATGTCGACGCCGGCGAGCCGCGCGGCGCAACCCTTGGCCGTGTCGGTCGCGATGTACACCTGGCGGACGAGCGGCAGCATGTCCGGATAGAGGCGTGCGCCGATGAACACCGACGGGTCGATCTGCTTCTCGGCCGCGTGCGCCTGCGCCTTGCCGAGGATGTGCTGCAGGTTGGTCAGGCCGCGGATCAGGACGGGCAGCGAAGCCTGGTACATCGAGATGGACATGGGGACGACTCCTGGAGGAAAAGGGGCAGCCGGTACGCGGCGCACCGTGCGTCGCGGCGCCGAAAACGCTGCCGTTGCATCTTAGCGCGACGGGATGGCGCGTGCGCGTCGTTGGCCATCAGGCCAGGTGCCGCGCCGAGCCGCCGGCCGCCAATCCCTGCCCAGGGGGCGGAACCGCCGGATCAGTCCTGATGCACGCCCTGCGATGCCGACATCATCCGCTCGACATACCGCGCGATCATGTCGATTTCGAGATTGACCTTGTCGCCGGCCTTCACGTGACGCAGCGTCGTGACATCGACCGTATGCGGGATCAGGTTGATCGAGAATTCGCAGCCGTCGGCGCGATCGTCGACCGTGTTGACGGTCAGGCTCACGCCGTTGACCGTGATCGAGCCCTTGTACGCCAGATAGCGGCCGAGCTCGCGCGGTGCGACGATGCGCAGCTCGTGCGACTCGCCGACCGGCGCGAAGCGCGTCACGGTACCGAGGCCGTCGACGTGGCCCGACACGATGTGCCCGCCGAGGCGGTCGTGCGCGCGCAGCGCCTTCTCGAGGTTCACTTCGCCCGGTTGCGCGAGGCCGACCGTGCGGTTCAGGCTTTCGCGCGACACGTCGACGTCGAATCCGGTGCCGGTCTTGGCGATCACCGTCATGCACGCACCCTGGATCGCGATGCTGTCGCCGAGCGCGACATCGGCGAGGTCGAGCCCGCCGGCCTGGACGGTCAGCCGCACGCCCGCGTCGGGCGACGCGCCGAGCGGGGTGATCGATTCGATGCGGCCGACGGCCGCGACAATTCCGGTAAACATCGTGACGGCTCCGTTCAATGCGTGGCAGGGGGCGGCGCGACACGCGCCAGGATCCGCAGATCGTCGCCGATCCGCTCGACGCTGTGGAACGCGAGCCGCGTGCGGGCGTCGAGGCTCGCCGGTGCGGCGAGGTCGAACATGCCGGCCGCGTCGCTGCCGAGCAGGCTCGGCGCGAGATAGACCAGCAGCTCGTCGACGCACTGCTCGCGCAGCAGCGAGCCGTTCAGCTTGTGGCCGGCCTCGACGTGCAACTCGTTGACGCCGCGCGCGCCGAGCGCCGCCAGCATCGCGGGCAGGTCGACCTTGCCGTGCGCATTCGCGAGCGGCACGATTTCCGCGCCGCGCGACTTCAGCACGTTCGCGCGCACTTCGCCGGCGGCATCGAGCCGGCCGCAGAAGATCAGCAACGGCGCGCCCTCGAGCAGGCGCGCATCGAGCGGCAGGTCGAGGCGGCTGTCGACCAGCACGCGCTGCGGCTGGCGCGGCGTGTCGATGCCGCGCACGGTCAGGAGCGGGTTGTCCTCGCGTACGGTGCCGATCCCGGTGAGGATCGCGCACGCGCGCGCGCGCCATGCGTGGCCGTCGAGGCGCGCGGCCTCGCCGGTGATCCACTGGCTTTCGCCGGACGGCAGCGCGGTGCGTGCATCGAGCGACGCGGCCGTCTTCATCCGCACCCACGGGCGGCCGCGCGTCATCCGCGACACGAAGCCGATGTTCAGTTCGCCCGCTTCATGCGCGAGCAGCCCGCAGCGCACGTCGATGCCCGCGTCGCGCAGCATCCCGAGGCCGCGGCCCGACACCTGCGGATTCGGGTCTTCCATCGCCGCGACGACCTTCGCGACGCGCGCGTCGATCAGCGCGTTCGCGCACGGCGGCGTGCGGCCGAAGTGGCTGCACGGCTCGAGCGTCACGTACACGGTGGCGCCGGCGACGTCGTGGCCGCGCGCGCGCGCGTCCTTCAGCGCCTGCACTTCCGCGTGGTCCTGGCCGGCCGGCTGCGTGAAGCCTTCGCCGATCACGTCGCCGTCCTTGACGATCACGCAGCCGACGCGCGGGTTCGGCGCGGTCGTATACATGCCGCGCGCCGCGAGCGTCAGCGCGCGCTGCATGTGGGCGAAATCGGTATCCGAGAACATGCGTGCGGACCCGGGTCAGGCGGCCAGCGCCGCGAACGCGCGGCGCGCGGCCGCGAGCGTCGCGTCGATCACCGCGTCGTCGTGCGTGCTCGACACGAAGCCGGCCTCGTACGCGGACGGCGCGAAGTACACGCCTTCGTCCAGCATCAGGTGGAAGAAGCGGTTGAAGCGCTCGGTGTCGCTCTTCGTGACTTCCGCGAAGCTGGTCGGCACGCGCTCGGCGAAGTACAGGCCGAACATCGCGCCGATCGAGTCGGCCGCGAACGGCACGCCGGCCGCGCGCGCTTCGGCCGCGAGGCCGTCGGCGAGGCGCTTCGTCTGCGCGGTGAGCGCGTCGTAGAAGCCGGGCGCCTGGATCAGCTGCAGCGTCTTCAGGCCCGCGGCGACCGCGATCGGGTTGCCCGACAGCGTGCCGGCCTGGTACACGCCGCCGAGCGGCGCGAGGTGGGCCATGATGTCGCGGCGGCCGCCGAACGCGGCAGCCGGCATCCCGCCGCCGATCACCTTGCCGAGGCAGGTGAGGTCGGCCGCGATCCCGTAGTACGCCTGCGCGCCGCCGAGCGCGACGCGGAAGCCGCACATCACTTCGTCGAAGATCAGCACGGCGCCGTGCTTCGTGCACAGCGCGCGCAGCGCGTTCAGGAACTCGGGCGTGCCGCGCACGAGGTTCATGTTGCCCGCGACGGGCTCGACGATCACCGCGGCGATCTCGTCGCCGAACGCGCCGAACGCTTCTTCCAGCGCGGCGACGTTGTTGTATTCGAGGACGGTCGTGTGCTTCGCGATGTCGGCGGGCACGCCGGCCGACGTCGGGTTGCCGAACGTCAGCAGGCCCGAGCCGGCCTTGACCAGCAGGCTGTCCGCGTGGCCGTGGTAGCAGCCCTCGAACTTGACGATGCGGCTGCGGCCCGTGAAGCCGCGCGCGAGACGCAGCGCGCTCATCGTGGCCTCGGTGCCGCTCGACACCATCCGCACCTGCTCGATCGACGGCACCAGCTTGCAGATTTCCTCGGCGATCTCGATTTCCGCTTCGGTCGGCGCGCCGAACGAGAAGCCGTCGGCGAGCACGCTCTGCACGGCCGACAGCACTTCCGGATGGACGTGGCCGACGATCATCGGGCCCCACGAGCCGATGTAGTCGATGTACTGCTTGCCGTCGGCATCCCAGAAGTACGGGCCTTGCGCGCGCGACACGAAGCGCGGCGTGCCGCCGACCGAACGGAAGGCGCGCACCGGCGAGTTGACGCCGCCCGGGATGGTCTTCTGGGCGCGTTCGAAGAGGATCTGATTGTTGGACATGTGCGAAACCTGCGAGAGAAGGGCGCGGGGGCCTGTGCACGGGCCGCGGCGCCTGAGCGGAACGATCGTCTGATTGTACCGGAGACGCGCCCGGCGGGCCCGCGGCCCGGTATGCGGCCTTTGCGCGCGTGGGAGATTGGCCGGCGCGAACGGCGCGCGGCCGATCCGGCCCGTTTATCGTGGCGACCGGCGCTTGCCGGTCAGCTCGGCCCAGCGCTTCTCGAGCGGGCCTTCGACCATCGGCTTGATCGACGTGCCGGAGGACTGCGCGTCCCAGGTCTGCACCGAGTACGGATGCGCGCGCAGCGCGTCGCGCGGGATCACGACGTCCTGGTGGGCGTCGACCAGCCAGTCGTAGACGAAATCGATGCACAGCCGGTAGCCGCGCTTCGTCGCCGGGTCGGGCACCTCGTAGGGCGCGCGCGTCACGTAGCCCGAGCCGAACACGCCCTTCGGCGCCTGCGCGACGCGGTGCAGGAACACACGGTCGCCCGGCAGGATGCCGCGCGCGAAGCCGCAGCCCCACACGTCGTGCACGGCCTCGCCGGCCTTCACGCGCGCGGCGACGTCGGGCAGCTCGGGCCACGGCCATTTCTTGGGGCTCCAGATCAGCAGGAAGGCGGTCATCGGGTCGGTCGTGCGTCGGATTGATCAGACAAGAGAGGCGGGGAGCAGCAAGCTTAATCGAATCCGCGCGCGGTCTGCCGCGACGCCGGTCATGCGCGCGTGTTCCAGCCTGGCGCGGCAGACCGCGCGCGGCACGCGAAAAAGTTGCGCGTACAATCATGTGCTTGAACGCGCCGCTTGCGGCGTAGCCTCCCGTCTTCACCGCCACGCGTGCCTCGATGCGCGCGGGCCTCCATTGCGGATACCCATGTCCCACGTCGTCCGGCGCCGGCCCGATGCCCGGCTGATCCTGTTGCTCGGTGCGCTCGCCGCCTGCGGGCCGATCGCCACCGACATGTACCTGCCGAGCCTGCCGTCGATCGCCGACGGCTTCTCCGTGAGCCCCGGCGCCGCGCAGCGCACGCTGACGAGCTTCATGGCCGGCTTCTCGATCGGCATGCTGCTGTACGGTCCGCTGTCCGACACGTGGGGCCGCCGGCCCGTGCTGCTCGGCGGCATCGCGCTGTTCACGCTCGCGAGTGTCGGCTGCTTCGTGTCGGGCTCGATCGACATGCTGATCCTCGTGCGCTTCCTGCAGGCGCTCGGCGCGGGCGCCGCGTCGGTGCTCGCCCGTGCGATCGCGCGCGACGCGCACGAGCCTACCGATGCGGCGAAGGTACTGTCGATGGTCGCGATCGTCACCGCGGTCGGGCCGCTGCTCGCGCCGCTGATCGGCGGCCAGATCCTGCGCTTCGCCGGCTGGCGCGGCGTGTTCGTCGTGCTGGCCGCGTTCGGTGCGCTGTGCGCGGCGACCGCGTACCTGCGCGTGCCCGAAACCTGGCCGAAGGAGCGGCGCAAGAGCACGGCCGTGCTCGCGTCGTTCGCGTCGTACGGGCGCATCCTGTCCGATCCGGTCGCATGGGGACACATGCTGTGCGGCGGGATGGCGTTCGCGTCGATGTTCTCGTACATCACCGCGACGCCGTTCGTGTACATCGAGTATTTCCACGTGTCGCCGCAGCATTACGGGCTGCTGTTCGGCCTGAATGTCGTCGGCATCATGATCGGCAACTTCGCGAACACGCGGCTCGTCGGCCGCATCGGCTCGCTGCGGATCATCGCGGCCGCGTCGCTCGTGAGCTGCGTCGCGTCGCTCGCGGTCGCATTCGTCGCGCTGACGGGGCTGGGCGGGCTGTGGTCGATCGTCGTGTGCCTGTTCTTCGTCGTCGGCGTGGTCGGGATCCTGTCCGCGAACTGCACGACCGACCTGATGCACCGCTATCCGCACAACGCGGGTGCGTCGGCGGCCGTGTTCGGCGCGATGCAGCTCGCGCTCGGCGCGCTCGCGAGCGTCGCGATCGGCGCACTCGCCGACGGCACGCCGTTCGCGATGGGCGTGACGATCGGCGTCTGCGGTGTGCTGTGTTTCGTCGGGCGTTACCTCGTGCTGCGCTGGCATGGCCGGCCGGTGAAAGCGGGGGCTTGAGCGGTGCGGGAGGATCGGCCTCACCTGGAGCGGTCTGACGAGCGATTATCGAGTCGATAGCTGCGCTTCGGGTTGATGACAAACCGTTTGACCTGAGCGTCGAGTTCCTTGCTGTGGTACAGGTCCAGGCATTTCAAAAAATCGAACCCGACGCCTTTGATTTCGGATTCGACGATCGGATTGCGATAGTCGCGTGCAAGAAAACGATTGACCAGCGATTTGCCCGCGTCGGGATTCCGTTCCAGATCGAAGTACGTCCAGTCCATCAGCGCACTCGCGCTGCTTCCCGCGTCCATCGCAGCGGACGGTTCATTCCGATAAGCAGTCGCGACACACTCGGCGAGCACCATGTCCTTGTAATTCTGGGCGTAGGTTCGGGCGCTGGCTTGTGGCGACGATGTCGTATCTGTTGCATGGCCCGATTGTGCCGCCAACGTCAGTGCCAAAAATATCACACGCTGGAGCAGCGGATTTTGTCTCATGGCAGCCTCCAGACGCGTGCACAGATCCAACACATCGCCTAAAAAAAACCGGTCTATTTGGCGAGGTACGATCAGCGCGGCAGACTTTCCAAGCGCTGATTGTTCCACTCTCCATCCAAAATAGCCTGATAGAGCATGCCTAGAGTCAGTGGCACTTTGTCATATTTTTCTCGGCGTTTTCTGGAGAAAGCCATCCGCGCCACTTCAATCAAGCTGAAGCCCTCTCCTGAGAAGTAGCGATTGAACTCAAAATCGCCAACCTGCACCGGAAACCTGTCGAAGAAGCTCTCCATAAACTCGATCGCATCGTCGCCAGTGATATCCAAATCACCCTCGACGGCATGACCTTTTGTGAGAATTTTTTGGGGACTAACACCGGTCTCCCTTCTCACAAAATCCTCAAACTCGTTCCATGTAAATTGGCTCATCAGAACACCTTGTCCTCCGGCTTGACAAGCGCGGATGGTCGCATCACGCGGAGCGAAGGAAGTTACCGAGCCTGGGCAACTGCTGACAATTGGACTTGTTCGAAAATGGGGGCGTGTACGAACGTATGACGTCACGCGCAGCCCTCGGCAGACGGCATCGTCGATGCCTGCCGGGCCGCTGTGGTGCGGGGGGGTACCGCACATGCGAAACACCCCGAACGCCGGGCTTGAATCCAGCATTCGGGGTGTCGTGTATCGACGGCGTTTCGCCGAAGCGTCAATCCCGCGCGACGTCCTTCGCCGCCGGCGACGCGCCGTGGCTCAGCCAGTCGAGCACGTCGGCCGTTTCGTCGTCGCTCGCCCGCGCGCGCGCCTGCGCGACGGCCTCCGGCAGCTCGCCGTTGGTCGACGCGCGACGGATCGCGACGCCGACCGCGAGGATGTCGATCATCAGCAGATGCAGGATCCGCGAGATCATCGACAGCTGCGATTCGCGCATCTCGATGTGATCGGTCTCGAGCGCGACGGTCGCGCGCTTCGCGAGCGGCGTGTTGCTCGACGTGATCGCGATCACCTTCGCGCCGGCCTGCATCGCGACCTCCAGCACGCGCAGCAGCTCCGGCGCGCGCCCCGACTTCGACACCGCGACGATCACGTCGCCCTTGCCGAGCAGCGCGGCCGATGCGGCCTGCATGTACAGGTCGCCGTACGCGATCGTCGGGATTCCGAAGCGGAAGAACTTGTAGTGCGCGTCCTGCGCGACGATGTTCGAGTTGCCGAGCCCGTAGAACTCGATGCGGCGCGCGCCGTTCAGGATCTCGATCGCGTTCTCGACGTGCTCGAAGTTCAGGTGTTCGCGCAGCTGCAGGATCGCGGACACCGTGTTGTCGAGCACCTTCGCGCCGAAGTCGGTGGCCGTGTCGCCGAGATGGACCTGGCTGTGGCTCATCGGAATCGTGCCGGTGAGGCCGGTCGCGAGCTTCAGCTTGAAGTCCGACAGCCCCTGGCAGCCGAGCGAGCGGCAGAAGCGGATCACCGTCGGCTGGCTCACGTCCGCCTTGCGCGCGATGTCGACGATCGGGTCGTTGATGATCGAGCGCGGATGGTTCAGCGCGAGATCGGCGACGCGGCGCTCGGCCGGCGTCAGCGCGTCGCGCATCTGGCGGATCCGCTCGAACACGGCCGACGACGCACCGCCCGAACGGTTCGACAGCTGCTCCGCGAGGATCGCCGATACCCCGAGGAACGCCGGATATTCGGCGGTGATCAGGTAGGTCGGGATGTTCTGGAGATACTGCGTGAAGCGGCCCTTCGCCTCGAAGCGTGCGCGGAACGACGAGCGCGTGAACAGTTCGCCGAGCTTCAGCGCGACGCCGCCGCCGATGTACACGCCGCCGAGCGCGCCGAGCGTCAGCGCGACGCTGCCCGCGAACGCGCCGAGGATCCCGCAGAAGCATTCGACCGTCTCGAGCGCGAGCGCGTCGCCCGCATGCGCGCGTTCGACGATCTCGGCCGTGTCGACGGTCGCGGCGACGCGCTTCTTGTCGCGCGCGGCGAGCGCACGATAGATGATCTCGATGCCGGGCCCCGCGCACACGCGCTCGAACGACACGTGCGGAAACTTCTTGCGCGCGTACTGCAGCACGAGATCCTCGCGCTCGTCCTGCGGCGCGAACGACGCGTGACCGCCTTCGCTGCCGAGCGCGATCCAGCGGTCGTCCGCCGGAATCAGGCCGGACACGCCGAGCCCGGTGCCGGGCCCGAGCAGCCCGATCACGCTGTTCTGGCGGCGCGCGCCGCCGCCGATCTGCACGCGCTGCGCATCGGTCAGGCCCGGCAGCGCCATCGCGAGCGCGGTGAAGTCGTTGACGACGAGCAGCGTGTCGAAGCCGAGCGCGCGACGCGTCGCCTCGATCGAGAAGCTCCAGTCGTGATTGGTCATCGTCACCTGGTCGCCGTCGACCGGGTTCGCGATCGCGATCGCCGCGTGGTTCACGCGGCTGATCTTCACGTCCTTCAGATACTTGCGGATCGCGTCGGTGAGCGTCGGGTAGTCGGCGCCGGGATAGACGCGGATCTGCGTGATCTCGCCGGGGCCGGTTTCCAGCGCGAATCGCGCGTTGGTGCCGCCGACGTCCGCGAGCAGGCGCGGGCCGTCGGCATGCTGGCCCGCGACGACAGCCTTACTTTGCGCACCAGTAGACATCGAGCTGGGTCCCCTTGTCGTTGGCCAGTTGGGAAATCGCGTTCTTCTGCAGCGTCGCGGCCGCGGCGTCGAGGACGTCGCGCTTGCGGCTGCCCGCGATCAACAGGAACAGCCGGTCGACGCGCTTCAGCGCATCGAGCGAAAAGCTCACGCGCGCATGCGGCGCGGCGCCGGGATGCACGGCGACGAAGCGCTCGGGCGTCGTGATCGCATGGTCCCATTCGGGCGCGTCCGCGAAGATCGACGCCGTGTGGCCGTCCTCGCCCATGCCGAGCACCGCGACGTTCGGCACGCGGTAGTCGGCGTTGGCGTTGAGCGCGGCGACGTGCGCATCGAGCGATGCGCGCGTGTCGACGAGCGGCAGGAAGCGGGCAGGGGCCGCCGCGTGCTGCAGCAGCGTGTCGCGCACGAGCTGCGCGTTGCTGGCCGCATCGTTCTCCGGCACCCAGCGGTCGTCGACCAGCGTGACGTCGACGCCGGCCCAGTCGAGCGCTGCGTGCGACAGCGTGTGCAGGAACGGGCGCGGGCTCGTGCCGCCGGACACCGCGAGCGTCGGGCGCGCGGGGCCGGCGAGCGCGGCGCGCAGCGCATCGCCGACGGCGCGCGCGAGCGCTTCGCTTTGCGCTTCCTGGGTGTCGAAAGCGTGGATCTCGATCACATCTCCTCCGGACTGCTTTGTCTGTTCAATTCGTGCGAATCGTGGGGCACGTTGCCGCGCGCTGGCGCGCACGACAACGGTTTGCATCAGTTTTCTTCTTCGAGCCAGCAGGTGCCGTGCTGCGCGAGCATCGCGCTCGCCGCGGCCGGCCCCCACGTGCCTGCCGCGTACGGCTTCGGCGGCTTCAGCGAGCGTGCCCATTCGTTCAGGATCGGCTCGACCCAGCGCCACGCGGCTTCCTGCTCGTCACGACGCACGAAGAGGGCGAGGCGGCCGTTGATCACGTCGAGCAGCAGGCGCTGGTACGCCTCCATCTGCCCTTCCTTGAAGAACTGGTCGAACGCGAGGTCGAGGTGCACGCTCGCGAGGTTCATCCCTTCGCCGGGCTGCTTCGCGAGGCAGTACAGACGAATCGTCTCGTTCGGCTGCAGCCGGATCACGAGGCGGTTCGAACCGGGGCGCAGCGCGGTCGGGCCCAGCGCCGAGTGCGGCACCGGCCGGAAGTTCACGACGATCTCCGCGACGCGGTCGGCCAGACGCTTGCCGGTGCGCAGGAAGAACGGCACGCCGGCCCAGCGCCAGTTCTCGATCTCCACCTTCAGCGCGACGAAGGTTTCGGTCGGGCTGTCGGGTTTCACGCCGGGCTCGGTGGCATAGGCCGGCACCTGTGCGCCCTTGATCACGCCCGCATGATACTGGCCGCGCACCGCGACCTTGCCGATGTCGCGCGGATCGATGGGCTTCAGCGCACGCAGCACGCGCAGCTTCTCGTCGCGCACCGCGTCGGAATCCATCGAGTGCGGCGGCTCCATCGCGACGATCGACAGCAGCTGCAGCAGGTGGTTCTGCACCATGTCGCGCAGTGCGCCCGTATTGTCGTAGAAATCGCCGCGCGCCTCGACGCCGAGCTCCTCGGCGATCGTGATCTGGATGCTCTCGACCCATTCGCGGCGCCACAGCGGCTCGAACAGCGCATTGCCGAAGCGCAGCGCGAGCAGGTTCTGTACCGGCTCCTTCCCGAGGTAGTGGTCGATCCGGTAGATCTGGTCTTCCGCGAAGATTTCGCCGACCGCGTCGTTGATCGCGTTCGACGATTTCAGGTCGTAGCCGAGCGGCTTCTCGAGCACGATGCGCGCGCCCTCGTTCAGGCCGACCGACGCGAGCGCCTTGCAGATCGGCACGAACAGCGACGGCCCCGTGGCGAGATAGAACACGCGGATGCCGGACAGCTGCGCGACCGCGTCGCGCAGCACGACGTAGTCCTCCGCGCGGCCGAGGTCGAGCTTCACGTATTCGATGCGCTCGAGGAAGGATTTCCACACGCTTTCGTCGAATGCCTTGCCGGCCGCCTTCGCCGCATGCGGCTTCACATGCGTGTCGACCCACTCGAGATAGCCGGCCCGATCCGATTCGTGCCGCGCGACGGCAACGATCCGGCCGCTTTCCGCAAGCATGTTGCCGCGGTGCGCTTCGAACAGCGCGGGCAGGATCTTGCGCATCGACAGGTCGCCGGTGCCGCCGAAAAGTACGAAGGTAAAGCTGGAATCGGTATGCATGTGTCTCCGCCGATTGGGGGTGCTGGGAAGCGATCCGTAGTGCGATAAAAATATTTTTGACACTGAATTGTAGTTTAACTACAATCCGCCGCAAGGGGTAGCACCTGGGCGAAGAAAAAAAGAAGCGCGGTCGATGAACTGCGCGAGCTTCGCCTTCGGGAGCGCCTTGTGCCGAATGTTATCGGACATTGACGGTGCGCATCGTCCGCGCATCGTCGCCCCCGGGCTCGCGCCGCGGCATCGCGGCGGGCCAGAAACACAAAGAGGAGACACGCCGTTGAATCTCGATTCACGCTTTCTGTAAGAGCCCGGCCGGTCATCGGCCCCGTACGCTGCAATGCGTCCCGCGGCTCGATTTCCCCGTCGTTTATCAAGAAGCCGGTTCCCCGTCAGGGAACCTCACGAGTTGATTCAGTCTGGAGGAGATAAGTAATGAAAGTTCGCTCGATCATGGGCGCGCTCTGCGCCGCGGGTCTGATGGCTGGCGCCGCAGCGGCGCAGGCGGCCGAGAACGTAACCGTGCTGCACTGGTGGACCTCGGGCGGCGAGTCGAAGGCCGTCGGCGTGCTGAAGGACGACGTGCAGAAGCAGGGTTACGTGTGGAAGGACTTCGCGGTCGCGGGCGGCGCCGGCGCCGCGGCGATGACCGCGCTGAAGACCAAGGTGATCAGCGGCGACGCACCGTCGGCCGCGCAGATCAAGGGCCCGCTGATCCAGGACTGGGCCGACCAGGGCGTGCTCGTCAACATCGATTCCGCCGCCGGCGACTGGAAGCAGAACCTGCCGCCGGAAATCGACAAGATCATCAAGTACAAGGGCCACACCGTCGCCGCGCCGTTCTCGGTGCACCGCGTGAACTGGCTCTATATCAACAAGGCCGCGCTCGACAAGGTCGGGGCGAAGGTGCCGACCACCTGGCCCGAATTCTTCGCGGTGGCCGACAAGCTGAAGGCTGCCGGCATCCAGCCGGTCGCGATGGGCGGCCAGCCGTGGCAGGACCTGACGCTGTGGGAAGACGTCGTGCTGTCGCAGGGTCCGGCGTTCTACAGGAAGGCGCTCGTCGATCTCGACCAGGCCACGCTGACGTCGCCGCAGATGCTGTCGGTGTTCGACACGGTCCGCAAGATCCAGGGCTACTTCGACACGGGCCGCAACGGCCGCGACTGGAACCTCGCGACCGCGATGGTGATCAACGGCAAGGCCGGCATGCAGTTCATGGGCGACTGGGCGAAGGGCGAGTTCGAGAACGCCGGCAAGAAGGCGGGCAAGGACTACATCTGCGCGGCGGTGCCGGGCACCGCGAATTCGTACACGTTCAACGTCGACTCGTTCGTGTTCTTCCAGCAGAAGGGGCAGAAGGACGCGACGCCGGGCCAGGTCGCACTCGCGAAGACGATCATGACGCCGGACTTCCAGGAGCAGTTCAGCCTGCTGAAGGGCTCGGTGCCGGTGCGCCTCGGCGTGAAGATGGACAAGTTCGACGACTGCGCGAAGAAGTCGTATGCCGACGAGCAGACCGCGATCAAGTCGGGCGGCTTCGTGCCGTCGCTCGCGCACGGGATGGCGCAGGGCGATGCAACGGCCGGCGCGATCACCGACGTCGTGACGAAGTTCATGAACTCGCAGCAGGATTCGAAGAGCGCGGTCGCCGCGCTCGCGAAGGCCGCGAAGGTGAAGTAAAGCGCGACAGGCGCCCGGCCGGAAACGCAGGATCGGCCGGGCGTTCCTGCATGTGCAGCAAACGGGCTCGCTCGCGGGCCCGTGCCGTACCCGGCGCCGGCCCGGCCTGCGTCACCCTCGTTCCAGGAGTCGAATCAAGTGGCTGCCCCTCTTAGCGGAAACGGATCCGGCGCTGCCGCCGCACGGCGCACGTCGCCGATGTCGGCCTTCGCCGATCGCTGGATTCCGAAGCTCGTGCTCGCGCCGAGCCTCGCGATCGCCGTGGTGTTCATCTACGGCTTCATCCTGATTACCGGCTATCTGTCGCTGACCAATTCGCGGTTGTTGCCGAACTACGAATTCGACGGCTTCGGCCGTTATTCGGATCTGTTCCAGAACGACGTGTGGTGGACCTCCGCCGCGAACCTCGGCTGGTTCGGGATTCCGTTCATCGCGATCTGCGTCGCGCTCGGGCTGTTCCTCGCGATCCTGCTCGACCAGCGGATCCGCAACGAAGGCGCGCTGCGCGCGATCTTCCTGTATCCGATGGCGCTGTCGTTCATCGTCACGGGCACTGCATGGCAGTGGATCCTGAACCCGGGCCTCGGCCTGGAGAAGGTGATGCACGACTGGGGCTGGACGAGCTTCTCGTTCGGCTGGCTCGACGATCCGGACAAGGCGATCTTCTGTATCGTGATCGCCGCCGTGTGGCAGTCGACCGGCTTCGTGATGGCGCTGTTCCTCGCCGGGTTGCGCGGCGTCGACGGCGAGATCTTCAAGGCCGCGCAGGTCGACGGCGCGACGCTGCCGACCATCTACCGCAAGATCGTGATCCCGAGCATGCGCCCGGTGTTCTTCTCGGTGCTGCTGATCCTCTGCCACATCACGATCAAGACCTTCGACCTGGTCGTCGCGCTGACGGCCGGCGGCCCCGGCACGTCGTCGTCGCTGCCGGCCATGTTCATGTACACGTTTTCGTTCAACCGCGGCCAGCTCGGGCTCGGCGCGGCGTCGTCGGTGATGATGCTCGCGACCGTGGTCGCGGTGCTGGTGCCGCTGATGTATATGGAATCGAGGAGCACCCGCAATGCAGCCTAAAGTGACGATCAGCCGGGCAGTGATCTATGCGGCGCTGATCCTGTTCGCGCTGTATTTCCTGTTCCCGATCTATGTGATGCTGTCGACCTCCTTCAAGGACCTCGACCAGCTGCGCACCGGCAACCTGTTGACGCCGCCGACGCACTGGACCTTCGATCCGTGGGTGAAGGCGTGGAGCGGCGCGTGTACCGGCGTGCGCTGCGACGGCATGAAGCCGTTCTTCCTGAACTCGCTGCAGATGGTGATTCCGGCCGTGCTGATCTCGTCGCTGATCGGCGCGTTCAACGGCTACGTGCTCACGCACTGGCGCTTTCGCGGCGCGGATGCGCTGTTCACGATGATGCTGGTCGGCTGCTTCATCCCGTTCCAGGTGATCCTGCTGCCGATGGCGCGCCTGCAGGGGATGCTTGGCCTCGCCAACACGATTCCGGGCCTGGTGTTCGTGCACGTCGTGTACGGCATCGCCTTCACGACGATGTTCTTCCGCAACTTCTACGTGAGCGTGCCGGCCGAGCTCGTGAAGGCCGCGCGCATCGACGGCGCGGGTTTCTTCACGATCTTCACGAAGATCCTGCTGCCGGTGTCGCTGCCGATCTTCATGGTGTGCCTGATCTGGCAATTCACGCAGATCTGGAACGACTTCCTGTTCGGGATCGTGTTCTCCGGCGTCGACTCGATGCCGATCACGGTTGCGCTGAACAACCTCGTCAACACGTCGACGGGCGTGAAGGAATACAACGTCGACATGGCCGGCGCGATCATCGCCGCGCTGCCGACGCTGCTCGTCTACGTGGTCGCCGGCCGCTACTTCGTGCGCGGGCTGACGGCGGGCGCGGTGAAGGGGTAAGCGCGGCTTCATCCGATACGACGAACCGGCCGCGCACGACGCGCGGCGCATCGAAACGAACCCGACGCGGCGCCGTGGCGCCGCGCGAGACGAGACAGAGGATTCACAGCATGGCAAGCCTTTCCATCCGTGACGTGTACAAGACCTACCCGAACGGGGTGCCGGTCCTGAAGGGTGTCGACATCGAGATCGAGGACGGACAGTTCCTGATCCTGGTCGGCGGCTCGGGCTGCGGGAAGTCGACGCTGCTCAACATGATCGCCGGTCTCGAGACCGTGACGAGCGGCGAGATCTGCATCGACGGCAAGGTCGTCAACGACCTGTCGCCGAAGGATCGCGACATCGCGATGGTGTTCCAGTCGTACGCGCTGTACCCGTCGATGACGGTGCGCGAGAACATCTCGTTCGGCCTGAACATCCGCAAGGTGCCGAAGAGCGAGCAGCAGCAGATCGTCGAGCGCGTGTCGGCGATGCTGCAGATCCAGCACCTGCTCGACCGCAAGCCGGGCCAGCTGTCGGGCGGCCAGCGCCAGCGCGTCGCGATGGGCCGTGCACTGGCGCGCGATCCGTCGCTGTTCCTGTTCGACGAGCCGCTGTCGAACCTCGACGCGAAGCTGCGCATCGAGATGCGCGCGGAAATCAAGCTGCTGCACCAGCGCCTCGGCACGACGATCGTCTACGTGACGCACGACCAGATCGAGGCGATGACGCTCGGCGACCGGATCGCGGTGATGAAGGACGGCGTGGTCCAGCAGTTCGGCGCGCCGCAGGAAATCTACGATTCGCCGTCGAACCTGTTCGTCGCGGGCTTCATCGGCGCGCCGCCGATGAACTTCATCAACGGCCGCCTGGTCGAGCAGGGCAGCGGGGTCGCGCTCGAGATCGATACGGGCCTCGCGCGCAGCGCGCTGAACCTGCCGTTCGACGCGAAGCGGATGAACGGCCACGTGGGCCGCGAGGTGATCCTCGGCCTGCGTCCGGAGCGCATCACCGACGCGCGCAATGCGCACCACGGCGAGGCGTCGAAGCTGCAGCCGATCGACGTGCGCGTCGACGTGACCGAGCCGACCGGGCCGGACACGCACGTGTTCGCGCAGGTCAACGGCAAGCGGATCGTGAGCCGCGTGCATCCGGCCGCGAACCCGCAGCCGGGGCAGACGCAGTCGCTGCTGTTCGACGTGTCGAAGGCGGTGCTGTTCGATCCGGCGTCGGAAGAGCGGATCGCGTGAGGCCGCGGTTGCGCTGAATGAAGAAGGGGCCGTCTCGAAGGAGCGGCCCCTTTTGTTTCTGGCGGTGCGTCTGGTGTCGCGGCGGCGATCAGTGCGGCAACCGCACGTCGAACTTGAACGTCGCGAGCCGCGCGACGAGGATGAAGCCGGTCGCGAGCAGTACGCTGTACACCGAGTCGAACTGCAGCCATGCGAGCAGCAGGTAGAACCAGCAACCGACGAACGCGCAGGTCGCGTACGGCCGCGAATCGCGCAGGATCAGCGGGATGTCGTTGCACAGCACGTCGCGGATGATCCCGCCGACCACGCCCGTGATCACGCCCATCATCACCGCGATGAAGCGCGGCATCTCGGCATCGAGCGCGATCGCGGTGCCCGAGATGCTGAAGATGCCGAGCCCGATCGCGTCGGCCACCAGCAGCAGCCGCTCGGCCGACAGCCGCGACAGCATCCGCAACACGAACGGCGCGAACAGCGCGAGCACGAAGATCGCGATCACGTAGTCGTCGTGCACGACCCAGTAGAACGGGCGGCGTTCGAGCAGGATGTCGCGCAGCGTGCCGCCGCCGAATGCGGTGGCGAGTGCGACGACGAACGTGCCGACCGAGTCGAGACGGTTCTTGCGCGCCTCGATGAAGCCCGAGATTGCGAACGCCAGCGTCGCGATCGCCTCCAGTACCGCGATCGCGAGCGTCAGCCTAGGATGCGGCACGCGGCCCCCGATCGGCGGGCGCCGCGAGCGGCTGCAGCAGCACGAGCACCGCGCCCGCGCCGCCGTCGTGGCTGCGCGCCTCGCAGAACGCGATCACTTCTTCCTTCTGCACGAGCCACGCGCGCACCTTGCCTTTCAGCACGGGTTCCTTGCCGATCGAGCCGAGCCCCTTGCCATGGATCACGCGCAGGCAGCGCAGCCCCTTCTTGCCGGCTTCGCGGATGAATTCGGCGAGCGCATCGCGCGCCTCGTCGCGCCGCATCCCGTGCAGGTCGATCTGCGCCTGCACGATCCACGCGCCGCTCCTCAGCTTGCGCACGACGTCGCGACTGATGCCGGGGCGGTGGTAGTACAGCGATTCGTCGCTGTCGAGCAGCGTCTCGGGATCGAATTCGTCGGACAGCGTCGCGTTCAGCACGGCTTCCTCGTCGCGCTGCGTCTGCTTCGGCACCGGGTCGGGCGGCGTACGGCCGGATTTCGCGCGCGGCGGCGCGTTCAGCGGCTGGATCGCGCCGATTTCGTTGCGGAACAGGTTCGCGTCGGCTTCGGCCTTGCGTTCGGCCTTCGCGGTTTCGATGCGCTCGCGGTCGCGGCGATCGGCTTCGCCTTGCAGCGCCTTGCGCAACGCGCCGAGGCCCGCGAGGCCCTGGCCGCGCAATGCGGCCGGATCGGGCGCGGGCGGCGGGGCGGCCGGCGCGGGGTTCGCGGGACGGGCGGCGATCTTCCGCTTCGCGGGATCGCTCGGATGGGGCTGGTTCTTCGCCATGATTCGGTAACCGGGCAGGCGCGTTCGGGCGCGCGGGCACAAAAAAAGCCGCTGCGCGACGGCAGCGGCTTTCCGGTCAAGCCCGCTTCGCGGCAGCGGACGCCATTGTAGCGCCCGGCGCGCGAAGGCTCGACGCTTACTTCTTGTCGTGCAGGCTTTCGAGGTAGCGCTGCGCGTCGAGCGCGGCCATGCAGCCCGTGCCGGCGCTCGTGATCGCCTGGCGGTACACGTTGTCCTGCACATCGCCGGCGGCGAACACGCCCGGCACGCTCGTCGACGTCGCGTTGCCCTGCAGGCCGCTCTTCGTCAGGATGTAGCCGTCCTTCATCTCGAGCTGGCCCTGGAACAGGTCGGTATTCGGCTTGTGGCCGATCGCGACGAACACGCCCTGCACGGTGAGGTCCTGCTTCTCGCCGGTCTTCACGTTCTTGATGCGCAGGCCCGTGACGCCCGAATCCTCGCCCGTCACTTCGTCGAGCACGTGATCCCACTTGATGTCGACGACGCCTTCCTTTTCCTTCTCCAGCAGGCGGTCGATCAGGATCGGCTCGGCGCGGAACTTGTCGCGGCGGTGGATCACCGTGACCTTCTTCGCGATGCCCGTCAGGTAGAGCGCTTCCTCGACCGCCGTGTTGCCGCCGCCGATCACCGCGACTTCCTGGTTGCGGTAGAAGAAGCCGTCGCAGGTCGCGCAGGCCGACACGCCCTTGCCCATGAACAATTCTTCGGACGGCAGGCCGAGATACTGTGCGGATGCGCCGGTCGCGATGATCAGCGAGTCGCACGTGTATTCACCCGAATCGCCGATCAGCCGGATCGGCTTTTCGTGCAGTTTCGCGGTGTGGATGTGGTCGAAGACGATTTCGGTGTTGAAACGCTCGGCGTGCTCGAGGAAGCGCGCCATCAGTTCCGGGCCTTGCACACCCTTCGCGTCCGCCGGCCAGTTTTCGACGTCGGTCGTGGTCATCAGCTGGCCGCCCTGCGCGATGCCGGTGATCAGCACCGGGGACAGGTTGGCGCGAGCCGCATAGACGGCAGCCGTGTAGCCGGCGGGGCCGGAACCGAGAATCAGGACTTTGGCGTGTTTGGGCGTGGACATGTGCGAATCCGTAAAGGGCGGCCGCGGCGGGCGGGGTAAGGCTCGCCGGACGGTCTGGGTTGACCGGGATGCCGTCGTAGATGGGTATCAGACGCGCATTATAAAGGCCCCGTTGCTGCGCTGCCGAACGAGAGTTTCAATCGTGGCGATAGCGTTTCTCGGTGGGGCGCCCGCAGCCGCGGGGCAGGTTGGGCGGGCTGGTCGGGGTGGGGCGCGGGCGGCTGCCGCCAGTGGCGGCGCATTGCCGCGGCCCGGCGTCACGGGCCGACCGGCGGCCGGATCGCATGCGCGGGTATCGGCTTCGGCCGCCCCGACCCTCTTATGTAACCGTCATTTACACTTGGCGCCCCGGTGCAGCGTTTACAATAAGCGCGATCGAACGACAGGCGGGCGCGCGGCCCGTCCTCTTTATACGGATTCATGGCAAAAGCTCCTTATTCCGCCCAGGCACAGGCGTTGCCGCACCGGATGTCGAAGCTCCTCACGGAGATCCGCTGGATTCTCCAGGTCGCGCTCTGCGCTTTTCTGGTGATGGCCCTGTTGAGCTACAGCCGGCGCGATCCGAGCTGGACGCACGCCGCGCAGGTGGACCACATCTCGAACTGGGCCGGCCGCGTCGGCGCGTGGACGGCCGACATCATCCTGCTGCTGTTCGGCCTGTCGGCCTACTGGCTGATCGTGCCGCTCGGGCGGCGCATCGCGGTCAACTACCGGCGCATCACGCGCCACGAGGCGGTCGCCGACGAACCCGAGCGGCCGATCGGCTGGCTCACCGAGATCCTGGCGTTCGTGCTCGTCGTGCTCGCGTGCGACGGCATCGAGGCGCTGCGCATGTGGTCGCTGAAGGTGCAGCTGCCGCGCGCACCGGGCGGCGTGATCGGCGAGGCCGTGGCGGGTGCGATGTCGCACGCGTTCGGCTTCACCGGCGGCACGCTGCTGCTGCTGATCCTGCTCGCGATCGGCCTGTCGCTGTATTTCCGCTTCTCGTGGCTGTCGGTCGCCGAGCGCGTGGGCGGGGCGATCCTGTCCGCCGTCAACGTCGCTAAGCTGCGCCGCGAGGCCGAGCGCGACCGCAAGCTCGGCGAGGCCGCGGCCGTGCGCCGCGAAGGCAAGGTCGAAGAGGAGCGTGTGCGCATCGAGGATCACGAACCCGTGACGATCGTGCCGCCGGTCGTCACGCCGGCGAAGTCCGAGCGCGTCGAGCGCGAGCGCCAGGTGCCGCTCTTCACCGACCTGCCGGGCGATTCGACGCTGCCGCCGGTGTCGCTGCTCGATCCCGCGCCGAAGACGCAGGAAGCGATTTCCGCCGATACGCTCGAATTCACGTCGCGCCTGATCGAGAAGAAGCTGAAGGACTTCGGCGTGGAGGCGAGCGTCGTCGCCGCGTATCCGGGCCCGGTCGTCACGCGCTACGAGATCGAGCCGGCCACCGGCGTGAAGGGCAGCCAGATCGTCAACCTCGCGAAGGATCTCGCGCGTTCGCTTTCGCTCGTGTCGATCCGCGTGGTCGAGACGATCCCCGGCAAGAACTACATGGCGCTCGAGCTGCCGAACCAGCGCCGCCAGACGGTCCACCTGTCCGAGATCATCGGCTCGGAAGTCTATGCGGCCGCGTCGTCGGCGCTGACGCTGAGCCTCGGCAAGGACATCGGCGGCAAGCCGGTATGCGCGGACCTCGCGAAGATGCCGCACCTGCTGGTGGCCGGCACGACCGGTTCGGGCAAGTCGGTCGGGATCAACGCGATGATCCTGTCGCTGCTGTACAAGGCCACCGCCGAGCAGGTGCGCCTGATCCTGATCGATCCGAAGATGCTCGAAATGAGCGTCTACGAAGGCATTCCGCACCTGCTGTGCCCGGTCGTCACCGACATGCGCCAGGCCGGCCATGCGCTGAACTGGACGGTCGCGGAGATGGAGCGCCGCTACAAGCTGATGAGCAAGCTCGGCGTGCGCAACCTCGCGGGCTACAACAACAAGATCGACGACGCGGCGAAGCGTGAGGAAAAGATTCCGAATCCGTTCAGCCTGACGCCGGACGATCCTGAACCGCTCGGCCGCCTGCCGAACATCGTCGTCGTGATCGACGAGCTGGCCGACCTGATGATGGTCGTCGGCAAGAAGGTCGAGGAACTGATCGCGCGGATCGCGCAGAAGGCGCGCGCGGCCGGCATCCACCTGATCCTCGCGACGCAGCGTCCGTCCGTCGACGTGATTACCGGCCTGATCAAGGCGAACGTGCCGACGCGGATCGCGTTCCAGGTGTCGTCGAAGATCGACTCGCGCACGATTCTCGACCAGATGGGCGCCGAGTCGCTGCTCGGGATGGGCGACATGCTGTACCTGCCGCCGGGCACCGGGCTGCCGGTGCGTGTGCACGGCGCATTCGTCGCCGACGACGAAGTGCATCGCGTCGTCGAGAAGCTCAAGGAGCAGGGCGAGCCGAACTACGTCGAGGGGCTGCTCGAAGGCGGCACGGCCGACGGCGACGAGGGCTCGGCCGGCGCGGGAACCGGCGAAGGCGGCGAGGAGTCTGATCCGCTGTACGACCAAGCGGTCGAGATCGTCATCAAGAACCGCCGCGCGTCGATTTCGCTCGTGCAGCGCCATCTGCGGATCGGCTACAACCGTGCGGCGCGGCTGCTCGAACAGATGGAACAATCGGGGCTCGTGTCGGCGATGTCGTCGAGCGGCAACCGCGAAATTCTTGTGCCGGCGCGCGACGCGGAATGAGTCCGCGGCGCCCGCAGCGCCGGCCACCCAGGGAGAAAACCGCAATATGCAGCAACATTCGTTCGCAGTGTCCCTTCGTTCGACGCGGCGCTGGCTCGGCGCGGCGCTCGCCGGCGCATCGCTGATGCTCGCGGCGACGCACGCGTTCGCGGGCGGCACCGAGCAGCTGAAGGCCTTCGTGTCGCAGGTGCGCTCGGCGAAAGGCGATTTCACGCAGCAGATCGTCAAGGCACCGGCCAAGGGCGCGAGCGCCGTGCAGGCCGCGCCGAAGCCGAACGACAATTCGAGCGGCACGTTCGTGTTCTCGCGTCCCGGCAAGTTCATCTGGACGTACCAGAAGCCGTACCAGCAGGTGCTGCAGGCCGACGGCGACAAGCTCTACGTGTACGACCGCGACCTGAACCAGGTCACCGAACGCAAGCTGAACGGCGCGCTGGGCGCGAGCCCGGCCGCGATCCTGTTCGGCAGCAACGATCTCGACAAGAACTACACGCTGCGCGATGCCGGCGAGAAGGGCGGCATCGAGTGGCTCGAGATGCTGCCGAAGGCGCAGGACACGCAATTCCAGCGGATCGGCATCGGCTTCCGCAACGGCACGCTCGCCGCGATGGAATTGCACGACGTATTCGGCAACGTCACGCTGCTCACGTTCACGAACATCCAGACGAACCCGCCGCTGAAGAGCGATACGTTCAAGTTCGTCGTGCCGAAGGGCGCGGACGTGATCAACGGCTGACCGGCACCACGCCGTTTTCCCGACACGGGCCTGCCGGCGACGGCAGGCCCGTGTTGTTTTTTGGGGCGCGGGCATCGGGCGCGGGCATCGGGCGTCGGGATCGGGCGCAAGCACCAGGCGCGGCGGTGCAGTCGCGCGGCTGTCATAATGTCGGGTCCGGCGGCCCGTTCGGCCGCCATCGTTTGATCTGGAGCGAGGGTTCATGTCCGACCTGTTTCAAGTCGAGCCGCGCCGGCCGCTCGCCGAGGCGCTGCGGCCGAAGACGCTCGCCGAGGTGATCGGCCAGACGCATCTGCTGGGCGAAGGCAAGCCGCTGCGGCTCGCGTTCGAATCCGGCAAGCCGCATTCGATGATCCTGTGGGGGCCGCCCGGCGTCGGCAAGACGACGCTCGCGCGCCTCACCGCGCTCGCGTTCGACTGCGAGTTCATCGCGCTGTCCGCGGTGCTCGGCGGCGTGAAGGACATCCGCGAGTCGATGGAGCAGGCGAAGGACACACTGAATCGCACCGGCCGCCACACGATCCTGTTCGTCGACGAAATCCACCGCTTCAACAAGGGGCAGCAGGATGCGCTGCTGCCGTTCGTCGAGTCGGGGCTCGTGACCTTCATCGGCGCGACGACCGAGAACCCGAGCTTCGAAGTCAACTCGGCGCTGCTGTCGCGGGCGCAGGTGTACGTGCTGCAGTCGCTGAACGACGACGAGATGCGTCAGCTGCTCAAGCGCGCGCAGGAAATCGCGCTCGACGGGCTCGCGTTCGACGACAAGGCGATCGATACGCTCATCGGTTATGCGGACGGCGACGCGCGGCGCTTCCTGAACCTGCTCGAGCAGGCGCAGACGGCCGCAGCGTCCGCCAAGGTCACGACCATCGATGCCGAGTTTGTCAGCAGCGCGATGACGCTGAACGCGCGGCGCTTCGACAAGGGCGGCGACAACTTCTACGACCAGATCTCGGCGCTGCACAAGTCGGTGCGCGGTTCGAGCCCGGACGGTGCGCTGTACTGGTTCTGCCGGATGATCGACGGCGGCGCGGATCCGAAATATCTCGCGCGGCGCATCGTGCGGATGGCGTGGGAAGACATCGGCCTCGCCGATCCGCGCGCGCTGCAGGTGGCGAACGACGCGGCCGAGACCTACGAGCGGCTCGGCTCGCCCGAAGGCGAGCTGGCGCTCGGGCAGGCGGTGATCTATCTCGCGTGCGCGGCGAAGAGCAATGCGGGCTACAACGCGTTCAACCAGGCGATGGCGTTCGTGAAGCAGGACAAGTCGCGCGAGGTGCCCGTGCATCTGCGCAATGCGCCGACCAAGCTGATGAAGGAACTCGGCTACGGTCACGCGTATCGCTACGCGCATGACGAGCCGAATGCCTATGCGGCCGGCGAGTCGTATCTTCCGGAAGGGATGCGCGAGCCGCGCTGGTACAAGCCGGTGCCGCGCGGGCTCGAATCGAAGATCGCCGACAAGCTCGCGTGGCTGCGCGAGCTCGACCGCGAGGCCGGCAAGAAGGACTGACCGGCCGCGCGCGGCCCGACGGCCGGCGCTGCCTGGGGCGTGTCAGCGCCGGCGGCCCGGCTGCTTCTTCCAGTACTCGAACGGCTCCTCGTGGCAGTCGATGTCGAGCTCGGCGACCCGTGCGTGCAGGCGCTCCTGCGCATCGGCGATCGCGAGGTTGTAGATTGCCGGCGCGATTTCCTCGACGAAGAAATGCAACAGCGCTCCGGCCTGGATGTTGCCGATCGGCTCGTCCATGTTTTCTGTGAAATAGCGTTGCAGCGACGCGATCGCGCGGTCGCGGACATCCTTGTCCAGTTCGATGGCCATCGGGTTCCCTCGGGTGATGGTGATGCGAAGACGGGTGCGTTGCCCGCCGCGTTGCGCCCGGCCGGGGCGGCTGTCGCGCGCTGCGCCGCGGCGTCGCGCAACGCGCTTCGCCGGCTGCCGGCGCGCAGGCCGGCAATGCGATACTGCCACGCCCGTCGCGCGTTTGCGGCACTGTCCATCCGGCCAATGCCGTGGCGGCCCCGCGGTGCGTTAGAATTCCCGTCTTACACAACGATTTTCCAAGTCCTCCCATGCTCGACATCCAGTTGCTGCGCAAAGACCTCGACGGCGTCGCGAAGCGCCTCGCCGATCGCGGCTACACCCTCGACGTCGCCGCGTTCTCCGCCCTCGAAGCGGAACGCCGTGCGATCCAGACCCGTACCGAAGAGCTTCAGGCGCGCCGCAACAGCCTGTCGAAGCAGATCGGCGCGATGAAGGGGAAGGGCGAGGACACGTCGGCCGTCATGGCCGAAGTCGGCGGGATCGGCGACGAAATGAAGGCGTCGGAGGCCAAGCTCGGCGAGATCCAGACGCGCCTGTCCGACCTGATGCTGGGCATGCCGAACATCGCGCACGAAAGCGTGCCGGTCGGCAAGGACGAAGCCGACAACGTCGAAGTGCGCCGCTGGGGCACGCCGCGCCAGTTCGACTTCGAGGTGAAGGATCACGTCGACGTCGGCACGCCGCTCGGCCTCGATTTCGAAACCGGCGCGAAGCTCGCCGGCGCACGCTTCACGATGCTGCGCGGCTCGATCGCACGCCTGCACCGCGCGCTCGCGCAGTTCATGATCGACACGCACACGCTGCAGCACGGCTACAGCGAGACGTACACGCCGTACATCGTGAATCCCGAGATCCTGTACGGCACGGGCCAGCTGCCGAAGTTCGCGGACGACATGTTCCGCGTCGAGAAGGGCGGCGCTGAAAACACGATCACGCAGTACCTGATCTCCACGTCCGAGATTTCGCTGACGAACACCGTGCGCGAGTCGATCGTCGAAGGCTCCGCGCTGCCGATCAAGCTGACCGCGCATTCGCCGTGCTTCCGCTCGGAAGCCGGTTCGTACGGCCGCGACACGCGCGGGATGATCCGCCAGCACCAGTTCGACAAGGTCGAGATGGTGCAGGTCGTCGCGCCGGACGCGTCGTATGCGGCACTCGACGAGATGGTCGGCCACGCGGAGGCGATCCTGCAGAAGCTCGGCCTGCCGTACCGCGTGATCACGCTGTGCACGGGCGACATGGGCTTCTCGGCCGCGAAGACGTTCGACCTCGAAGTGTGGCTGCCCGCGCAGAACACCTATCGCGAGATCTCGAGCTGCTCGAACACCGAGGCGTTCCAGGCGCGGCGGATGCAGGCGCGTTTCCGCAACGCGCAGGGCAAGCCGGAACTCGTGCATACGCTGAACGGGTCCGGCCTCGCGGTCGGCCGCACGCTCGTCGCGGTGCTGGAGAACTACCAGAATGCCGACGGTTCGGTCACGGTGCCCGAGGCGCTGCGTCCGTACATGGGCGGCATGGAGCGAATCGAAGCGCCTGCGCAGGCGTCGTGAGATCGCTGCGCGATCGGTCTTCGACGGGCTCGCAAAAAATTTTGCAAAAAACGCTTGTGAGTTCCGAAGAGATCGTTCTATAATCTTTTCTTTCCCGGACACGACCAACCGGGAAATGAAGCAGCAAGGAAGGAGAGGTGGCAGAGTGGTCGAATGTACCTGACTCGAAATCAGGCGTACGGTTTCCCCGTACCGTGGGTTCGAATCCCACCCTCTCCGCCAAAATACGAAGCCCCGTGATCCGGAAGGATCACGGGGTTTTTCGTTTTGGTCGCCCGGTGGCGAGCGTGGATGCGATGTGCGGTACGCGCGCGTACCGATTGGCCGGCGCTCGCTTGGGCGTTGTTGCCTCGGTTCCCGCCGCCCCCGGATCGCCACGGGCTTCGTGCTCGACCCGCACGGTTCCCGTCTCCGCTTGCCCGCTTCAGCCTTGACCTCGCGCGCCGTTAACAGAGCGGTCGGCGGCTCGCGCTTTGTGCGCGGTCGCCGTTCTCCGACGATCCAAGGTCCCATGAAGCTGAGCTACAAGATTCCCCTCGCATTCGCCATTGCGCTGCTGCTGATGTTCTGCGGCGCGCTGTACGGCATCCGCATTCTCAATCGCTCGATCGACACGTTCGCGAACGACGTGCAGACGCACGTTGCCGACGAACGGCTCGTATCGGCCACGCTCGTGCAGTTCAAGCTGCAGGTGCAGGAATGGAAGGACACGCTGCTGCGCGGCAAGCAGCCCGACAAGCTCGACAAGTACTGGCAGGCATTCCAGACGCGTGAGCGCACGGTAGACACGCTGGCCGCGCAACTCGTCGGCGAGTTGCCGCCCGGAGAGAGCCGGACGCTCGTCGAGCAGTTCATGCGCGCGCATGCGGCGATGGGCGACGGCTACCGGCGCGGGTTCGACGCGTTCAAGGCCGCGGGCTTCGAGCCGACGGCCGGGGACGCGGCCGTGGCGGGCGTCGACCGGGCGCCCGCCGCGCTGCTCGAGCGCGCGGCGAAGGCGATCGCCGACGAGAGTGCTGCCGTGTCGGCGCAAGCGAGCCGCGATGCGCGCCACGCGACCGCGGCGAGCGTCGTGCTCATGCTGATCGTGCTCGGCATCGCGATGATCGGTGCGTTCCTGTTCAGCCGCGCGATCCTGCGGCCGCTCGATCGCGCCGTGGCCTGTGCACAGGCGGTGGCCGGCGGCGACCTGACGCGCGACGTCGACGCGGCCGGCCGCGACGAGATCGCCGATCTGCTGCGCGCATTGAAGACGATGCAGGCGAGCCTGTTGGGTGTCGTGCTCGAGGTGCGTACGCATGCCGAAGCCGTCGCGACCGCGAGTGCGCAGATCGCGGCGGGCAATCACGACCTGTCGTCGCGCACCGAGGCGCAGGCTGCGTCGCTCGAGGAAACCGCAGCCAGCATGACCGAACTGACGGGCATCGTGCGCCAGTCGGCCGAACACGCGCAGCATGCGGCGCAGCTCGCACGCGACGCATCGGACATCGCGTCCGCGGGCGGTGGCGTGATGACGGACGCGGTCGGCACGATGAGCGGGATTGCCGCCAGCGCGGCGAAGGTCGGCGAGATCATCGCGGTCATCGACGGCATCGCATTCCAGACCAACATCCTCGCGCTGAACGCGGCCGTCGAGGCGGCGCGCGCGGGCGAGCAGGGGCGCGGCTTCGCGGTCGTCGCGTCGGAGGTGCGCACGCTCGCGCAGCGCAGCGCGGCCGCCGCGAAGGAGATCAAGGCGCTGATCGAGCAATCGACGCGGCGGGTCGACGAGGGCGCCGTGCTGATCGCGCGCGCGGGCGAATCGATCCACGAGATCGTCGGCGCGGTGCAGCGGGTCACGTCGATCGTCGGCGAGATCTCGTCCGCTTCGCAGGAACAAAGCGGCGGCATCCAGCAGGTGAACGTCGCGGTCACGCAGATGGATGAAGCGACGCAGCGCAATGCGGCGCTGGTCGAACAGGCGTCGGCGGCGACGCAGGCGCTGGCCGAGCAGGCGAGCGCGCTGCGGCACGCGGTCGCCGTGTTCAGGCTGCCGCAGGCCGCGTGACGATATTGCCGACCGCGACCGCGACCGCGACCGCGACCGCGACCGCGCCGTCCTGCGTCACCCCGCGGCCGAATACTGCGCGAGCACGCGAGCGCGGATCGATGGCTTGATGTTCGATTGCGCCATGTTGCCGCCATAGTGCGCGACGACACGCGGATTCATCACGCGATACCAGAGCGGCGGCACATAGGCGAACAGGATCATCGTCGCGTAACCGGCCGGCAGTTGCGGCGAGTCGTCGAAGTGTCGCAGCGCCTGGTACGAGCGCGTCGGGTTCGCGTGATGGTCGGCGTGCCGCTGCAACTGGTACAGGAACAGGTTGGTGACGACGTGATTGCTGTTCCACGAATGCTGCGGCGTGCAGCGCTCGTAGCGGCCGCTCGGCAGCTTGCGGCGGCCGAGCCCGTAGTGCTCGACGTAGTTGACGACTTCGAGCAGCGACGCGCCGTACACGGCCTGGATCACGAGGAACGGGATCACGATCTTGCCGGCCATCGCGATCGCGATGGCCCACACGACGACGGTCATCGCCCACGCGTGCAGCACCTCGTTGCGCCAGGTCCACGGCGAATGCCCGAGCCGCTCGAGGCGTGCCTTCTCGAGCCGCCACGCCGAGCGGATGCTGCCCGTCACCGTGCGCGGCAGGAAGGCCCAGAACGATTCGCCGTAGCGCGCGCTCGCCGGATCCTCGGCCGTCGCGACGCGCACGTGATGGCCGCGGTTGTGCTCGACGAAGAAGTGCCCGTACGCCACCGGCGCGAGCGTGACTTTCGCGAGCCAGCGCTCGAAGCGGCTGGTCTTGTGCCCGAGTTCGTGCGCGGTGTTGATCGAGATGCCCGTTGCGGCGCCGAGCGACAGGGCGAAGCCGACGTAGTCGTACCACGCGAGCGCATGCGTGCCGACGATCCGCACGCACATGAAGAACGCGATGTATTCGACCATCGTCGCGAGATAGACGATGTAGCGGTAGTAGCGCTCGCGTTCGAGATGCGGGACGACGGCTTCGGGCGGATTGTCGCGATCGTCGCCGATCAGCGTGTCCAGGACCGGGATCACGCCGAACGCGAACAGCGGGCCGAACCACCAGAACACGTGGAGGCCCGTCGACAGCGCGAGCTGGGCCGAGAGGATCGGCAGCGTGATCGTCACCGCGCCGAGCAGCCACAGATAACGTTTGCCATCCGACCAGCCCGAGGCCGATGCGTCGGTCATTGCCATTGTCTCCCTCCTTTTCGGGGCCGGCTCCCGCGTGTGCGGTGCGGCGGCCGAGTGACGCGCTTGTCGTCGGTCGAATCGTCGTGGGTCCGCGGCACGGCGCGCGGCACCGGATCGGTGGTCCGGTTGTGCCAGTTATACGACCGTCGCGCGCGCTTTCCAAACCCCGCCGCTAGGCGGGCAACTCCAAACGGCGGGCCGTGCAGGACGCGGGCCGGGAGCGGCCTGCGCCACGGTGATTGAAACAGGCCGGAGCGGGCTCGATCCGCTCGCGCAGCCGGTATTCTCGTCGGATGAATACGTGAGGCCACACGCGCGAGTATCCGGTGGCGCGGTCCGCAACGAATGTTGCAATGCAATAAATGCGACGCGACATCGCGTGGCGGCGCGGCTTTTTGGGATACATATATTACGGATCATTACGGCGCCGCTGCAGGGTAACGTCGGACCCTGACCACATGAATGCCACGCATGACAAGGCGAGCGGGGCGACGCGTCCGACTTCGCCATTCGGACTGCCACGCGTCGCGGCCCGTCGACGCATCGATGCTGCACCCGCACACCCGCGCGTGCGCGACGCCTGCTGCCTTTCGATCCGCGCTGTCATTTGAAAATTACGATTTGACTCATGCCCCGCTTTCGGTTGAAGCTAGTAACTTGCTGTCCGAAGGGGGCTGTGCCTGCATGAGTTCGACCTTGACCGTTCGTCGTATCGCTGCCGACCAGGGCGGCGTGTATCGCGAACTCCGCGCCGCATCGCTGCGTGAGCCCTACGCGCCCGGCGAAGCGCCGGAGGCCGAATTGCTGAACGTCGATTCCGACGCGGCGGCGGCCATCGCCGCGCTGCGTGCCGCGTCCGACGAGTCGACGACTTTCCTGCTGTACACCGAAGGCCATCCGGCCGGCATGATCGGCGCGTATTTCGACACGACGCCCGAGCGGCGCGCGTTCGTCAGCGAGCTGTGGGTCGCGCACGCGGTCCGCCACCTGCGCGGCGGCGTGCTGTTGCTGGAAACGGCTACCGCGTGGCTGGCCGAACGCGGGGCGCGGGACGTCTACGCATGGATCGCCGATGCGAACCGCAACGCGATCCGTTTCTACGAACGCGCGGGCTTCGGCAACACGGGCGAGCATGCGCCGATCGCGCGGATGCCCGGCGCGATGAAGTCGTTGTTCGTGTCGCACTTCAACACACCCTGACGCATGAATGCGCGGGCCGCACGGCGTGATGAAGGCCCGGCCGCCCGCCCGACTGCCCGCCTGCCGGTTGCGCGCTCGCCGCGACCGTCGCCCCCCGGCTCCCCAAAAATAATGGCCGCACGCGTGGACGCCTGTAAAATACGCAAAAATTTTTTGCAGAGTGTCCATGTCGCTTAAAAAATCGCCATTCTTCGAGCTGCGCAGCGGATCGGTCGATACGTTGCTGTTCACCGTGAAGACGACCGATCTCGACGCGTTGCGTACCGAACTGGTCAAGCGCTTCGAAGCGACTCCCGAGTTTTTCGCCGATGATGTCGTCGCGATCGACGTCCGCCGCCTCGCGGACGGCGAACGCGTCGCGCTCGCCGACATCCGCCAGATGCTGAACGACGTGCGGATGCGCCCGGTGGGCGTCGTCGCGCTGGCCACGCAGGGCTGGGCGGGGGAAGCCGGCCTGCCGTTGCTCGAGGCGCGCGATCGCCGCGTGTCGGCCGCGAAGCCGGCCGAGGAAGCGGAGGCGGCGCCCGTCGCGGCGCCGGCCGCTGCCGCGGCAGCCGAACCGGCGCCGGAACCTGCGCCGACGCCGGTTGCGGCGGGCGGCCAGACGCTGGTGATCGATCGGCCGCTGCGTTCGGGGCAGCAGATTTACGCGAAAGGAGACCTCGTGGTGCTGGCGCCGGTCAGTCACGGCGCCGAGATCATCGCGGAAGGCAACATCCACATCTACGCGCCGTTGCGCGGCCGCGCACTCGCGGGCGTGCACGGCAATCACGACGCGCGCATTTTCTGCACGTGTCTGGAGCCGGAACTGATTTCGATCGCGGGTATCTATCGAACGACCGAGAACCCGTTGCCCGCCGACATACTGGGCAAATCGGTGCAGATCCGGCTCGAAGAGGAAAAACTGATGATCGAACCGCTGCGCCTGACGTGATTCACGCGGCACGCTCCGGGTCGATCGGCTCTCATTGACGAACACAGGGTATTGGGTAAATGGCAAAAATCATCGTGGTGACTTCGGGCAAGGGCGGCGTGGGCAAGACGACGACCAGCGCGAGCTTCGCGTCCGGCCTCGCGCTGCGCGGCCACAAGACGGCCGTGATCGACTTCGACGTCGGCCTGCGCAACCTCGATCTCATCATGGGCTGCGAGCGTCGCGTGGTGTATGACCTCGTCAACGTGATCCAGGGCGAAGCGAACCTGAACCAGGCGCTGATCAAGGACAAGAAGTGCGAGAACCTGTTCATCCTGCCGGCATCGCAGACGCGCGACAAGGATGCGCTCACGCGTGACGGCGTCGAGAAGGTGCTGAACGACCTGGTCGCGATGGACTTCGAATACATCGTCTGCGACTCGCCGGCCGGTATCGAGGCGGGCGCGCTGCACGCGATGTACTTCGCGGACGAAGCGCTGATCGTCACGAACCCGGAAGTGTCGTCGGTGCGCGACTCGGACCGCATTCTCGGCATCCTGTCGTCGAAGACGAAGCGCGCGGCCGAAGGCAAGGATCCGATCAAGGAACACCTGCTGATCACGCGCTACAGCCCGAAGCGCGTGAGCGAAGGCGAAATGCTGTCGCTCGAGGACATCAGCGAGATCCTGCGCATCAAGCTGATCGGCGTGGTGCCGGAATCGGAAGCCGTGCTGCACGCCTCGAACCAGGGCCTGCCGGCCGTGCACATCGACGGCACCGACGTCGCGGAAGCGTACAAGGACGTCGTCGCGCGCTTCCTCGGCGAGGACAAGCCGCTGCGCTTCACCGATTATCAGAAGCCGGGCCTGCTGCAGCGCCTCTTCGGCAGCAAGTAACGGAGGCCGCCCATGTCCATCCTTTCGTTTCTCCTCGGCGAGAAGAAGAAGTCCGCATCGGTCGCGAAGGAGCGCCTGCAGCTCATCATCGCGCACGAGCGGGTCGGCGGCCGGCCGCCGGCCGATTACCTGCCGGCGCTCCAGAAGGAGCTGGTCGCGGTCATCTCGAAGTACGTCCATATTTCGAACGATGACATCCGCGTGAGCCTCGAGCGCCAGGACGATCTCGAAGTCCTCGAAGTGAAGATCGAGATTCCGCAAGCCTGACCGCTGTCTGTCCCCCCGCACGGTGGCGCCTGCCGCCGTGCGCGTCTTACGCCCTGTTGCACTTTCGGTCGCGCCGTAACACGGCGTCTGTCGGCCGTTGGTCGATCTCCCGCATTGAACGAATACGCTCGCGTCATTTGTCAATCAGGAGGTTGTGATGGCTGTCTCTACCGTTCAACGCCGTATCGTTTCGCTCGTACTGTTCGCCGCGGGCCTGTCAGCCGTCGCCGCGCCGCTCGCCGCACGCGCCGACGAAATCCTCGTCGGTACGCCGGTGATGGTGCAGTCGGGCCGGATGCTCGTCGCCGAACCGGTGGCCGCGCCCGCCGAGGAAATCGTCGTCGTCGCGCCGAACGCGCCGCCGCCGGTGCGCTACGAGGTCGTGCCCGACGCACGCGTCGGCTATGTGTGGGAGCGCGGTCACTGGCACTGGGATCATGGCCGCTACGTCTGGATCGGCGGCCGCTGGGAAACCGAGCGTATCGGCATGCACTGGGTGCCGGGCCACTGGGATCAGCGCGGCCCGAACTGGTTCTGGACGCGCGGCCATTGGGCCTGACGGAGGCGCGCGATGAAACGAACCGCCCTTGCCATTGTGCTCGTCGCGATCACGCTCGCCGGCTGTATCGTCGTGCCGGCGCGGCCCGTCTACTATCGGCCCGCCCCGGTGGTGATCTACTGAGGGGTACGCGGGCCCGTCTGCGCCGGGCCGCTCGTGCCGGAAGCAGTCGCGCCGGAAGCGGACGGTCCGTCGTCGTGCGACGTCGCGGGCGTGTGCGTGGCGGCGTTGCCGGCCGCCGGGGCCTTCGGCTCGCCACCGTCCCGTTCGCGCAGCGTATCGAGCGGATCGGCGGGCGCGGCGGCCGCATCCTGCGGCTCGACGACGCCGGCCGCAGCCGCCGGCGCCGCGGCGGGTTCGGCGGCGGCCGCGGGCGGCGCGAGATAGCGCTGCGCGAGTGTTTCGTAGAGCGGCGGCGCGAAGAAGCGCGCCATCCGGCTCGAAACCAGCGCGGTCGCCATCAACGAAATCACGAGCGCGTGACCGTTGATCATCTCCATCACGATCACGAACGACGTGATCGGCGACTGCGTGACCGCCGCGAGGTAGCCGACCATCGCGAGCGCGATCAGCATCGGCAGGCTCATGTCGCCGAACACGAGGTGCAGCAGGTTGCCGAACCCGGCGCCGATCGACAGCGACGGCGCGAAGATCCCGCCCGGAATGCCCGGCAGGTACGACGCGACCATCGACACCATCTTCAGGAACGGATAGAGCACCGACAGCCGTTCATGGCCGTCGAGCAGGCCGCGCGCCTCGGCATAGCCGCTGCCGAACGTCGTCCCGCCCGACACGAGACCGACGACGGCGATCACGAAACCGCACAGCGCCGCGAACGCGATCGGGCGCTCGCGATACAGGCCGAGCAGGCGCGCGGGCAGCCAGCGCCCGGTATTGAGCAGGAGCCAGCTGAAGAGGCCGCCCGCGACGCCGGTCACGAGCGCGGTGACGAGCACGGCGACGGCAAGCATCTTCGGGAAATGCTGGCCGGCGTCGATCGTGCCGAAGTACGTGTAGTTGCCGTTCAGGCCCAGCGCGACGACACCGGCGAGGATGATCGCGGTGATCAGCACGCCGCTTGCGCGGGCGGAGAAGCTGCGGGTCAGCTCCTCGATCGCGAACACGATCCCGGCGAGCGGCGTATTGAACGCGGCCGACAGGCCGGCCGCCGCGCCGGCGAGTACGAGCTGTCGTTCGATCTGCGCGTTCGAGCGCGGGTAGAAGCGCCGCAGGTTGAACATCAGCGCCGCGCCGACCTGCACGGTCGGGCCTTCGCGTCCGATCGTGAAGCCGCCGAGAATGCCCATGAACGAGATCAGGACCTTGCCGAACAGGATGCGCAGGGTCAGCAGCCGCGCGCCGAACGCGCCCGGGCTCGCATGCAGCGTTGCAATGACCTGCGGGATCCCGCTGCCCTCGGCGCCGCGGAAGAAGCGGCGCGTGAGCCATGCCGACGCGGCGGCGATCGACGGCGTCAGCAGCAGCGGCAGCCACGCGGCGTGGTCGCGCATCGTGCGGAACGTGTCGTAGCCCCAGTCGATCAGCCGCGCGTACAGCACGGCCGCGAGGCCTACGGCGATCGCGCCGAGCCAGAACACGCCGTACTGGCGCCAGATCCGCAGCGAGCGGCGGGTGAGGGCGGGAAACAACCCGGAAAGCAGGGCAGGAAGGGCGGGGCGTTGCATCGGCGGAAGCCGGGAGGGCAAAGAGCGCATTATAAAAAGAACCTGATGCGGCCGGGGCTCGACAAATCCTCACCAAAGCGTCGCACTTTGTTGCAAATGTAATGTCGGCGTAATGTATCAACGCGGCAACCGTCGTTAGCATCACCAAATGGCCGGCCCACCCCATTCATCATAAGAAAAGTGAAACGCATCCTCATCGTGAAAGTGACGTCGCTCGGCGACGTCGTCCAGACGCTGCCTGTCGTCGCGGACCTCCACCGTGCCTTTCCGGGCGTAACGGTCGACTGGGCCGTCGACGAATCGTGCGCCGAGGTCGTGCGCTGGCATCCGGGTGTGAGCAAGGTGCTTTGCGCGCCGTTGCGGCGGTTCAAGAAGCTCCGGAACGGCGGCGACCTGAAGGCGATCTCGGCGTCGATCGGCGCGCTGCGCGCGCACCGCTACGATGCGGTCATCGACCTGCACGGCGTCTACAAGAGCGCGATCATCTCGGCACTCGCGCGTGCCGCGCGCCGCGTCGGCTATCAGACTCAGGATCTCGGCGAGGCGGGTGCTCGCTTCGCCTACTCGCATCGCTTCGGCCCGCGGCCGGACTGCGACGCGTGGCACGGGATGCGCGTGAGCGCCGGCGAGGCGCTCGGCTATGTCCCCGAGGGCAGCGCCGCTTACGGGATCGTCCCGCCGCAGGATGCGAGCCTGCCGCCCGCCGTGACCGACGGCGCGCCGTTCATGCTGCTGTTTCACGCCACGTCCAATCCGGACAAGCAATGGCCCGCCGACCACTGGGCCGCGCTGGCTACGCAGATGATGGCGCGCGGCGTGCGCGTGCTCGTGCCGTGGGGATCGGCAGCCGAACACGACGCTGCGCAGGACATTGCCGCGCGTGCGTCGGGCGCGATCGTGCTGCCGGCGATGTCGGTGCGCGAACTGGGTGCGGCCATCGGCCGGGCCGCGCTCGTGGTGGGAGTCGATACCGGGTTCGTGCATATGGCGCACGCGCTGCAGCGGCCGACCGTGATGATTTTCGTCGCGACGTCGCGTCACCATTGCGGCATCGGCGGCGCGCCGAACGCGCTGTCGATCGGCGAACCGGGCGCGCCGCCGTCGGTTGCGCAGGCACTCGATGCGATCGATGCGGTCGGGCCGGCCTATGGCGCGCTGCGTGACCGGCTGACGGCCTAGGGCCAGCGCGAGCCCGTTATCGGTGTGAATCGGCTCCGGGGAAGCGGGCCGCGCGTTCAGGCGAGCAGCGCTTCGACCGTCATCACCGCGGCGACGGCGGCCAGGTTGGCGAGAAGCGCCTCGAACAGGAGCCCGCGCCAGGTTTTCGGCCGGAAGCGCGCCGCGAGCAGCAGGGCGCCACCCAGCGCGAGCGCCAGGATCAGGACGAGGTCGGCGTTGTCGAGGCGGAGGTCCATTGCGGCGGCTCCTTCAGCGGAGGGAGCCCGGGGGGCGTGACGGCGCCCCCGGATCGAGTATAGGCGGCGCCCCCCGCCGCACAACCCGGGGCGCCCCGAGGGCTCAGACGAGCGATGCGTCGCGGGTTTCGCGCATCAGCAGCACGCCGACCAGGCTGATTGCCGCCGCAACCGACACGTAGCCGCCGACCCACGACAGGCCGCCGCGCGCGGCGAGCAGCTGCGCGATGTACGGCGCGATCGACGCGCCGAGGATCCCGCCAAGGTTGTACGCGACCCCCGCGCCCGTATAGCGGACGTTGGTCGGGAACAATTCGGGCAGCAGCGCGCCCATCGGCGCGAACGTCACGCCCATCAGGAACAGCTCGATGGTCAGGAACAGCGCGACGAGCGGCATCGAGCCGCTGCCGAGCAGCGGCTCCATCGCGAAGCCGGACGACAGCGCGGCGATCGCGCCGACGACCAGCACCGGCCTGCGGCCGAAGCGGTCGGAGGCCCACGCCGACAGCGGCGTCGCGAGCCCCATGAACACGACCGCGAAGCACAGCAGGCCGAGAAAGCTCTGGCGCGGAATATGCAGCGTCGACACGCCGTACGACAGCGAGAACACCGTCGAGATATAGAACAGCGTGTAGCAGACCACCATCGCGAGCGCGCCGAGCAGCGTCGGCTGCCAGTGTTGCGTGACGAGCGTCGCGACCGGCACGCGCACGCGCTCGTTGCGCTCGAGTGCGGCCTGGAACGCCGGCGTCTCGGTGATCTTCAGCCGCACGTACAGGCCGAGCGCGACGAGCACCGCGCTGACGAGGAACGGGATGCGCCAGCCCCAGCTGCGGAATTGTTCGTCGGACAGCGACAGCGCGAGCGCGAAGAACAACCCGTTCGACATCAGGAAGCCCACCGACGGGCCCAGCTGCGGGAACATCCCGAACCAGCCGCGCTTGCCTTGCGGCGCGTGCTCGGTCGCGAGCAGCGCCGCACCGCCCCATTCGCCGCCGAGGCCGATCCCCTGGCCGAAGCGCAGCACGCACAGCAGCACCGGTGCGAGCGCACCGATCGTGTCGTAGCCGGGCACGAAGCCGATCGCGGTGGTGGACACGCCCATCACGAGCAGCGACGCGACGAGCGTCGATTTGCGGCCGATGCGGTCGCCGAAGTGGCCGAACAGGAACGAGCCGATCGGCCGCGCGATGAACGCGATGCCGAACGTGACGAATGCGGACAGCGCCTGGGCGGTCGCGGAGCCGTGCGGAAAGAACACGGGGCCGATGACGAGTGCCGCGGCGGTCGCGTACACGTAGAAGTCGTAGAACTCGATCGCGGTGCCGATGAAGCTCGCGAACACGATGCGCCGGTGGCTGACGGCGCCGGCCGAACCGGTTGCGTGTGCAACGGCCGGGGGAGATGCGGACATGGATGTCTCCGTTTTGTCGTTGGGCGGTCGGCTGGGTGAGCGCTCGGGCAGGCGGACGCCTGCCGGGAGCGGCCGAGCGGATGAGGCGGCGGCGTGGACGCGCGGCGTGGCGCGGACGTCACCCGCCGGTCGACGATGGAGACGGATAGGTCGCCGCCGCCCGGTGCCGGCGTGGTCGGCTCGCATGCCGGGTGCGGCGCGCGAACGCGCGCGGGAGGGTGGCCGCGCGATTGCGGAAAATTATAGCCAGCGCCGCGACATGGCGGCAAACGCGGGCGGGCGCGGGCTCAGTCGATCGATTGCGCCTGCGCGGAGGCGGTGCTTTGCAACTGGAAGTGGCCGTCGTCGTTGAACAGCCAGCCTTCCATCATCTCGAGCCGGCCATTGCCGTCCAGCAGTTTCGACGGCGGTGGCGGCAGTGGCGCCGAGCGGCGCAGCGACGCGAGCGCGAGCGCTTCCGCTTCACTGTCGCCGTTGCTGCGATAGACGGATGCGTTGACGAGCTGGCCGCTGCGATCGACGGTGAACGCGACGACGACGAGCGAGCGCAGCATCGCCTGCGGCATCCCGTGCGACACGGCGGACGGATTGTGCTCGGCGACGCACTGCGCGACTTCCACGCGGTACTGGTCGCGATTCGCGCTGCGGATGACCGACGGAATCGTCAGGATCGAGCGCAGCGACGGGGGCGGCGTGATCGTGCAGGCGGCAAGCATGACGGCGGCGACCAGCGCGGCAATGCGCAGCCGGTCGACGCCCGGGCAGGGAAGAGAAGGCATGGGGGAGTGCCGGAGGGTGACGATAAAAAAATGATAGGCGTCTGCGCGCGGCGCGTTATCGGGACAAACGCATAGCACACGAAGCGCGATGTGCCGATTCGCGGAGGATGGCGATTCGGCGGGGCTTCCGGCGCGCATCGCGACGCGATGTGACATGACACGTGACCATGCGGGCACGACGATTGCGCACGCGCGGCGCGTGCCGGACGCAACGGCAGCGGCGTGCTCGACCGGCTCAGTAGCCGTGTGTCACGAGCGATAGAACGGACAGGTCCGGATGCGTGCCGTCGATGATGGTCTTGCCGATGTGCACGGCTTCATGCACCGCTTCCTCGACGCTCGCGAAGCTTTCTTCGCCGTCCGCATGGAATGGCACGGCATGATCCGGCAGCGCGGGGTTCACGCCCGGATGGCAGACATAGCCGGTGTAGGTATAGCGCGCGTCGCTGCCGGGGACGAGGCCCGGCACCACATGGATCTCGAAGCCTTCGTAATCGACGTGATCGGGCGCTGTCGACAGTTCGGTCATGGCGGTCTCCGTGTGCCGCACGCACGGATGGTGCGGGCGGCATCGAATCGCGGCGGCGGTCGTGTCGCCGTGCTGATCGAATTCTAGGCGATGGCGGCCCGGCCCGTGAGGGCTGCGCGCGTCGCAGGCGGTGCGTGTTACCGCGTGCAGCGCGCGTCCTTGCGCTGCACCACGAGGATCACCGGATACTTCTGGCCGTGCTCGAGTTCCACCGGCGCGACGACCGTCAGCGTCGCCGGGTCGGAATCGTCGTACACGCTGACCTGCTCGTTGCGGATGTAGGTCACGCCGGTGCAGTTCGTCGCGCGGCCGTCATCCGATACCTTGCACTGGAGCTCGTTTTCCTTCAGGTAGTTGTACGGCGTCGGGCTTGCGAGATATTCGCGCAGGCCGCGCGGCGAGCCGCCGACGCCCTTCACGTACGCGATCGCGCACGACGGTGTTTGCGCGTCGGTGCCGGAGGCGGAATCGGCGGCCGCTGCGTGCGTGCCGACGGCGGCCAGCAGGGCGACGAGCGACGAGGCGATGAAGGGCTTCATGACGTGGATTTCCCGTTTCGCGAATCGGAGCGCCGGATTGTAACGGCATCGGGCGAGATGCGTCGGCAGGCGGAGGCGGGCAGCGTGCGCGCCGCGGACAAACAAAAACCCCGTCATTCGATGAATGGACGGGGTTGGGCGAACTTCCTGGCGGAAGCGGTGAGATTCGAACTCACGGACAGTTTCCCGTCGCCGGTTTTCAAGACCGGTGCCTTAAACCGCTCGGCCACGCTTCCACACGAGGCGGCATTGTAACCGAAATGCCGCCTCGTTCCGCTTCAATCGTCACGCAGGAACAATTCCTGCAAGTCGTTGAGGAAACGCTGGCCGAGCGGCGTCGGCGCGATCTGCGCGAAATCGCGCGTGATCAGCCCGCGCCGTTCCGCTTCCTTCAGCGCCGGCTCGATCGTGCTGATCGGCAAACCCGTGCGTTCGACGAAGCTGTGCACCGGGAAGCCCTCGACGAGCCGCAGCGTGTTCAGCATGAACTCGAACGGCAGGTCGCGCGCACCGACTTCGCGCTCTTCCTGCACCGGCGTGCCGGCCATCGCCTGTTCGATGAAGGTGGCCGGATGCTTGTAGCGCGCCTGCCGCAGGATCCGGTTCGGGAACGACAGCTTCGTGTGCGCGCCCGCGCCGATCCCGAGATAGTCGCCGAAGCGCCAGTAGTTCAGGTTGTGCTTGCACTGATGATTCGGCTTCGCGTACGCCGACACTTCGTAGCGGTCGTAGCCGGCCTCGGCCGTGCGCGCGTGGATCCATTCCTGCATGTCGGCCGACGCGTCGTCGTCGGGTACCGCGGGCGGAAACTTCGCGAACAGCGTGTTCGGCTCGAGCGTCAGGTGATACAGCGACAGATGCGGCGGCGCGTACGACAGCGCGGTCTCGATGTCGGTCCGGCATTCGTCGAGCGTCTGGTTCGGCAGCGCGAACATCAGGTCGAGGTTGAAGTTGTCGAACGTCTTCGCGGCGATCTCGACGGCCGCGCGCGCCTGCGCGGTGTCGTGAATACGGCCGAGCGCTTTCAGATGGCCTTCGTTGAAGCTCTGGATGCCGACCGACAGGCGGTTCACGCCGCTCGCGCGGAATTGCGCGAACTTCGCGGCCTCGAACGTGCCCGGGTTCGCCTCGAGCGTGATCTCGGCGTCGGCATCGAGCGGCAGCAGCGCGCGCACGTCGGACAGCAGCCGGTCGAGGCCGGCCGCGGACAGCAGGCTCGGCGTGCCGCCGCCGATGAACACCGTATGCACCTGCCGGCCCCAGACGAGCGGCAGCGCCTGTTCGAGATCGGCGCGCAGCGCATCGAGGTACTCGGTTTCCGGAAACCGCTCGCCTTTCCACTCGTGCGAGTTGAAATCGCAGTACGGGCACTTGCGCACGCACCACGGAAAATGCACGTACAGCGCGAGCGGCGGCAGCGACGTGAGCCGTACCTGCCCGGGCGACGTGAAGGTCGCGACGACGCGCGCGCCGGTTTCCGCCGCCTGGCTCATGCGGCCTCCGGTTGCGAATGCGTGACGAGGACGATCATGCCGGTTCCTCCGCGAGCCGCGCGAGCAGCGCCTTCAGCGCGAGCGCGCGATGGCTGTGCGTGTTCTTCACGGCCGGCTCGAGTTCGGCCGCCGTCGCGCCGAGCGACGGCAGGTGGAAATACGGGTCGTAGCCGAATCCGTGCTCGCCGCGCGGCGTGTCGACGATCTCGCCCACCCAGCGGCCTTCGGCGAACAGCGGTTCGGGATCGTCCGCGTGGCGCACCAGCGCGAGCACGCAGCAATAGTATGCGCGTCGGTCTGCGACGCCGCGCAGTTGCTCGACGAGGTACGCATTGTTGGCCGCGTCGCCCTTGGCACCGCCCGCGCGCTGCGCATAGCGCGCCGAATAGACGCCCGGTGCGCCGCGCAGCGCGCGCACGCACAGCCCCGAATCGTCGGCAATCGCCGGCAGGCCGGTGAGCCGCGACGCGTGCCGCGCTTTCGTCAGCGCATTCTCGATGAACGTGCCGAACGGTTCTTCCGCCTCGGGCACGGCCAGGTCGCCCTGCGGCACGATCTCGATGCCGACCGTCGAGAACAGCGCGGTGAATTCGCGCAGCTTGCCGGCGTTGTTCGACGCGAGCACGATGCGCGACAGCGGCGCGAGGGTGCGATCATCAGACATGGCCGGCGCCCAGCACGTCCTTCTGCAGCTGCACGAGCTGGCCGATCCCGTTTTGCGCGAGGTCGAGCAGTGCGTTCATCTCGGCGCGCGAGAACGGCACGCCTTCGGCGGTGCCCTGGACTTCGACGAAGCCGCCGGCGCCCGTCATCACGACGTTCATGTCGGTATCGCACTGCGAATCTTCGGCGTAGTCGAGATCGAGCACGGGCGCGCCTTCGTACACGCCGACCGAGATCGCGGCGACGTGGTCGGTGATCGGCGAGCGCGCGAGCTTGCCGGCCGCGATCAGCTTCGACACGGCGTCGTGCGCGGCGACGAAGGCGCCGGTGATGCTGGCCGTGCGCGTGCCGCCGTCGGCCTGGATCACGTCGCAGTCGATGTGGATCGTGCGCGGGCCGAGCGCCTCCAGATCGAACACCGCGCGCAGCGCACGGCCGATCAGGCGCTGAATTTCCTGCGTGCGGCCCGTCTGCTTGCCGCGCGCCGCTTCGCGGTCGCTGCGCGTGTGCGTCGCGCGCGGCAGCATCCCATATTCGGCCGTCAGCCAGCCCTGGCCGCGATCGCGCAGGAATTCGGGCACGCGCTCGGCGACGCTCGCGGTGCAGATCACCTTGGTATCGCCGAATTCGACGAGTACCGAGCCTTCGGCGTGTTTCGTGTAGTGGCGCGTGAGGGCGACCTTGCGCAGTTCGTCGGCGCGGCGGCCGCTCGGGCGGGACAGGGAAGACGTCATGGGGGAATCGTGGACGGAAGAGGAAACCCCGATTTTAGCGCCGAACGGCAGGCGTGCCCGGCGGGGTGGGACGCAAAAATGGGATAATGCGCGCTTCCCGCCCCGCGCCTTGCAATGCGCCGGGCGCCTCGACATATTCCCGCCCGTGAAGGGCACCCAGACGGCGAGACGAACCATGATCTACAGCATGACGGGCTATGCGAGCGCGACGCGCGAACTCGCGACGGCCACCGGCAACGGCGGCACCAGCGTGTCGGTCGAACTGCGCACCGTGAACTCGCGCTTCCTCGACCTGAATTTCCGCATGCCGGACGACGTGCGCGCGTGCGAACCCGCGCTGCGCGAAATGCTGATGAACAAGCTGTCGCGCGGCAAGGTCGACGTGCGCATCAACCTGCAGCGCGGCGAGCAGAGCATCGGCGCAGGCGCGCTGAACCAGTCGGCGCTCGGCCAGCTGGCCGAGCTCGAGCGTTCGGTGCTCGATTCGTTCCCGGGCGTCGGCCGCCTGCGCGCGGGCGAAATCCTGCGCTGGCCGGGCGTGATCGCCGAGAGCGGCGTGTCGGCCGAAGCGATCCGCGACGCGGTGCTCGCGTGCGGCAAGGAAGCGATCGGCGAGCTCGTCGTCGTGCGTTCGCGCGAAGGCGCGCAGCTGGCGACGATGCTGCTGTCGAACGTCACCGAAATGGAAGCGATCGTCGCGCGCATCACGCCGCTCGTGCCTGAGCTGATCGCGAAGCATCAGCAGAAGATCGTCGAGCGGCTGCAGGAAGCGCTCGGCATCGCGGCGCCCGAAGGCAGCGCGCCGATCGTCACGCGCGAGGAAGCCGCGGAACGCATTCGTCAGGAAGTGACGATGTACGGCATCCGGATCGACATCGCGGAAGAGCTGTCGCGACTCACCGCGCACCTGAACGAAACGCGTCACGTGATCGAGAAGGGCGGCCGCGTCGGCAAGCGTCTCGACTTCATGATGCAGGAACTGAATCGCGAAGCAAACACGCTCGGCTCGAAGGCGGCGGCGAAGGAACTCGCCGACGCATCGATGGCGCTCAAGCTGTTGATCGAGCAGATGCGTGAGCAAGTGCAAAACCTGGAGTAAAGCAAGATGATCCACCCCACTCACGACGCACATACGCTTCACGCGGGCGTCTATCCCGGCAACCTGTTCATGGTCATCGCGCCGTCGGGTGCCGGCAAGTCGACGCTCGTGAACGCGCTGCTGTCGAAGGACAGCGACATCTGCCTGTCGATTTCGTACACGACGCGCAAGCCGCGCCCGGGCGAGCAGGACGGCCAGCACTATCACTTCACGAGCGTCGAGGATTTCCGCGCGCGCCACGCCGCGCACGAATTCCTCGAGAGCGCGGAAGTGCACGGCAACTATTACGGCACGTCGCGCGTCTGGATCGAAGAGCAGATGATGAACGGCCACGACGTGCTGCTCGAGATCGACTGGCAGGGCGCGCAACAGGTGAAGAAGCAGTTCCGCAACGCGGTCGGCATCTTCATCCTGCCGCCGTCGCTCGATGCGCTCGAGGAACGTCTGAAGAAGCGCGGCCAGGACGAGCCGAACGTGATCACGCGGCGCCTGCTGGCTGCCGGCAGCGAGATCGCGCACGCGTCGGAAGCGGAATACGTCGTGATCAACGAGAATTTCGATCGTGCGCTCGCCGAACTCGAATGCATCGTCGCGGCCACGCGCCTGCGCTTTGCTTCGCAGTACGCGCGACACGCGGAGCTGTTCATCGAGCTCGGCATCCATCTGCCCCATGCGGAATGACGCGAGGGTAGAGGGACATAAGGTAGAATAACGACTATATTCAGAAGGAATTTCCAACATGGCTCGCATTACCGTCGAAGACTGCCTGAAGCAAATCCCCAACCGCTTCGAACTGGCGCTCGCCGCCACCTACCGCGCGCGGCAGCTCGCGCAAGGCCATACGCCGAAGATCGAGAGCCGCGACAAGCCGACCGTCGTCGCGCTGCGCGAGATCGCCTCCGGCCAGGTCGGCGTCGAGATGCTGAAGAAGGTGCCGGTGTAACGCGCATCCGGCCCGTTCCAGCCATGTAGTCCACGCGCGCAACGACTCGACCTGGAGGCGAATATGAGCACCACCCCATCGTCCGCCTCCGCGGATTCGACCACCGAAGCCACGGCCCAGTCGCCTGCGCGCCAGTACATCGACGCGGTCCTCGAACAGTCCTTTCGGCACCTGTTCGGGCCGACCGCCACGCCGGAGCAGCCGCGCAAGCACGGCGTCGTTTCGATCGCGAAACTGACGGGCGTGCTTGCGGAGTATCTCCCTCCGGAAGAAATCAAAGAGGTCAAGGCGGCGTTCCATTTCAGCGACGAAGCCCACCTCGGTCAATATCGCCAGAGCGGCGAACCCTACATCACCCATCCCGTCGCCGTCGCGGAAATCTGCGCCGGCTGGAAGCTCGACGCGCAAGCCGTCATGGCGGCGCTGCTGCACGACGTGATGGAAGACCAGGGCGTGACCAAGAGCGAGCTGGCCGAACGGTTCGGCCCGAAGGTCGCCGAACTGGTCGACGGCCTGTCGAAGCTCGACAAGATGGAGTTCCGCAGCCGCGAGGAAGCGCAGGCGGAAAACTTCCGCAAGATGCTGCTCGCGATGGCGCGCGACGTGCGCGTCATCCTCGTCAAGCTCGCCGACCGTCTGCACAACATGCGCACGCTCGGCGCGGTGCCGATGGAAAAGCGCCGCCGCGTCGCCCGCGAGACGCTCGACATCTATGCGCCGATCGCGCACCGCCTCGGGTTGAACAACACGTATCGCGAGCTGCAGGACATGAGCTTCGCGAACTTCAACCCGCATCGCTACGCGACGCTCGAGAAGGCCGTGAAGGCCGCGCGCGGCAACCGCCGCGAAGTGATCAGCAAGATCCTCGAGGCTGCCCAGCGCGCGATGGGCGACGCGAAGCTCGACGCCGAGATCACCGGCCGCGAAAAGACGATCTACAGCATCTATCGCAAGATGCGCGACAAGCAGCTGTCGTTCTCGCAGGTGCTCGACGTGTACGGCTTTCGCGTCGTCGTCGAGAGCCCGCTCGACTGCTACACGTGCATCGGCGCGCTGCACGCGCTGTACAAGCCCGTGCCCGGCAAGTTCAAGGACTACATCGCGATCCCGAAGATCAACGGCTATCAGTCGCTGCACACGACGCTCGTCGGCCCGTTCGGCGCGCCGATCGAGTTCCAGGTGCGCACGCGCAAGATGCACGAGATCGCCGAGGCCGGCGTGGCCGCGCACTGGCTGTACAAGAACGGCGGCGCGGACCTGAACGACGTGCAGAAGCGCGCGCACCAGTGGCTGAAGTCGCTGCTCGACATCCAGAGCGAAGCCGGCGATTCGAGCGAGTTCCTCGAACACGTGAAGATCGACCTGTTCCCGGATGCGGTCTACGTGTTCACGCCGAAGTCGAAGATCATGGCGCTGCCGCGCGGCGCGACGGCGCTCGATTTCGCGTATTCGATCCACAGCGATCTCGGCAACCAGTGCGTGGCCGTGAAGATCAACAACGAGTTGCTGCCGCTGCGTACCGAGCTGAAGAGCGGCGACATCGTCGAAGTGATCACCGCGCCGTATTCGAAGCCGAACCCCGCATGGCTCGGCTTCGTGCGCACCGGCAAGGCGCGCTCGGCGATCCGTCACTACCTGAAGACGATGCGCCTGAACGAGTCGGTGCAGCTCGGCGAGCGGCTCGTCGACCAGAGCCTGAAGGGTTACGGGCTCGCGCTGGCCGATGTGGGGCCGGAAGTGTGGGAGAAGCTCGTCCAGTGGACGGGCAACAAGAGCCGCCAGGAAATCTTCGCGGACATCGGCCTCGGCCGCCGCGTCGCCGCGGTGATGGCCAAGCGCATCGAGGTGCTGATGAGCGGCCGCGATGCGGACGACGATCTGCCGAAGTCCGAGCGGCACCCCGCGCACAATGCGCCGCCGGTCGTGATTACCGGCACCGAAGGGATGTCCGTGCAGCTGTCGGCGTGCTGCCGGCCGATTCCGGGTGACGCGATCATGGGCTATATCGGCATCGGCCTCGGGATGGCGATTCATACGACGGATTGCCGCGTCGCGCAGCGCATCCATCGCCGCGACCCGGGCCGCTGGATCGACGTCGAATGGGCGCCGCAGCCCGGTCGTCTGTTCGACGTCGCGGTGAAGGCGCTCGTGAAGAATACGAAGGGCATCTTCGCGCGCGTCGCGGCGGATATCACGTCGGCGGACGCGAACATCGTTCACATCGCGATGGACGAGGATCTGACGCACGAATCGACGGTGCTGCGCTTCGTGATCCAGGTGAGCGATCGCGTGCATCTCGCGAACGTGATGCGGCGCGTGCGGACCAATCCGGACGTGATGCGGATCATGCGCGAGCGCTCGACCGACGACAGCGTGCACGCGCGTCACGACGGCGGCATGCGCATCGAGCGCGAGCGGCAGGATTACTGACGCTGCGCGTTGCGATGCAGCGGAATGAGACGGCGGCCACGGGCCGCCGTTTTCGTTTGTGATGTGGACTTGGCGTTGTGTGGCGGCAGCTCCCGCACGAGTCGGGCGCGATCGGTGTTGCCGGGAAGAGGAGGAGAGGCGAAGAGGGGAAGCGGAAAAGAAAAAAGGGCCTTCCCGGAGGAAGGCCCTTCTGAGGTGGCGCGGCTGGCAGGATTCGAACCCACGACCCCTTGGTTCGTAGCCAAGTACTCTATCCAACTGAGCTACAGCCGCACGCAAAGCGGTACTACTTCAACTGTCGGAACCTTCTACGGTGGGAAGGTTCCCAAAAAGGTGGCGCGGCTGGCAGGATTCGAACCCACGACCCCTTGGTTCGTAGCCAAGTACTCTATCCAACTGAGCTACAGCCGCACGCAACAACAAAACGCTACAACATCGAACTGAAAGGGCCTTCGGTTGGGAAGGCCCTCGAAAAAGGTGGCGCGGCTGGCAGGATTCGAACCCACGACCCCTTGGTTCGTAGCCAAGTACTCTATCCAACTGAGCTACAGCCGCACGCAGAAGCGGAAGTATAGCAGGGTTGTATAAAAAGGGAAGCCTTATTCGCAAAAAATGTCACCCGATCTTGGGAAGGCCGCCTTCGTGTACCCTTGAAGCATCAGTCATCCATGTGTTGAATCTGCATCATGAACAAGGCGTTTGTCAAAGAGTCGGACGGCGACGACGACGATCTCGACCCGAGTCAGCCCGCGATTCCGGCGGGCACGAAGAATTACATCACCCCGGCCGGCCACAAGCGGCTCAGGGACGAGCTCCTGAACCTGATCGACGTCGAGCGTCCCGAGGTCGTGCGGCTGGTGTCGTGGGCCGCGTCGAACGGCGACCGGTCGGAGAACGGCGACTACATCTACGGCAAGCGGCGGTTGCGCGAGATCGACCGCCGGATCCGCTTCCTGACGAAGCGGCTCGATCTCGCCGAAGTCGTCGACGCGAGCCGCCAGGAGAACGTCGACCAGGTGTTTTTCGGCGCGACCGTCGATTACGCGACGCCGGACGGCGAGGATCATACCGTTACCATCGTCGGGATCGACGAGGTCGATCTCGATCGCGGTTGCGTCAGCTGGATCTCGCCGGTCGCGCGGGCGCTCATCAAGGCGAAGATCGGCGATACCGTCACGCTGATGACGCCGGCCGGTCCCCAGCCGATCGACGTGCTCGACGTTCGCTATCCGGCATCGGGCAGCGCGTGAGCATGGCGCGGCGCATGCGTGCGGTGCAGCGCTGAAACGAACGAGCGCCCCGGGTGGGGCGCTTCGTCATGACGGTCCTGGCCGAACGGCCGGGCTCACGCGCATCGCTCAGAAGCGATGGCGCATGCCGGCCGTGACGGCGATCTGCTTGTTGGTGGACGACGCGGTGCCGAGCCCGTTGATGTTCGCGCCGATCGCCAGGCCGTCCGCATTGACCCGCTGGTATTCGCCCTGCAGGTACAGGTCGGTGCGCTTCGACAGCGCATAGTCGGCCTGAAGGTTGAACTGGTGCCAGCTCGGCGTCTGGCCGTCGAGGCGGCTGTCGGTGTACGTGTACGAGCCGGCGAGCGAGAACGCCGGCGTCAGCGCGTAGCGGCCGTTCACTTCGTAATTGTTGAAGCGCGTGCCGCCGATGAGCGGGATGCCGCCCGACACGCCGGACTGCCCGGCGCTGATCCTGGCCGAATCGGTCAGGCGTGTCTGCGTGAACACGAAGCCGGCCGTCGCGGGCCCGAACGCGTAGTTGAGGCCCGCGCCCCAGGTGCGCTGACGGCTGGCCCCGAACGTCCAGTCGCCGGCTACCGCGCCCGGGTCGCTGGCCGCGAGCGCCAGCGCGTTGACGTTGTTGTTCAGCTGCATGTACGCGGCCGCGACGTTGAAGCCCATGTAGCTGTACGACGCGCCGACGCTGTACGCGCGGTTGTTCGAGAAATTGCTGGAATTCGAGAAGCCGTACAGCGCACCGAATTTCAGGCCGCCGTAGTTCGCGCTCTGGTACTTGACCGCGTTGTTGATCCGGAACGAGTTGTTCAGGTTGTCGTTGTCGAACGGGTGCGCGAACTGCGTGCCGCCGTACTGCGTGCCGGTCAGCGACAGCGGGCCGAGGAAATCGACGACGCTGTCGTACTGGCGGCCGAGCGTGAGCGAGCCGTAGCTCTCGTGCGCGAGCCCGACGAACGCCTGGCGGCCGAATTCGCGGCCGTTCTGCTTGAGTGAACCGTTATTGATGCCGAAGCCGTTTTCCAGCGTGAAGATCGCCTTCAGGCCGCCGCCGAGATCCTCGGTGCCGCGCAGGCCCCAGCGGCTGCCGTTGATCGAGCCGCTCGTCTCCTGCCACGCGCTGTGACCACCCTGGTTGTTCGTGTAGGTGATGCCGGCGTCGATCAGGCCGTACAGCGTGACGGCGCTTTGCGCATGGGCGCCGGTGGCGTACGCGCCCGCCAATGCCGCGACGATCAGGGTCTTTTTCATGATCTGTCTCCAAACAGGATGATGTCGATCGAACCTGCTGCGGGTATCGGCGGCGTCGGTTGGCGACGCCGTGCGCATTGGGCGCGGCACCCTCGTCGGATATCCATTTGCAGTGTACGGATCGGTCCGGGCGTAGAAGAAAATTGCTTCCCGCAATACTGTATTTTGAATCCGGCAAGAATCAGCATATGCGCCGAGAGGCCCGGCCATCAAGACTTTGCGGCAATGCAGCACGCAAAAAAAGCAATCAGGACTGCGTATCGGGTGTCGCGGGCGTTGCGCGATCGCGACAGGCGATCAATGACGGGCGAGAGCAGGCCTAGCGCGATTATTGACACATCGGCAATAGAGGTTTGTGCGGGGCATGGATAATGAAAGGATGTTCTCTCGCTATACTGCGATCTCTGCTTTCCGAAGCAGACTTTTTCGTTGACGGAAAAGATCTCCAAACCTTTGTCGGCGCGACTTCCCAGTCGCGCTTTTTTTTTGCCCTGTCGTTCCGATCCCTACTGCGCGTACGAGCGCCGTTTGCGCTTGCCGGTCGGCTGCGTGTCGTCGGCTTCGGCCTGCGGCGGCGTGTACGTCCAGTCTTCCATTACGTAGTGACGGGCGTCCAGCGGTGACGCCAGCAGGTTCTGCCAATGATCGCCGTGCCAGGTCGGGTCGAACTCGGTGTCGCACGGCGCTTCACGGGGCTCGGCCAGCGCGCGGGACTTGCGGCGTACGCGTGCAAGCCGGCTCGCGAAGCGCTTGAATCCGTCCAGCCACATGGCCTTCTCCTTCCCATTGCCTTTGCACCAGCATCGCAACGTCCCCCGTTTTCCGCAACCCGGAAAAAACCCGAGGAATTACCGAAACGATTCGTCCCCGGTATGTTTTTCATGATTTCGATTATTGGCGATCCGATCCCGGTAATATTGACAGGTTCTTGATGCGAATCAATTAATAAAAGGCGATCGTGTACCGATTCCAGTGGCATTGGCGTTTTTTTGATAAAGAATGCCCTAAAAATTCCCTTGACGCACCCGGATTGTCCAATTTATAAAGTCAGCACTCCGTCCCCGGGCGGAGCGCTGGGGGGAGTGTCGGCGCGCCGTCGCGGGATTTCGGGAAGCGGCTATAACAGTAGCTTTTTTGATCTAAACGAGTGGGGAACGAAGGTATGGATACCGGTATCGTAAAATGGTTTAACGATGCTAAAGGTTTCGGCTTTATTTCGTCCGACAATGGCGGCGAAGATTTGTTTGCGCACTTTTCCGAAATCCGGATGGACGGCTTCAAAACGCTGAAGGAAAACCAGCGCGTTTCCTTTGACGTGAAAGTCGGGCCGAAAGGCAAGCAGGCAGCGAATATCCAGGCGGTCTGACGCGCCACGCTTCGCCGATCACGTCCGGCCCCCGCATCCGCGGGGGCTTTTTGCTTTCCGGGGCACGAAAACCGGCGGCCGGCGAATCGATTCGGGTTCGGACTGGTCGCGAACACGCCTGCCGGTGCATACTCACGAAAGCATCGTTTCCCCCGTCTTTTCATGTCCGATTCCCGTCCGTCCGATCCCGCCTGCGACCAGCCGCTCGTCTTCGTCGACCTCGAAACCACCGGAGGCTCGTCCGCCGAGCACCGCATCACTGAAATCGGCGTGGTCGAAATCGGTCCGCTCGGCGTATCGACATGGACGACGCTGGTCAATCCGGGACAGTCGATTCCGCCGTTCATCCAGCAGCTGACGGGCATTTCCGACGAGATGGTGTGCGACGCGCCGTCGTTTGCGTCGCTCGCGCCCGCGCTGTTCGAGCGGCTCGACGGCAAGCTGTTCGTCGCGCACAACGCGAGCTTCGACCGTGGCTTCCTGCGCGCCGAATTCGAGCGCGCCGGCATCGCGTTCAATCCGGACGTGCTGTGCACGGTGCGCCTGTCGCGCGCGCTGTTTCCGCGCGAGGCGCGGCACGGACTCGATGCGCTGATCGAGCGGCATGGCCTCGTTCCATCCGCCCGCCACCGGGCACTCGCGGATGCCGATCTGCTTTGGCAGTTCTGGCGGCAATTGCACGAGATCGTGCCGCTCGAGCGTCTGCGCGACCAGATTGCGCGTACGACGCGCCACTTCCGTCTCGCGGGCGGCATGACCGAAGCGTGGCTCGATACCGCGCCGGCCGGATGCGGCGCGTACGCGCTGTTCGGGGAGGACGACCAAGCGCTGTATGTCGGCCGCAGCGTGCGCGTGCGGCAGCGCTTGCGCGCGCTGCTGACCGGCGAGCGGCGCTCGTCGAAGGAAATGCGGATTGCGCAGCAGGTACGGCGGGTCGAGTGGCGGGAGACCGGCAACGAACTGGGCGCGATGCTCGCCGAAGCGCAGTGGATCGCCCGCCTGCGTCCGTCATACAACCGGCGTCCCGCAGCCGATCACGCCCGTGCGGGCAATGCGCCCTGGCCGTTCGACGGTGCGGTCGCTTTCGAAGCGAGCGGCGAGCGCCGCCTGTTTCACGTGATCGACGGCTGGCGCTACCTCGGTACGGCCGAATCGCTCGACGCGGCCGTGCGGCTCGTGGCCGACGGCACGGACGGCGCGTTCGAACCCCATACCCATCGTCTTCTGCAGACGCATCTCGCGCGCGGCCTGCAACTCATTCCGCTCGCGGCACTTACGCCTGCCGACTGAGCAGCGCGGGCCGCGGCGCGCGACGCCGCCGTCAGCCGATCGCGCTGGCGCCGCCTGCGGCGCAAACGTGCGACAGCGCGGTGCCGAGCGCCTGCGTCTGGGTGGAGTCGTAGCGGGTGAGCGTCTTCCAGTTCGCGATGCTGCGTGCGAGCCGCGCCTGGCAGTCGGGTGCGTCGCGCAGCGGTGCGACTTGCGCAAGGCCCGTCAGCATCTTTTGCGTGAGCTGGTCGAGTGCCGGCCGCGTGCTGCTCGCGAGGTCGGGCGGCGTGCCTTCCGGCGGCTGCGTCGCGCGCCACTTTGCAAAGAGCGCGTTCTGCACGTCCTTGCTGGCCGCGATCTGATCCTCGAAAAACGTGCGCGCGAACGCCGGATCCACGCCGGACTGTGCGGCGCGCTTCTCCACCGATGCGAGCAGTGCCGCTTCGCGGGGCCGATCCTCGATCGCCTGGTGGTTCGCCCATTTCCATCGTGCGACGGGTTCGGCAAGCGCGAGCCGCTGCGATGCGAGCGCGACGAGATTGGTGAGCGCCGTGTCGTCGCCATCCGCGCGCGCGATATGCGGTGACGAAAAAAGGGCGACGCCGAGCGCGGCGACAGCGACGCTGGCACGAATGGCTTGTTTCATCGGAACGATCGGGAGAGGGGCGAGCCGGACAGGCCGGAGGTGGAAAACCAGAAGGATAGACGAAGACAGTCGCGCGGCGGAACGACGCGACAGAAGAATCAGCGGACGCGCTGATCCGGCACCGTCAGGCCGTTGCAGCCGGGGTGCGAAGCGATCTGCGCCGAAAACGCAGCGATGAACCGCACGATATCGATCGACACGTGGCGGTTACAGGACGGAACGTAGGTTCACTTCGGCGAGTACAGCTTGTGCTGCTCGTCGAAGAATGCCCGGACGTGCTCGGGCAATTCGGCGAGGAATTCCACGCCGACGGGTTCCGGATCCGGGCTCATCACTTGCTCGGGCGGGGGCATGCGGGTTGGTCTTTCGTCCATGTTCGTTTCTCCAGCGGGTTCAATGATTATCAACCTCGCGCTTGGATTTATGCCAGTGGCGAATCGTTAGATTTTGTCTCTGTTGTATTAACGGCACATGCGCTGCTGCGCGCCGAGCAATGCCGACTATCACACCCTGCACAATCGGCAACAATCGGGCCGCTTGCTATACTTGCGCGCACTTTTTCCTGGACCGCGATGAAACGAACGACGCGATGGATCGGCCTCGTATGGCTGGCGCTGGTACTGAACGTACTGTCGCCCGTCGTCGGCTACGCGCGTCTCGCATCGAGCGGTTCCGGCGGGCTCACGCTCGAATTGTGCAGTGCGGCAGGCGCTCGCGAGGTCGTCCTCGTGCAGTCCGGCGACGACCGCGGCGCGGCGTCGTTCGATCATGCCGGCGTGCCGCACTGCGTGTACTGTCCCGGCTTCGCGGCGAACGTCGCGCTCGGCACGAGCCTGCCCGCGTTGCCGGGTTTCGTGCGCGCGTTCGCGTACCGGGCGGCCGCCCCGGCCGTTCCCGATGTTCCCCGCACGGGCATCCGTCTCGCGCAGCCGCGCGGTCCGCCTGAAAACGTCCCGATCTGATTGATATCGTTCGCGCGCCCCGGTGGCGCGCGTGCCGCCCGCGGCCCGGTCCGCGCGCCGTGCCGTCTGCGCGCGGCGCGTTGGCTTGCGTGCGGCGGCGTCCGGTCACGTTTTCAGGAATTCATCCATGTCGTTCACCTTCGCCGCGCGGCCCTCGCGCGGCCGGCTCGCGCTTGCCTGCGCGGCCGCTTTTGCCTGGCCGGCCGCGCAGGCGGCCTCGATCGATGGCGCATCCGCCGCGCCGGTGCCCGCCGGCGCCGGCAACCCGGCCGGCCGTGCCGCACCGGTCGCCGCGCTCGCCTCTGCGGGCGACACGCTGAGCGCCGTCAGCGTCACCGCAAGCCGGCAACCCGTCGATCCGGACACGCCGGCCGTCGTCGAGTCGATCACGCGCGAGCAGATCGACGCGCATACCAACGTCACCACCGAGGACGCGCTGAAGTACGCGCCCAACCTGATGGTTCGCAGGCGCTACATCGGCGACCGCAACAGCGTGTTCGCCGGCCGCGACTTCAACGAACTGCAGAGTGCGCGCGGGCTCGTGTACGCCGACGGCCTGCTGCTGTCGAACCTGCTCGGCTCGAGCTATGCGTATCCGCCGCGCTGGTCGCTGATCGCGCCCGACGATATCGCGCGCGTCGACGTGCTGTATGGCCCCTTTTCCGCGCTGTATCCCGGCAATGCGATCGGCTCGACCGTGCTGCTGACGACGCGGCGTCCCGACAAGCTCGAGGCGTCCCTGTCGACGCAGTTCTTCACGCAGCGCTATCACGACGGCTACGGGTTCGCGGACAGCTTCGGCGGCAATCACCAGACCGCTCGGATCGCGAACCGCGTCGGCAAGTTCTGGTTCTCGCTGTCGCTCGACCGGCTGGAGAACGACGGCCAGCCGATGCAATATGCGAGTCCCAACGCCGCCTACAACCCGCGGCTGGGTGCCGCGGTGCCCGTGACGGGCGCGGCCACCGACATCGGCCCCAACGGCAAGCCGCGCACGATCGTCGGTGCGCAGAACATCGAGCGGACCGAGCAGCTCAACGAGACGGTCCGGATGGGCTATGCGTTCACGGACCGCGTCGACGCGACGCTGACGCTCGGGCACTGGGAGAACCATTTCCGGCAGCACGGCGAAACCTTCCTGCGCGACGCGGCCGGCAATCCCGTGTACGGCGGCAACGTGTCGCTCGGCGGCCGGAACGTGACCGTCGCGCCGAGCGCGTTCGCGCCGCAGCGCGGCGACCAGGAGAACTGGCTGTACGCGCTCGGGCTGAACGGCCGGCTCGATTCGGGCTGGCGGCTGTCGGGCGTGGTTTCCGCCTACGACGTGTCGCGCGACGTGCTGCGCGCGGCATCGACCGTGCAGGGCGGGGCGGGTACGCTGTTCCAGGGCGACGGCACGGGCTGGCGCACGCTCGACCTGAAGGCCGAGGCGCCGGAAGTGAAGGGGCACACGCTCACGTTCGGCTATCACTACGACAACTACTTCCTGCGCAACGTCACGTACAACACGGCCGACTGGCTGGCCGGGCCGACCACGTCGCTCGCGAGCGTCTACCGGGGCGACACGCGCACGCAGGCGCTGTTCGCGCAGGACGCGTGGCGTTTCGCGCCCGGCTGGCTCGCGACCCTCGGGCTGCGCTACGAGCGCTGGGATGCGTATGGCGGCGCGCTCGGCAACGCGAACGGCACGCTCGGCTACGCGGACCGCGGCGCGAATGCGCTGTCGCCGAAAGTCGCGCTGCAATGGGACGCGACGGACGTCTGGCGTTTCCGGCTGTCGTTCGCGACCGGCACCCGCTTCCCGACGGTCGGCGAGCTGTTCCAGGGCACGATCTCGAACAACGCGATCGTCAACAACAACCCGAACCTGCGGCCGGAAAAGGCGATCGACTGGGACTTCACGGCCGAGCGCGACGTGGGCGTCGGCGTCGTGCGCGCGAGCGTGTTCCAGAGCGACCTGCGCGATTCGATCTACAGCCAGACGACGGTGTCGGGCGCGTCGACCGTCACCAACATCTCGAACGTCGATCGCGTGCGCGTGCGCGGCGTCGAACTCGCATTCAGCGGCCAGAACGTCGGGCTGCGCGGGCTCGACATCGACGCGAACGTGTCGACGAGCAACGCGCAGATCCTGGCCGACACCGCGAATCCCGCGTACGTCGGCTCGCGCTTTCCGCGCATCCCGCGCATGCGCGCGAACCTGCTCGCGTCGTACCGCTTCGACGAGCACTGGCTCGCGAGCGTCGGCGTCCGCTACTCGGGCCGCCAGTTCAACACGCTCGACAACAGCGACGTCAATCCGGACGTGTACGGCGGCACGAGCATCTTCACGGTCGTCGACCTGAAGGCACGTTACCGGTTCGATCGTCACTGGACTGCGTCGGTCGGCATCGACAACCTGACGGACCGCCGCTACTACGTGTTCCATCCGTATCCGGGCCGCACTTTCTTTGGAGAACTGAAATGGTCGCTGTGAAATCGCTCGCGGCAGGCTGCGCGCTGTGGCTCGCGGCGCTGTCGCCTGCCGGCGCGCACGACGCGCCGAAAGCCGCCGATCCGCATGCGGCGCACATGAGCATGCAGGCCGCGCCGGCGCAACAGAAGCAGCCGCTCGCGACCGGCGCCGCGTTCGACGCGCGGCACCGGCTGTGGGTCGCATGGGTCGAAGGCGCGCACGTCGTCGTCGCGCACTCGGACGATGCGGGCCGCACGCTGTCCGCGCCCGTGACCGTCAACGCGATGCCCGAGCCGATCTACACGAGCGCGGAGAATCGGCCGAAGATCGCGACGAGCCCGGACGGTCGCGCGGTGTACGTATCGTGGTCGATGCCGCTGGATGCGCCGTACACCGGCATGGTGCGCTTCGCGCGTTCGCTCGACGGCGGCGCGACCTGGAGCGTGCCGGTCACCGTGCATCGCGACCGGCAGGCGATCACGCACCGCTTCGACATGATGGCCGTCGATCCGGCCGGCAACATCGCGATCGCGTGGATCGACAAGCGCGATCTCGTCGCGGCGAAGGCGGCGGGGCAGTCGTACGAAGGGGCGGCCGTCTACTACGCGGTGTCGCGCGACGGCGGTGCGTCGTTCGAGCCCGAGCGCAAGGTGACGGATCACACGTGCGAATGCTGCCGCATCGCGATGGCGATCGATCCGGCCGGGCACATCGAAGCCGTGTGGCGCAACGTGTTCCCGGGGCAGATCCGCGACCATGCGCTCGCGGTGTTGCCTGTTTCGGCATCGGAGTCCGTCGTGCCGGTGCGTGCGACGTTCTCGAACTGGCATGTCGAGGCTTGCCCCGAGCACGGGCCGGCGCTCGCGATCACGCCGGACGGCACGCGCCATCTTGCGTGGTTCGGCGTCGTCGACGGCCGCGCCGACGTGTTCTATTCGCGCATCGGCGCCGATGGCCGGCCGAGCGGCACGCCGTGGGCGTTCGGCGCGAATCCGGCGGTGCCGGCCAAGCAGGCATCGCATGCGGCGCTCGTCGTGCGCGGCGAGGTCGTCTGGCTCGCATGGAAGGCGTTCGACGGCGACACGATGCAGATCAAGCTGCGCCGCTCGGACGATCGCGGCGAGCACTGGTCGGCGCCGCGCGTGATCGCGTCGACGTCGGGCGCGAGCGACAACCCGCAACTGCTCGACGATGCGGGCCGCATCTACCTGTCGTGGCGTACGCGTAACGACGGCTACCGGCTGATTGCCGTGGAGGGGGCGCTATGAAACGGCTGATCGTGTTGATCGGCGCCGTGTTCGCAAGCCTGCCGGGATGGGCCGGCGAACTGCAGCCGCTGCGCGCGGCCGAGGTCGCGAAGGTGTACGCGACGGCGCACGAACGGCCGCTCGCAGTCGAGATCTGGTCGCTCGATTGTGGCTACTGCCGCGAGAACGCCGCGCATCTGGTCGCGTGGCAGCGCCGCCATCCGGACGTGCAGCTCGCGATGGTCTCGATGGACGCGTACGACGACAACGGTGCGGCAATCGCACAGGCGCTCGCGCAAATGAACCTGCCGCCGCAGGTCGCGCAGTATGCGAACGCCGAGCCGATGCCCGAGCGTCTGCGGGCGGCGCTCGATGCGGGATGGCGGGGAGAAATGCCGCGTACCGTGTGGGTTGGCCGCGACGGCGCACGTGATGCGCGCAGCGGCTTGCTGACGACCGACGTGCTCGACGGCTGGTTGCAGCGCGGCAAGCGCCGCTGAAACGGACGGCGGCGCGGGGGATGCCCCGCGCGCCGCTTCGATGCGACAAACGAAAGCGCGCCCGATGGCGCGCGAGAAGATCGTCAGGCCGCGCGCCTGAACAGCCGGATCACGAACAGCAGGATCACGGCGCCGATGACCGCGACGATCACCGAGCCGATGAAGCCGCTGCCGAGGGTGATGCCGAGCAGCCCGGCCAGCCAGCCGCCGATCACCGCGCCGACGATACCGACGATGATGTCGACGATCAGGCCGAACCCGCCGCCCTTGACGAGCACGCCCGCCAGCCAGCCGGCGATCGCGCCGATGATGAGCCACATAATCAAGCCATGAGTCATGGTGATCCTCTCCTTGTGTTGAGTCGAAATGACCGGACGTCGGCTGTTTCACCGCAAGCTGCATGAAGCGGCATGCGACCCGCCGCGCCGCCCACGCAATGTAACGCGATAGACGGGTCGGAATCGTTAAGTAATGTTATGCACCCTTAACGGGTTTTTCCAGAGGATTCGTCTGTCATTCGAAATGAATCTGTAAGGAGGGGCCGCACGATGGTGCGTCATGCGTCATCGTCCGTGCGTCGGCGCGGGTGTGCCCGTGTCGGGCAGGCCGTCGCCGGCGTCGGCAATCAGGCGGTTGACGGTTGCCGTATCGCCGATCGCCTCGATCGCCAGCAACGCGAAGCGGGCAAGAAAGAGCGCCGCATCGGCTTCGCCGATACCGGTCATCGTGCGGCACAGGTCGGTATAGAGGATGTCGCGTTCGGTGTCGGTGATCATGCGTGCTCCTGAATGTTGGCCGGCGTGCGCGGGTGCAGCGCGCGTTCGAGTGCGGCGGTCACGTCGGCGGCGCGTGCATCGTGCCAGCGGCCGAGCACGTGTCCGTCCGGACGTACGAGATAGAGGGTGCCGTCGCGCGCGCCGTACAGGTCGAACAGCCGGCCGTCGGCATCGTAGCCGCCGCATCCCGGCTGTTGCGGTGCCGCGTGCCGTGCAAGCGTGACCAGCGCGAACGGTATGCCGGCGTCGTGCAGGTGTCGTTCGAGATCGGAGAACGACGGATCGGGCGCACCGTCACGCATGAAGCGGAACGCGGTGAAACGCGGACCGACGAGATCCGTCAGGTGGCCGCGACGCATGCCTTCGTCGGTGCCGATGTCGCCCGACGCGTGCAGCATCAGCGGACATTCCGCGAGTACCATGCCGGGCGACGGCCCGGCCGAAAACGCATCGCGCTCGTCCGCATTGAGCGGTGACGCCGTGTAGGCGATGGCCGACGTCTGGCGCGGATTGATCAGCGAACGCAACGCCGGATGCCGGACCGCGAGCGTCAGCACGGCCTTGCGCATCAGGTCGAACGCGAACGACGGCGGCGCCATGAACTCGGTGCTCTTGGTGCCGTAGCGCAGGTTCTCGTGCGTCGCGAACACGCGCTCGTCCGAATAGCTGTCGAGCAGCGCGTCCGACGCGAGGCCGCGAATCGCGTACGCGAGTTTCCACGCGACGTTGTCGGCGTCGTCGATGCCCGAGTTTGCGCCACGCACGCCGAAGATCGGCACGAGGTGCGCGGCGTCGCCGCAGAACAGCACGCGGCCGTGCCGATAGCGTTCGAGCGTCAGCGCGTTCGCCTTGTAGATCGTGATCCAGATCGGCGACCAGTCGCCGCGCTCGCCCATCATGTCGAGCAGGCTCTGCACGCGCGGGATCACGTTCTCGGGTTTCACGGCCGCTTCGGGATCCTCATCGTCGCGCAGCTGATAGTCGATCCGCCATACGTTGTCCGGCTGCTTGTGGACGAGTACCGTCGAGCCGGGGTTCGACGCCGGGTCGAAGTACGCGAGCCGCTCGGTCGGCCGGTCGCTGTCGAGCGCGATGTCGACGATCACGTAGCGGCCTTCATAGCTTGTGCCCTGCAGCGACAGCCCGAGCGCATCGCGTATCGTGCTGCGCCCGCCGTCGCTTGCGACGACCCAGTCGGCATCGAGTGCATAGCGGCCGAGCGGCGTATCGACGTCGAGGCGCGCGCCGGCCGGGTGCTGCGTGACGCCCGCGACTTTCGTCTGCCAGCGGATCTCGATGAGCTCGGGGCGGCGCAGCGCGGCATCGAGCAGGAACTGCTCGATGTGATACTGCGCGAGGTTCAGCATCGGCGGCAGCTTCTGGTTCTCGTCCTGCGGCATCGTGAAATGCAGCACTTCGTCGTGACGATGGAAGCTGCGTCCGCCGCTCCACGGCAATCCGACGCGCATGAAGCTGTCGAGTGCGCCGAGCCGCTCGATGATCTCGAGGCTGCGTCGCGAGATGCAGATCGCGCGGCTGCCGTGACAGACCGAATCATCGGCTTCGAGCAGCACGCTGCGGATGCCGTGATTGGCGAGGCCGAGTGCGACAGCGAGGCCCACCGGGCCGCCGCCGACGATCGCGACGCGGTGCCGCTGCGTATCGACGCCGGCGCTGCAGGTCGGCAGGTGCGGGGGATGACGCACGGCGACGAACGGGTAGGGTTTGAATTCGATGCCCATCGTTGGCTTCCAGGTTGTGCTGATCGAACGCGCACGCTCGGCGACGCGATGCGTGCGGCAGGTTGGATGCAGTATGGAAGCCGCGCCGGACACCGCTGTCCCCATTCCGGGTACGGCGAACGGCTGGCGGCAGGCCGGGATTTACCCCGACGCGTTCAGGATCGGCAGGCGACGTTCAGGGTTGCAGGCACAGCGCGAACAGCTGGCGCTGGCTAGAGATGCCGAGGCGCCGGTACGCGCGCTTCTGATAGGTGACGACACTCGAAGCCTTCACGCCGATCGTCTCGCCGATCTCCTGCGCGGTCTGGCCTTCGAGCACGCCGCGCAGCACGTCGAGCTCGCGCTTGGACAGTGTCGGGCATGCGCCGCGCAGCCGCGCGAGCATCTGTTGCGGGATGCCGATCTGCGCCGAGCCCGCGAGCGCGTAGTGATGCTGCGCGGCCTGCGCGATCAGCGGTGCGAGCGTTTCGATGGCCGCGATCTCGCGCGGCTGGAACGTGCCGCTGCGGTGCGCGCGATACAGATTGATCGACAGCCAGGTCGAGTCGTTCGGCTGCATCAGCAACGCGAGGCGATCGGAGACGTCGGGGCCGCGGTAGCAGGCCGTGCGATACGCGTCGTGGCCGATCTCGTCGCCGGCCTGCTGATGCAGCAGCACGTCGCGGCGCTGCGTGCGGCGACCGGCGGCCGAGACGATTCGCTGGTTGCCGTCGAGCGCATAGAAATGGCGCGCGTAGGTGTCGGCAACGTCGCGCAGATAGCGGCCGCCGCGATGATCGGCGACCGAGACGGTGCGCGGCCGGTTGCCGAACTCGTACGCGAAGATCGTGCACTGCGTGACGGCCAGCGCATCGTCGAACAGCTTCAGGATTTCCGCGGCGAACGCGTTCGGCTCGCTGCCGCCGATCGCGGCGACGAGACCGGTCGCACGGGACACGTCCAGTTGTCCGCCGATTGTAATCGGCGGCGCGCGGTGCGGGAGTCGGGGGATGCCCGCAAGCGGAAATGGCGGAGAGGGTGGCGCACGACTTCGCGTATCGGAAATCGTGGCTGGAATCGGAATTGCGGCCGGAAAAGAGAAAAGGCCTGACAAGCGATGCTTGTCAGGCCTTTATATCTTGGTGCCGGAGATAGGAGTCGAACCTACGACCTTCGCATTACGAATGCGCTGCTCTACCAACTGAGCTACACCGGCAGCAGAGAAATGAAATTATATGGTCAAATCCGAGATCTTGGCAATAGGTTTTGCGAAATTTTTTTCAGCTTGCTGCTGCTGCTTCGCGAAACCCTCGATCCGGCGGACTTCCCGCTTTCACTTCACTGCGATGCAGCCTGTCAGGGCCACATCGCGAAGGCGCGATTGTACTGACGTCTCGCACCTCCGTCTAGTGCTGCAGTGCAAATTTATTTGCCTTCGCCTTCCTTGTGATAGCCGGTCACGCGCTCGACTTCGTTCTTCGAACCGAGGAACACCGGCACGCGCTGGTGCAGGCCGGTCGGCTGCACTTCCATGATGCGCTGCGTGCCCGTCGTCGCGGCGCCGCCCGCCTGTTCGACGATGAACGACATCGGGTTCGCCTCGTACATCAGGCGCAGCTTGCCCGGACGATCGGGCGTGCGCTTGTCGGCCGGGTACATGAAGATGCCGCCGCGGTTCAGGATCCGGTGCACGTCGGCCACCATCGACGCGATCCAGCGCATGTTGAAGTTGTCGCCGCGCGGGCCTTCCTTGCCGGCGTTCAGTTCGTTGACGTAGCGCTGGACCGGTTCGTACCAGTGGCGTGCGTTCGATGCGTTGATCGCGTATTCGCGCGTATCGGCCGGGATCTGCATGTTGCTTTGCGTGAGCACCCACGAGCCGACTTCGCGGTCGAGCGTGAAGCAGTTCACACCGTTGCCGGTCGTCAGCACGAACACGGTTTGCGGGCCGTACACCGCGTAGCCGGCCGCGACCTGCTCCGTGCCCGGCTGCAGGAACGATTCCTCGGTGGCCAGCTTGCCGTCCGGGCAGCGCAGTACCGAGAAGATCGTGCCGATCGACACGTTCACGTCGATGTTCGACGAGCCGTCGAGCGGGTCGAACACGAGCAGGTATTCGCCGCGCGGGTAGTTCGCGGGGATCGGGAAGAACGTTTCCATTTCCTCCGATGCCATCGCGGCGAGGTTGCCGCCCCATTCGTTCGCGTCGAGCAGGATCTCGTTCGACAGGATGTCGAGCTTCTTCTGCACTTCGCCCTGGACGTTCTCGCTGCCGGCGGTGCCGAGTGCCTCGCCGAGCGCGCCCTTCGACACGTTGTAGCTGATCGCCTTGCACGCGCGGGCGACGACTTCGATCAGCAGGCGGAGGTCGGCGGGGAGGTTGTTGGTCTCACGCTGCTGCTCGATCAGGAACTTGGACAGCGTGGTGCGGCGGGCAATGGACATGACAGACTCCGAGAGGCCAAAGAATCCTTGAATTGCCGCAATTTTACCCGGCGCGCCTCCCGAGCCGCCGCCTTTTTTCGTCCGGTTACATGGTCGGTCGCGCGGTTCGGCCGGGCTCCGGCGTGCACGGCGCGGCGGATCGGCCGGGCAGCGGCGGTAAAACCGGGGGGGGCGAACGCGCGGTCCGGCGCCCGGCCGCCAACCTTCAGACGACAAAAAAGCCGGCGCCGCAACGGGGCGGCACCGGCTTCATCGCGCTCGCGCGCGCGGCGAGTCGCGTGCGTGACGTTACGCGAGCGCCTTCTCGACGATCTCGCGCACGTCGCGCGATTTGGCACCGGCCGCGACCTGCTCGAGCGCTTCGCGCATCCGGTCGCGCAGCGCCGGCGTAAAGCGGCGCCACAGTTCGAGCGAGCGGGCGAGGCGCGCGGCGACCTGCGGGTTGATCGCGTCGAGCGCGAGCACCTGTTCGGCCCAGAACGCGTAGCCCGAGCCGTCCGCCGCGTGGAATTGCGCCGGGTTCGCCGCGCAGAAGCTGAAGATCAGCGAGCGCGCGCGGTTCGGGTTCTTCAGGTTGAACGCGGGGTGGGCCATCAGCGTGCGGACCTTCGCGAGCGTCGGCTGGGCCGGCGTGCCGCGCTGCGCGGCCTGCATCGCGAACCACTTGTCGATCACGAGCGCTTCCTTTTCGAAGCGGCGGTAGAAGTCGTCGAGCGCGCGCGCGGCCGCGTCGTTCGCACCGGCCGCCGCGGCGGACAGCAGCGCGCCGAGCGCGGCGGCGCGATCGGTCATGTTGTTCGCCGCGTCGTACTGCGCGGTCGCGATGCGCACGGCGTCGGCCGGATCCTCGAGTTCGGCGAGATACGCGAGCGCGAGGTTCTTCAGCGCGCGGCGGCCGGAGGCTTCAGGCGTCGGCTCGTACGCGCCCGGCGTCTGGTGCTGCTCGTACGCGGCGAGCCACTCGGCGTGCAGCGCGGTCGCGAGCTGGCGGCGCACGAACTGGCGGGCGCGATGCACGGCGGCCGGATCGGCTTCCGCCATCTGGTCGGCCAGATAGGTTTCCGACGGCAGCGTCAGTGCGAGCTCGCGGAACGCGGGCGACAGGTTTTCATCGGTCAGCACGCGGCGGAACGCGGCGACGAAATTCGCGCCGAGCGTGAGCGGTTCGTTCGCGGCGGCGCGCGCGGCGAGCGTCAGCAGCGCGCGTGTCGCGAGGCGCTGGCCGGCTTCCCAGCGGTTGAACGGGTCGCTGTCGTGCGCGAGCAGGAACGCGAGGTCGTCGTCGCCGTAGTCGTATTCGACGATCACCGGCGCGGAGAAATTGCGCAGCAGCGACGGCAGCGGCTCCGCCGGCACGTCGACGAACGTGAAGGTCTGCTCGGTGTCGGTGAAGTCGAGCACGCGCGTCGTGCCCGATGCGGCGGCTTCGCCGTCGAGGCGCAACGGCAGGTCGCGGCCGTCGCGGCCGATCAGGCCGATCGCGAACGGAATCAGCAGCGGCCCTTGCTGCGTCTCGCGCGCGGCCGGCGACGCGTCGCCGTAGCCCTGCGCGAGCGTGACCGTGTAGCGGCGTGCAGCCGCGTCGTACGCGGTGCGCACCGACACGCGCGGCGTGCCGGCCTGGCTGTACCAGCGCTCGAATTGCGCGAGGTCGCGCCCGTTCGCGTCGGCCATCGCGTGACGGAAGTCGTCGCACGTCACCGCTTGACCGTCGTGGCGCTGGAAGTACAGGTCCATCCCCTTGCGGAAGCCGTCGCGGCCGAACAGCGTCTGGTACATCCGCACGACTTCCGAGCCTTTCTCGTAGACGGTCATCGTGTAGAAGTTGTTGATCTCGACGTAGCTTTCCGGACGCACCGGATGCGCCATCGGGCCCGCATCCTCGGCGAACTGCAGCTGGCGCAGCACGCGCACGTCCTCGATGCGCTTGACCGCGCGGGCCGCCGACTCGACGTCGTCGCCCGCGGCCATGTCGGCCGAGAACTCCTGGTCGCGGAACACGGTCAGCCCTTCCTTCAGGCTCAGCTGGAACCAGTCGCGGCAGGTCACGCGGTTGCCGGTCCAGTTGTGGAAGTACTCGTGGCCGACCACCGATTCGATGTTCGCGAAGTCGGTGTCGGTCGCGGTCTCGGGGTTCGCCAGCACGTACTTCGTATTGAAGATGTTGAGCCCCTTGTTTTCCATCGCGCCCATGTTGAAGTCGCCGACCGCGACGATCATGAAGCGGTCGAGATCGAGCTCGAGGCCGAAGCGCTTTTCATCCCAGCGGATCGAATGGATCAGCGAATCCATCGCGTGACGGGTCTTGTCGAGATCGGCCGGTTCGACCCACACCTGCAGCAGCTTCTCCTTGCCGGAGCCGGACGTGATCTTCTCCTCGATCGCGACGAGCTTGCCCGCGACCAGCGCGAACAGGTAGCTCGGCTTGCGGAACGGATCCTCCCATTTCGCGAAGTGGCGGCCGTCGGCCAGCTCGCCCGAGTCGACGAGATTGCCGTTCGACAGCAGCACCGGGTACGCGGTCTTGTCGGCGCGCAGCGTGACGGTGTACGACGCCATCACGTCGGGGCGGTCGAGGAAGTAGGTGATGCGGCGAAAGCCTTCGGCTTCGCACTGCGTGAAGAAGTTGCCGCTCGACACGTACAGCCCGGACAGCGTCGTGTTCTGGTCCGGCGCGCACGCGCTGTCGAGCGTAAGCTCGAACGCATCGGGCACGTTTTCGACGGTCAGCCCGTGGTCGTGCGCGCGCACCGGACCATACGGCGCGCCGTCGAGCCGTGCGCCGAGGAATTCGAGCGCTTCGCCCATCAGCTCCAGATGCGGGGTGGGCGCCGCGTCCGGATTGCGGCGCACGCGCATCGTGTTCCTGACGATCGTGCGGGCCGGCGCGAGATCGAATTCGAGTGCGACGGAATCGATGAGGAAGGCCGGCGGCGTGTAGTCGGCGCGGCGGATCACGGTGGAGGAGGCGTTGTCGGACATGGTCGTCGAGATCGGTGGAGTGGGGATCGGGCCCGCAGCGCGGGCCGGCTGAACCGGGCCATTGTACAAAGGCTTGCGGCCGCGTGCCGCGCGAACTTTTTACCGGTTCCGGCAGTCCGCGTATTATCGGCATCCCGTGCGGTTCGCGCGGTGCGACGAACGGGTGACGGATCGACGAGGATCGACATGAAACACGAATGGATTCAACGCGGTGCGGGCTGGGCGGCGGCGCTGTGCGTGGCGCTGCTGACGGGCTGCACCAGCTACGTGACGACCCAGGTCACGGCCTTCTCCGACTGGAGCGGCAGCGACGCGACGCGCACTTACGCCTTCACGCGCACCGACGCGCAGAAGCACAGCATCGAGCAGTCGACCTACGAGCCGATCGTCGCGAACGAACTGTCCGCGTATGCGTTCCGCCAGGTGCCGGCCGCGCAGGCACGCTATCTGGTCGGGCTGGCCTACGGGGTCGGCAGCGATCTGGTGACGGTGCCGCAGCCGGTCTACTACGACCCGTGGTTCATGGGGCCGGGGCCGTACTGGCGGGGCGGGCCGTGGGGCCCTTGGGGGCCCTGGGGGCCGATGCCGGCCGGCTACGTCGCGCAGACCTACCAGGTGTTCGACTACACGCTCGGCATCCGGATCACCGAGCGCGCGACCGGCAAGGAGGTCTATAACGTGACCGCGCGCACCACGGGCGACAACGGCGCGCTGCTGTATGCGATGCCGTTTCTCGCGCGCAGCGCGCTCGCCGATTTCCCGTTGTCGAACGGGGCGATCCGCACGGTGCGGCTGCCGGTCGACAAGCGCGGCGGGCCGGCCGCGCCGGCCGCCAACGAGCGCGTGGTGCCGGCGGCGCCGGCATCGGGTGCGGCGGTCGCGAAGTAACGCGGTATCGACACCGGCGCGGCCGCCCGGCCGCGCCACTTGCCTGCGTGCGTCAGACGCCGACGCCCAGCAGCGCCAGCGCCCCCAGCACGACGAACAGCACGGCCGCGATGCCGTGCACCAGCTTCGTCGGCAGGCGGTGCGCGAAACGGTCGCCCAGCAGGATCGCGGGCACGTTCGCCAGCATCATCCCGAAGGTCGTGCCGGCCACCACGCCGATGTAATCCTGGAAGCGCGCGGCGAGCGCGACGGTCGCGATCTGCGTCTTGTCGCCCATTTCCGCGAGGAAGAACGCGACGAGCGTCGCGCCGAACACGCCGAGCCGCGAGCGGTTCGCATTGGCTTCGTCCGCATCGAGCTTGTCCGGCACGAGGATCCACAAGCCCATCGCGATGAACGAGAACGCGAGCGCCCAGCGCATGATCGACGGCGTGACGAGAATGCCGAGCCATTCGCCGAGCGCACCGGCGAAGCCGTGGTTCACGACCGTCGCAACCAGCACGCCGAGAATGATCGGCACGGGCTTGCGATAGCGCGCGGCCAGCACGAGGGACAGCAGTTGGGTCTTGTCGCCGATTTCAGCGAGGGCGACGGCGCCGGTGGAGATCAGGAATGCTTGGGACACGTATGGGGTTCCACGGGCCGATGTTGTGCGTGCGAGCGACGATCCGCCGCGCGCCGGGCCCTGATGCGGCGCGCAGTGAACCATCGGTCTCGCCAGGCCTTGGTGGCTGCGCCCGCCATGGCCGAACGGCCAAGTCTGTTGACGGACGCCTCCGTCACGATGCGCGCCGGGGGCGCGGGACATCGAGCGGAGCGGCTACTCCCCAATGAGCGGCGAATTCTAGCACGGCGCGTGCTGCCCGCGGCGAATTCGACGGCGCCGGCATGCGCCGCAGCGCATGCCGGAGCAGGGCGGGGCCCAGGTGCGCCGGTTACGCGGCGGCGCGGCGTGCGGCACCGCGCTCGTGCACGAGCCGGCCGGCCGCGTACGTGCGGTACACGGCGCGGTCGTCGCCGAGCAGCGCGAATGCGAACAGCAGTTCCTCGAGCGACTCCGCGCGCTTCGTGCGGCGTGCGAGCAGCGGCGTGGCCTGCGGGTCGAGCACGACGAAGTCGGCTTCGGTGCGCGGCGCGAGCGTGCCGACCGTGTCGGCGAGATCGAGCGCCTGCGCGGCGCCGGCCGTCGCGAGCCAGAACATCCGCGTCGCGCTCAGGTGGTGGCCCGACAGCCGCGCCACCTTGTGCGCCTCGTTCATCGTCTGCAGCATCGAGAACGACGTGCCGCCGCCGACGTCGGTGGCGAGCGTGACGGGCACGTCGTATTCGCCGGCCTTGTCGAAGTCGAACAGCCCGCTGCCGAGGAAGAAGTTCGACGTCGGGCAGTGCGCGACGACGGTGCGCGTCTCGGCCATCCGGCGACGGTCCTCGTCGTCGAGATGGATGCAGTGGCCGTACACCGCGCGCGGGCGCAGCAGCCCGTAACGATCGTAGATGTCGAGATAGCTGCGGTGGCCCGGGAACAGCTCGGCCGCCCATTTCACTTCGTCGACGTTTTCCGCGACGTGGCTCTGCACGAACACGTCCGGATGGCGGCGCGCGAGTTCGCTGCACGCCTCGAGCTGCGCCTCGGTGGAGGTCGGCGCGAAGCGCGGCGTGAGCGCGTACATCTGACGGCCCTTGCCGTGCCAGCGGCCGATCAGCTCGGCGCTGTCGTCATAGCCCGACTGCGCGGTGTCGCGCAGGAACTCGGGGCAGTTGCGATCCATCAGCACCTTGCCCGCGATCATCCGCAGGTCGCGCGCGTCGCTCGCCGCGAACAGCGCGTCGGCCGACTGCTTGTGCACGGTGCAGTAGACGAGCGCGCTCGTCGTGCCGCACGCGAGCAATTCGTCGACGAAGAAGTCGGCGACTTCGCGCGCATGTTCCGGATCGCCGAACTGGCGCTCGGTCGGGAACGTGTACTTGTCGAGCCACGGCAGCAGGCCGGGGGCCGGCGACGCGATCATGTCCGTCTGCGGATAGTGGATGTGCGTATCGATGAAGCCGGGCACGATCAGCTTGTCGCGCAGGTCGTGGACGACCGCGTCGCGCGCGAGCGTCGCGGCCAGCCGTGCATGCGGGCCGGCCGCGACGACCTTGCCGTCGTCGACGATCAGGAGGCCGTCGGTCTCGTGGTTCGCGGCCTGGCTCGACTGCGCCGGGTCGCCGTTGAAGGTCAGCAGTTGGGAACGGAAAGCGGTTTGCGTCATGACGAAGGGTCCTGCATCAAGGTAAGGCGAACAGAAGAAAACGGTCGGTGCCGCGCGGGCGACGACGCGGCGGGGGGGCGGCCCGGGCGTGCGCGATGCGGCGAGCCGCGCAGGCGGCGGCGCGCGCTGCGATCGCGTACGCAAGCGCGGCGGCCGTGGCCGCGATGGCCGACGTACCGGCGGACAGCGCCGCAATCGCGATGGCGATCGCGATCACGGCGACCGGCATCGCGAGCCGCAACAGTCGTTGCACGACGCGCAGCGGCAGGCTTCGGCGCGCGACGACGCACACCGCCGTCGCCACGCGTACGACGGACGCGATGCCGGCCTGCGTGCCCGGCGCACGCAGGCGGCCGGTGCGGCACAACGCCGGGCCGGTCGTCGCGAAGCGGATGTCGTTGCGGTGTTTCATCTGTCTAGCGAACCTCGATGCCGGCCATCACGCGGCCTGCCAGTACGAATCGAGACGCGCGATCAGCGCATCGCGCTGCGCGGCGTCGACGAACGACGCCTCGAAGCCGTTGCGAATCACCGCGTGCACTTCGGCGTCCGTCAGCTGCAGCCCGTCGACCGTCGCGAAGTAGTTGTCGTTGACGTAGCCGCCGAAATAGGCCGGATCGTCGGAGTTGATCGTCACCGCGACGCCGCGATCGAGCAGCGCCTTCAGCGTGTGCTTCGCCATGTCGTCGAACACGCACAGCTTCAGGTTCGACAGCGGGCATACGGTCAGCGCCGTGCGCGTGCGCGCGAGGCGTTCGACGAGCGCCGCATCCTCGATGCTGCGCACGCCGTGGTCGATCCGGTCGACCTTCAGCACGTCTAGCGCTTCGTAGATATAGGCGGGCGGGCCTTCCTCGCCCGCATGCGCGACAAGCTTCAGCCCGAGCGCGCGTGCTTTCTCGAACACGCGCGCGAACTTCGTCGGCGGATGGCCGAGTTCGGACGAGTCGAGCCCGACGCCGATCAGCCGATGGCGATAGCGTTCGAACAGCGGCAGCGCGGCGTCGAACGTCGCGAGCGCATCTTCTTCCGGCAGGTGGCGCAGGAAACACAGGATCAGCTTGCTCGACAGCCCGCGCTGCTCGGCATCGGCGAGCGCGCGGTCGATGCCGGCCACCACCGTCTCGATCGGCACGCCGCGCTCGGTGTGCGTCTGCGGGTCGAAGAACAGCTCGGTGTGGACGACGTTGTCGGCGAGCGCGCGTTCGCAGTACGCGGCCGTCATGTCGTAGAAATCCTGCTCGGTCAGCAGCACGCTCGCGCCGGCGTAATAGATGTCGAGGAACGACTGCAGGTCGGTGAACGCGTATGCGGCACGCAGTGCGTCGATCGATTCGTACGCGAGCTTCACGCCGTTGCGCTGCGCGAGCGCGAAAATCAGTTCGGGCTCGAGCGAGCCTTCGATATGGATGTGCAGCTCCGCTTTCGGAGCGCGGGCGATCTTGTCCTTGAATGTCGGCGTCATGGCGTTGTTCTTGGTCGGTCAGAATGTTGGGGAAGCCTGCACGGGTGCGTTCGCCTCGACGGCCTGCAGCAACTGCGCGGCCACCGAGATCGCGATCACTTCGGGTGCCTTGTCGATGATGCCTTCGACGCCGATCGGGCAGCGCATCCGCGCGACCTGGGCCGGGTCGATGCCGATCGCCGCCAGCCGATGATCGAACTGCGCGCGCTTGGTGTGCGAGCCGGTCATCCCGAAGTATGCATAGTCGCCGCGCCGCAGGATGCGCTCGGCCAGCATGAAATCGAGTGCGTGGTCGTGCGTCATCACGACGAAGTACGCGTGCGGCGGCGCCGTGTCGACGGCATCGGCCGGGCTGGCAAGCGCGTCGATCGCGAGATTGCCGATCCCGGCGAGTGCCTCGGCCGGCGGGAACACCGCGTCGGGGCCGTCGATCCAGCGCACGTGGCACGGCAGCGTCGCCAGCACCTTCACGAGCGCGGTGCCGATGTGCCCGGCGCCGAACAGCACGACGGGGAACGCATATGGCGCGATCGTTTCGGTCATCAACGCTACACCGCCGGTTTCCCACAGCAGGCAATCGGCACGCGCGGCCGGCGATTCGGGCTCGCTCAGCAGCGGCGCGCCCGGCGAGGGGCCGAATGATACGCTACGCACGGTCGCGGCGCCGGCCGCGACGCGCTTCGCGAGCGACATGATCCAGCCGAGGTCGCCGACGTCGAGCCGCTCGAACGCGAGCACGACCGCGCCGCCGCAGCACTGGCCGAGGCTCGGGCCGAGCGCGAGCCGTTCGAGCCGGCGCGCGTGGGGCACGTGCGCGCCGTCCTTCAGCAGGTGCCGTGCGATCTCGATCGCCTTCCATTCCAGATGACCGCCGCCGATCGTATGGCGGGCCGTGTCGCGCGTGACGAGCATCTTGGTGCCGGCCTCGCGCGGCGCGGAGCCGTCGGTATGCGCGACCGTCACGAGCACGGCCGCTTCGCCGTGTGCGAGCAGTTGCTGCAGATCGCCGAGCCAGGCTTCCATCAGCACGCTCCGTTCCGGACGATTCGGCACGACGCGCGGCGCGGGCTGGCGGGCGCGGCGGCAACGAGGACGGACGGGAGCGAGGCGGGCCGGCCGCACGACGGGTTCAGCGCGGTGGCCGTGCGCCGAAGGCGCGCGCGAACGACGCCGCGCAACGTGCGGACGCCATGAGGGTGACGGATGCGGATGGTTTGCGTTGTCATGATGAATCCAGTCGACATTGCGGATCGGGCGCGCGTTACGCAGGAGGTGAGACCGCCTGGCCTCGCGCACGTAGATCGCCATCCAGTCGTGAAGATAGCACCGCAAGGCGGCGGGAACATTGCCGGGCGGTGATCCGGGCTATCAGACGGCGATCATGTCGATCATAGGCCCGCCGCGCGGGATCCGGGCGCCGATGCGCGGGCGTCGGGCCGAAACGCATGCGTGGCGGGGCGTGCGCGCGGATGTCGCGCGACGCGCGTTGGCCCGGGAATCGGGACGGCGGCGGGGATAGGTGTTTACGCGCGGCCGGCAGGGTGCGGCCGCATCGGGGTCGCGCCGGTGTCGTCGGCCGAGCCGGACGAAGCGGCTACGCGGCCTCGACCGGTCGGCCGGTTCGCGCGGCGCGGCCGGTCAGCCCGCCAGCTTGCGGCGATGGCGCCAGAGGCTCGCGGCGACGGCAATCAGGATCACGGCGAAGCCGATCAGCGCCCAGCCGGGCAGCAGGATCCCGAAGATCGGCGGGTAGACCGTCTCGCACAGGCCGGCGACCTTGAACATGCCGGGGAACCACTGGGCGGGCGGCAGGCTGTCGACGATCGGCTGCAGCGTGTCGAAGCCGCAGCTGAAGCCCGGATTCATCTGGATCGACAGATGCCGCGCGGCGGTGCCGACGCCGCCGGCCGCGGCGATCGCGATCAGCAGCTCGAGCACCCAGATGCCGCGCCAGTTGCGCATCCCCGCGGCCAGGAACGCGAAGATCCCGATCGCCGCGAAGAAGTAGCGCTGGATGATGCACAGCGGGCACGGATCTTCGTTCTTCACGTACTGCAGATACAGCGCGCCGGCCAGCAGGGCGATGCACACCCAGCCGAGCAGCATCAGCAGGCGGCGTTCACGGCGGAGTGCGAGCGTGGAGTCGTTCATGTCGGCGGGATTCCTGTCGTTGGTCGGTCCGATAAACAATCGCGCGATTTTAGCGCGAACGATCTGGCACGAAACTGACAGCGCGCGTGCGGCGCCCGGCCGCCGTCGCTTCGTCCGGTCCATAGCCCGCCGTCATGCCGCGCGGGCGGTCACCGGATCGTGTTCAGCACGGCCTCGACCGCCTGGCCGATCGCGAGCAGCGCGTCGTCGCGATGCGGCGCGGCCGCGAGCATCAGGCCGACCGGCGCCGCGTCGCGCGGATGGCACGGCAGCGACAGCGCGCATGCGTCGAGGAAGTTGAAGGCGCTCGGATTGCGCAGGATCAGCGCATTGGTGCGCGTGAACGCGGCGTCGTCCGCTTCGAGTTCGGCGATGCGCGGCGGCACGACCGGCACCGTCGGCGCGACGAGTGCGTCGAAGCGCGACCAGACGGTGTGTGCCGCTTCTTCCAGCATCGCGTGGCGGGCGGCGAGCAGGTCGAGATAGTCGGCCGCGCTCGCCGGCTCGCCCTTCAGGATGCGCGACAGCACGCGCGGGTCGTATTGGTCGCGGTGCTGCGCGAGCAGCGGGCGATGCCACGCGTACGCCTCGATCGGCGAGAAGCCGAAGCGGTTGATGTCCGGCAGCCGGTCGAGCGCGGAAAAGCGCACTTCAGTGACGATCGCGCCCGCGGCTTCGAGGTGCTTCAGCGATGCGTCGAGCGCGGCGGCGACGTCGGCGTCGACGCCGTCGGTCACGTAATTGGTCAGCACGCCGAGCCGCACGCCTTCGAGCGGCCGCGCGGCCGGCACGTGCGGTTCGAGGCCCGCGAGCATCCGGTCGACGAGTGCGCAGCAGGCAACCGTCAGGCCGATCGGGCCGAACGAGTCGAGCGTGGTCGACAGCGGCACGCCGCCTTGCGTCGGGATCCGGCTCGCGGTCGGCTTGAAGCCGGTCAGCCCGCACAGGGCGGCCGGGATGCGGATCGAGCCGCCGGTGTCGGTGCCGAGCGCGACGGCGGCCATCCCGTCGGCGACGGACGCGGCCGCGCCCGACGACGAGCCGCCGGAAATCCGTGCATCGCCCGGCACGTCGCGGTGGTACGGCGAGCGCGGATTGCCGAAGTGCGGATTCAGCCCGAGCCCCGAGAACGCGAACTCGCTCATGTTGGTGCGGCCGACCAGCACCGCGCCCGCGCGCTTGAGCCGCGCGACGGCGACCGCGTCGGCCTTGGCGGGCGGCGCCCCGTCGAGCACGCGCGAACCGGCGCGCGTCACCTGGCCCGCGACGTCGAACAGATCCTTCACCGATACGGGGATGCCCGCGAGCGGCGACAGCACGGTGCCCGCGGCACGCAGGCGGTCGTGCGCGTCGGCGGCCGCGCGCGCGTTGTCGGCGTCGACTTCGGTGAAGACGGCGGCACCCTGGCCGGCCGGATCGGCGATCCGGTCGAGCGCGACGTCGACGAGCGCGCGGCTCGTGGTCCGGCCGGCGGCGAGGTCGGCGGCGAGCTGGGCGAGCGGAGGGAAGGGCATGAAGGTGGTCATGGGCGGCTCAGGGGCGAAGGTGTTGGACAAGGGTGGCGCGAAACGAATCGATGTGGCGTTCGACGGCCGTGCGTGCGCCGGCGGCGTCGCGCGCGGACAGCCGCTCGAACAGTTCGCGGTGTTCGTGCTGGACGTCGGACAGGTGATGCGGCTCGGACAGTGTGACGAACCAGAAGCGCAGCGAGCGTTCGTGCAGCGCGCGCAGGATTTCCGCGAGCACCGTGTTGCGTGCCGCCGCGGCGATCGTCTGATGAAACGCGCGGTCGAGCGCCATCATGCCCTCGACGTCGTGCGAGTCGACGCAGGCCTGGCCGTCGTCGAGCAGCGCGGCCATGCGCGCGAGATCGTCGGGCGTTGCATGGCGGGCGGCGAGTTCGACGCAATGCGCTTCGTTGATGCGGCGCACGTCGATCACCGCGGCGATGTCGTCGAGCGACAGCGGTTGCACCATCAGCCCCTTGCGCGGCATCACGGACAGCAGCCCTTCGAGCACCAGCCGGTGGACGGCCTGATGGACGGGCGTGCGGCCGATGCCGGTGCGGGCCACGAGGTCGGCTTCGTTGAGCGCGGCGCCCGGCTTCAGGCGCATCGTGATGATGTCGCGCTGGATCAGCGCGTACGCGCGGTCGGCGAGGCTGACCGCCGATGCGGCGGGCCGGTCGTGGAGGGCGTCGGTCAGGGCGTTCATGCAGGCGGGGGCGCGGTGGCCGGACAGCGCGCGGTCATGGCGCGGGCGATCGGGCAACGTGGACGATCCGTGAATATTATTGTGATATATCACTGATGTCCAGTTTGCCCGGACGACCGTCGATACCATCGAATGGAGGCCGGTGGCACGTCCGGCGGGGGATGCGACGACTTGCAACAATTTCGACAGGATGTTGCAGGTTTACCGCGCGATCGTGCACTGAAGCATAATGAATCCTCGTCAATCCAATACGCGCGAGCGACGTACCAGACCATCGTCATGAGCGAAAACACGCCTTCCCCGGCCGGTCTGCCCGGCACTTCTTCCGCTTCCACCGATTCCCCCCGTTCCGGTCCGGCGCCCACGCCGGAGGCGCCCGCCACGCAGGCTGCCGCTGCGCAGGTCGCCGCGGCGAATGGCGCAGCGCCGGTCGCGGCGGCGTCCGAGCCGGGCGCCGCGGGCACGACGGCCGCCGCCGAAGGCAGTGCAGCGCCGCCGAAACCCGGTGCAGCGCCGCCCGGTTTCGGCGCGCAGCCCGATTTCGACACGCCGCGCCCGCCGCCCGCGAGCGCGCAGAACGTGCCGCCGGCTTACCTGAAGCAAAGCGACACGCCGTGGTCGGTATTCGGCCGGATCATCGCGGCGCGCGCACGCCGGATGTTCGATCGCGCCGGCCAGCGGATCACGCAGCGCACGCTGCGCATCGGCGTGTCGGCGCGGATCTTCCATCCGGAGCCCGGCGCGAAGGGGCTGCGCGGCAAGACGCTGCAGTATCTCGAGGAATCGATCGCGCACTGGGTGATGTCGCGCGACGTGCTCGTGTTCATGATCCCGACCGTCGGTCACCAGGGCATGCTGCATCCGAGCAACATCCGCCTGCGCGACTACGCGAAGCATCTCGACGGCCTGCTGCTGCAAGGCGGCGCCGACGTGTCGCCGCAAACGTACGCGGCGTCGGACGCGCGCCCCGAATGGCCGGGCGATCGCGTGCGCGACATGTACGAGCTCGAGCTGTTTCACGAGTTCGTCGAGTCCGGCAAGCCGGTGCTCGGCGTGTGCCGCGGTTGCCAGCTGATCAACGTCGCGTTCGGCGGGTCGCTGTACCAGGACATCGCGACCGACGTACCGACCGCGAACGCGCACGTGAGCGAGCATTACGACCAGCATCGCCACGCGATCCGCTTCCCGGACTCGTCGACGCTGGCGAGCATGTTTCCCGGGCGCAGCGAAGCGATCGTGAACTCGATCCACCATCAGGCGATCCGCGATCTCGGCCGCGATCTCAATATCGAGGCCGTGTCGGCCGGCGACGGGATCATCGAAGGCATTCGCTACCGGCGCGCGCCGTTCGTCGTCGGCGTGCAATGGCACCCGGAGTTTCATCGCGCGGGCGGCGCCGAACTGCTCGACTGCACGCCGCTGCTCGATGCATTCCTGCGCGCGGCACGCGAAACGCGCCTGTAGCCGGCGTTTGCAGTACCGAGCAGGAAGGCCGGCCGCATCCCGTTAAATTCGAGATGCGGCCGTTTCGTTTTGAACGATAATCGCGACTCCCGATTCGTTCGCCGGAGTCTGACGTTGGCCTTCCGAGATTTTTCCCCTGCACGGTGCGCAACGTGGATCGTTGCGCTGGCCGCCTGCGTGCACGCGGGCGCGGCGTGGTCCGTCGACGCGACCGCGCCGGTCGCGGGCTCGCGCCCCGCGGTGACGAGCCTGCGCGGCGATGCCGCGCAGGCGGCTTCTCCTTCCGACGCGTCCGCCGCCTCCGCGACGGATGCGACCGCGCAAGGCAACGTCGCCGAGCTCACGCAGATGCTGCACGACGGGCGAATCGTCGAGATGCGCACCACCTACAACGGCAGCTACGGCGCGAGCCTGATGTTCGATCCGCGCGAGATGACGTATTACGTCGCGCTGTTCCAGGACAAGCATCTGTGGCGCGTGGTCAAGTCGCAGGAGAAGACCCGCGCGGAAATGGTGTACGCGAACTTCGTCCAGCAGACGACGCAACTCGCGGACGTCGAAATCCGCCGCACCGAACTGCAGGCGCAGAAGGCGTTTCTCGAACGCGTGATCGCGCTGCAGGCGAATCGTGCGCAGCAACTGCAGGCCGATCTGAGCGTCGCGCGCAGCCAGCAGGCCGAGGTCGCGCAGCGGCAGAAGTCGGCGCACGAACAGGCGCAGGCGCTGCAGGTCGAGAAGCGGGCGGCGCAGCTGCAGTTGCGCGAACTGCAGGAGCAGGTACGGCAACTCGAGCGGCAGGCCGAAACGGGGTTGCCCGCGCACAAGTGACGAGCGGCCGGCCCGACGGACCGGTCGACGAACGAAAACCCGGCGCAGCGTGCTTTGCCGGGTTTTTTATTGCCCGCGCGTCAGCGGGTGAGCGTGGTGGGTGTGTCGGTCAGGCGGCGGTGCGACAGGTGCGTCGTCCAGTCGAAACCGGCGGCGGGCGCAGCGGTTGTTCGAGCCGGGCGTTCGGCGTGCAGCGCGTTCGCCATCGCGATCAGCGTGAGCGGATCGTCGAGCGAAGCGTGCTGGTCGTGCCGGGTGTCCGGAACCGGCAGTGAACCGGCGCGACCAGGTGTTGGCATGCGCGATGCGACGTGCGCGATCGATGGGCGGCCGGCGAACCGCGGCGCGGAAGGCGGGTGGACTTGCGCGGCTGTGGCGTGCGTGCCGTTCGGTCGATTCGGCGACGGTGCCGCCGCGGTGGCGGCGCGTCGTACGTCCGGCGCGGCGTTGGCGTCGGCGAGTCGCGGCGACGGCGCGAGCGCAGCGTCGCGTGCGGGCTGCGACGATGTGATAGGTGTACTGGCAACGGCCCGCGCCGAGTGGTGCCGTGCCGGCGTGATGGCCGTGGCGGGCTCGGCCCCGGCGTTCCGCACTCGACCCGTGAATTCCGTCGCGTGCTCCGGCACGGCGCTGGCGATTTGCATGACCGGCGAACGCGCGACATCCGGAAACGGTTCGTGCGCGACGATCAGCCCGCCGATGATCGCGAGTGCGCCGATGCTCCAGCAGGCGGCATGCCGTGCCCGCCGGTCGTGTGCTCGATCAACGGCACGTGCGATGTGCCGATGCCGACCGGCGGCGCCGGCCGCAACGGCCGGTACGCCCGCTGACGACGGCTGTACGGCGGCCAGCGGTTGCCAGCGGCAGGTGCGATGCGGCGCGTCGACGTCGATGCACGAAGTCGTCAACGTTGCCACGCAGCGGATGTCGGAGCGGCTGCCGGACGCGGCGCCGAACCGCCATTCGCGGCCGAACGGCGGCACGCCGTCGAGCGGCGCGACGCGAGGGCGGGCGATTGAGCCTTCGACGGAAACGAGGGGCGATGGAATCATGAGGGCGGTACGCGGTGCGACGCGGGCCGCGTGGCCGGCCGCGGCGCGGAGTGCGTCGCAAATCGTGACATTGTGGTCAGGCGATCGCGATCGGTCGATCGGATCAATCTGATTTTGATGCGCCTTTCGCGGCGATTCGTACGAGCCGGACGCGGCGTCTGCAACGCCGGCCCGGTACAAGGCAATTGTCGGCTTCGCGTGGCATCATTCGCCAACCATGCCGGCATGCGCATCGTTGCGCGCGGCGCCGCCGGCTGCCAGCGATGCCCGTGTGCGCCGGCCCGGCGCGACGCGCATCGTCGGATCCCCACGGCGCGCAGGTCGCGCCTTCCGAGCCGAGAGAACTCCATGTCCACAGCCACACACGCCGTCGCGCAGGAATCGAAATTCCGTACCGTGTTCCGGGTCGTCAGCGGCAACTTCCTGGAAATGTACGACTTCATGGTCTACGGGTATTACGCGTCGGCCATCGCGAAAACGTACTTTCCGAGCGGCAACGCGTTCGCGTCGCTGATGCTGTCGCTGTCGGTGTTCGGCGCGGGCTTTCTGATGCGCCCGGTCGGCGCGATCGTGCTCGGCGCGTACATCGACCATCACGGCCGCCGCAAGGGGCTGATCCTGACCCTCGGGCTAATGGCGCTCGGCACGCTCACGGTGGCCTCGATACCGGGTTACGCGACGATCGGCGTGCTCGCGCCGGTGCTCGTGCTGCTCGGCCGGCTGCTGCAGGGCTTTTCCGCGGGCATCGAGCTCGGCGGCGTGTCCGTCTACCTGTCGGAGATCGCGACGAAGGGGCACAAGGGGTTCTATACGTCGTGGCAATCGGGCAGCCAGCAGGTGGCGGTCGTGTTCGCCGCGTTCGTCGGCGTGCTGCTGAACCGCGCGTTGCCGGCCGAGGACATGACCGCGTGGGGCTGGCGCATTCCGTTCCTGATCGGCTGCCTGATCGTTCCGTTCCTGTTCCTGATCCGCCGTTCGCTGAAGGAAACCGACGAATTCCTCGCGAAGCGTCACCGTCCGACGATGGGCGAGATCATGCGCTCGATGCTCGAAAACTGGGGCGTCGTGATCGCCGGCATGGGGATGGTGATCATGACGACGGTGTCGTTCTACATGATCACCGCATACACGCCGACGTTCGGCAAGGAAGTGCTGCACCTGTCGTCGCTCGACGCACTCGTCGTGACCGTCTGCGTCGGCCTGTCCAATCTCGTCTGGCTGCCGCTGTCCGGCGCGCTGTCGGATCGCATCGGCCGCCGCCCGGTGCTGATCGCGTTCACGGTGCTCACGCTGCTGTCGGCCTATCCGGCCGTGCTGTGGCTCGTGGCGGATCCGTCGTTCCTGCGGCTGCTCGCGGTCGAGCTGTGGCTGTCGTTCCTGTACGGCTCGTACAACGGCGCGATGGTCGTCGCGCTGACCGAAGTGATGCCGGCCGATGTGCGCACGGCCGGCTTCTCGCTCGCGTACAGCCTCGCGACGACGATCGGCGGGTTCACGCCGGCGATCTCGACGTTGCTGATCCACCAGACCGGCAACAAGGCGGCACCGGGGCTGTGGCTGAGCGTCGCCGCATTCTGCGGATTGATCGCGACGCTCGTGTTGTATCGCACGCGCGAAGCGCGCAACCAGTACAAGTCGGCCTGACGCCGCCTGTATCGCATCACGTCGACTGAAAAAAGGGAGCGCGCCGCGCTCCCTTTTTTGTCTGCGCTCGGGTATTCAGGCGTCGCGCAGCGCGGCGGCGACCGCCGCCGCCACGTCGAGCCATTGTCCCGGTGCGGACTGGCGGGCGAGCCTCGCTCGCGGATACCACGGACAGTCGTCGCCGGTGAACCAGCGCCAGTCGGGTGCGAACGGCAGCATGATCCACAGCGGCTTGCCGAGCGCGCCCGCGAGGTGCGCGACCGCCGTATCGATCGTGACGACGCCGTCGAGCCGTTCGATCAGCGCTGCCGTGTCGGCGAAGTCGTTCAGCCGCCCGTCGAGGCGATGCATGCGGGGATGCGCGTCGACGCGTGCCCGTTCGTCGTCGTCGAGCGCCGGCTGCAGCACGATCCAGTCGATGTCCGGCAGCGCGAGCAGCGGCGCGAGCGCGTCGAACGGCATCGAGCGGTTTTCCTGTGCCTGCCGGCGTCCCGTCCACGCAAGGCCGAACTTGCGCTTCGACTGGCCGCCCAGCGAGCCGCGAAAGCGCCGCTGCGTGCTGTCCGGCACGTCGAGGTAGCGTGTGCCCGCGACGATGTCGGCCGGCTGCAGGCCGAGCAGGAACGGCAGGCTCATCAGCGTGCATGCGATGTCCGCCGCCGGCGGCTTCGCGGCGCCCTGCGCGACGAGCGTCACGCGCCAGCGTGCCGCGGCCGGTGCGAGCAGCGCGACGAGTTCCGGCTGCACTTCGAGCACGACGCGCGCGCAGCGCGCGCGGGCGAGCGGCACGAAGCGGACGAACTGCAGCGTGTCGCCGAAGCCCTGTTCCGCGCGGATCAGCAGCGTGCGCGCGGCAATCGGCTCGCCTTGCCAGCGCGGCAGCGTGCCGAGCGGCGTCGCGCCCGGCGTGTCGTGGCGCGTTTCGTACGCGGGCAGGCCGCGGGCGAAGTCGCCCAGCGTCAGCAGCGTGACGGCGCGGTGCAGCTGCGCGAGTTTCAGGTCGGGGGCGACGCGCAGCGCCTGGTCGAACGCGCGCAGCGCCATCTCGTGCGCGCCGAGTGCGTGATGCGCGTTGCCGAGGTTCAACCACGCGAGACTGAACGACGGATCGAGACCGACCGCGCGTTCGTAGTAGGGCAGCGCTTCGCGCTGGCGTGCCTGCGCGCACAGCGCGTTCGCGAGCCCGAAGAGGGCGAGCGGAAACGGCGGGTGCAGCGCGAGCGCGGCTTCGAATGCGGCGGCGGCTTCGCCATGACGGCCGAGCGCCTCGAGCGTGTTGCCGAGATTGAAATGCGCGGCGACGAAGCGTGGCTGTGCGGCGATCGCCGCCTGGAAATGGGCGATCGCGTCGTCGGCCCGGCCCATCGCGTTCAGCGCCATCGCGAGATTGTTGTGCGCGCCGGCATGCCCGGGCCGCAGCTCGAGCGCTCGATGGAACGCGGCGAGCGCATCGTCGTGACGGCCGAGCGCATTCAGCGCGTTGCCGAGGTTGTTGTGGATCGATGCGTCGTCCGGTGTGAGCCGAAGTGCGCGGGCAAATGCGTCGACGGCATCTTCGTGGCGCTGCAGTGCCGCATAGGCGTTGCCGAGGTTGTAGTGCGCGAGCGGAAATTCGGGCGCGAGCGTCAGCGCGTTGCGAAAGCGGTCGATCGCTTCGTCGAGCCGGCCGAGCGCCTTCAGCGCGTTGCCGAGATTGAGCTGCAGCGCGGCGTCGTTCGGGCGCAACTCGACCGCACGCCCGACGAGATCGGCCGCCTCGGCATGCTGGCCCTGCTGATGCCGCAGCACGCCGAACAGATGCAGCGCGTCGGCGTCGGCGGGATGGGTGGCGAGTGCGGCGCGATAGCCGTGCTCGGCCTCGGCGAGGCGGCCCGCGCGGTGCGCGGCATACGCTCGGTCGAATGCGGATTCCATGACGCGAAAACTGACGGAAAGCGCGTATTTTCCCACACTGCGCGCGGGCACCCCAGATCGGCCGGTCGGCATATGGCCCCGTCACGCGGAGCGGCGTAGACTTGCACAATCGCGTGTCATCGAGGTTCTCATGGCTGACACACTGCTCGATATCCCGCCCGTGCTGATCGTCGGCGCAGGCCCCACCGGCCTTGCCGCAGCGATGAGTCTCGCGCGCGCCCGCGTGCCGGTGCGCATCATCGACCGGCTGGCCGTGCCCGCGCCGTATTCGCGCGCGATCGGCATCCAGGCACGCACGCTCGAACTGCTGGAGCAGCATCGCGCGGTCGAACCGTTTCTCGCGCTGGGGCATCGCGCCCATGCGGCCGCGCTGCATGCGGACGGCCGCGTGATCGCGCGGCTCGATTTCGATCCGCTGCAAACGCGTTATCCGTATCTGCTGTTTCTCGACCAGAGCATCACCGAGCGGCTGCTCGCCGAGCATCTGGCCGGGTTCGGCGTGACCGTCGAACGCGGCGTCACGCTCACCGCATGCGATGCGGGCGGACCGTCGCTCGACGTGACGATCCGCGATGCCGACGGTCGTGAACAGGCGTTCGCGCCCTCGTACCTGATCGCCGCCGACGGCGCGCACAGCACGGTGCGCCACCTGCTTGGCCTGGGCTTCGCCGGGCATGCGTTCGAGCAGACTTTCCTGCTCGCCGATTTCGCGGCGATACCCGACTGGCCGGACGAGGAGATCCATCTGTTCACGACGCCCGACGGCATCGCGGGGCTGTTTCCGATGGGCGGCGGCCGCTACCGGCTCGTTGCCGACCGGCCGCCCGGCAGCGACGCATCGCCCGACGGACTCACGCCCTCGACCCCGTCGCTCGACGAATGCGAGGCGATCGTGCGCGCGCGCGTCGGTGCGTCGATTGCGCCGAGCGATCTCGCGTGGTCGACGTATTTCCGCCTGCATAGCCGGATGGTCGAGCGACTGCGTCACGGGCGGGTATTCTTCGCGGGCGACGCCGCGCACGTTCACAGCCCGGCGGGCGCGCAGGGCATGAACACGGGCATCCAGGAAGCGTTCAATCTCGGCTGGAAGCTCGCGCGCGTGCTCGGCGCGGGCACGCCGGAGCGCCTGCTCGACACGTATCACGCCGAGCGCCACCCGATCGAGCGTGATGTATTGCGGCAGACCGGCCTCGTCACGCAGATCGTCGAAGCCGACCACGGCGCGATGAAGCTGCTGCGCGATCATGTCGTGCCGCTGCTGGCGTCGTTCGGGCCGGTGCGCGACGCGGTGCGCCGCACCGTCAGCGAGCTCGGCGTGCAATACCGGAAAAGCCCGCTCACGCTCGAACGCGTGCTCGACGGCGGGCCGCGCGCCGGCGAGCGCGCGCCTGACGCGCTCGTGCACGTGGTCGACGGGCCGCTCGGCCGGGCGCCCGGAACCGCGCGGCTATACGACCTGCACGACCCGGCGAGCTTTACGCTGCTGCTGCTCGAGGAACCGGCAGGTGCCGACGCCGGCGAGACGGGCGACGTGCCGCCGATGCCCGCGGATGCGCAGGCGCTTGTGCAGGGGCTGGAGCGGATCATGCCGGGCGCCGTGCGAACATGGCGCGTAGCCGATGCCGAAAGCGACGGCACGGATGGGCTTGCGCAGGTATACGGCCGCTCGAGGCCGTCGTTCTACCTGCTGCGGCCCGACGGCTACATCGCGGTGCGCGGCCGTACCGCCACCGACGCGAACGCGCTGCTGCGCCACTGCGAAAGCTGGTTCGCGGGCATGTCGGTGCCTGCGTAGCGGGGCGCTCAGGCGGAGGCCGCGGCCGGTACGAGCGATGCACGGTGCGCGGCGATCGCGTCGCGCACGATCGGCGCCGCGCGTTGTCCGGCCTCGCTCGACGGATCGTCGAGCGCGGCGAGCAATGCACGACGCATCCGCGGTTCCCAGAAGCGCCGGATATGCTCGGCGATCCCGCTCAGCGCTTCTTCGCGATCGGGCATCGATTCGAAGAACGCGCCGATCTGGTTGGCCATGTCGACCAGGTGTCCGTTGTCCATCGCGTCCTCACTTGCCCGTCGTCACGGCGGCCGGCGTGGCGGCGCGGCGCTCGAGCAGGTCGAGCTGCTCCGAGTTGAAGCGCGCATACGCGCGCTGCCAGTCCGACGGCTGCGCGACCGGCATCACCTGCACGGCCGTCACCTTGTATTCCGGGCAGTTCGTCGCCCAGTCGGAGCTGTCCGTCGTGATCACGTTCGCGCCCGATTCGGGGAAGTGGAACGTCGTGTACACGACACCCGGCTGCATGCGGTCGGACACGAGCGCGCGCAACACGGTCTGGCCCGCCCGCGATTCGATACCGACCCAGTCGCCGGTCCGGATTCCGCGATCCTCCGCGTCGTGCGGATGGATCTCGAGACGGTCCTCTTCGTGCCACTGCACGTTCTCGGTCCGGCGCGTCTGCGCGCCGACGTTGTATTGCGACAGGATGCGACCCGTGGTCAGGATCAGCGGATAGCGCTGCGTGACCTTTTCCGGCGTCGGAATGAACTGCGTGATCACGAACCGGCCCTTGCCGCGCACGAATGCGTCGATGTGCATCGTCGGCGTGCCGTCCGGCGCCTGCTCGTTGCACGGCCACTGGATGCTGCCGAGCGCATCGAGCTTCTCGTACGACACACCGGAGAAGGTCGGCGTGAGCCGCGCGATCTCGTCCATGATTTCCGACGGATGCGTGTAGTGCATGTCGTAGCCGAGCGCCCGCGACAGCAGCAGCGTCACTTCCCAGTCCGCGTAGCCCGCGAGCGGCGGCATCACCTTGCGCACGCGCGAGATGCGGCGCTCCGCGTTCGTGAACGTGCCGTCCTTCTCGAGGAACGTCGAGCCCGGCAGCAGCACGTGCGCGTATTTCGCGGTTTCGTTCAGGAAGATGTCCTGCACGACGATGCATTCCATCGACGACAGCGCGGCCGCGACGTGCTGCGTGTTCGGGTCCGACTGGACGATGTCCTCGCCCTGGCAGTAGAGGCCCTTGAAGCTGCCGTCGAGCGCCGCGTCGAACATGTTCGGGATGCGCAGCCCCGGTTCCGGCTGCAGCGTGGCCGACCATGCCTGTTCGAACTGCGTGCGTACGACTTCGTCGCTGATGTGCCGGTAGCCGGGCAGTTCATGCGGGAACGAGCCCATGTCGCACGAACCCTGCACGTTGTTCTGGCCGCGCAGCGGATTGACGCCGACGCCTTCGCGGCCGATGTTGCCGGTCGCCATCGCGAGGTTCGCGATGCCCATCACCGTCGTCGAGCCTTGCGCGTGTTCGGTCACGCCGAGGCCGTAGTAGATCGCGGCGTTGCCGCCCGTCGCATAGAGACGCGCGGCTTCGCGCACCAGCGCGGCCGGCACGCCCGTTACGTCGGCGGTCGCTTCGGGCGAGTTCTCGGCGCGCGATACGAAGTCGCGCCATTGCTCGAACGCGCGCGTGTCGCAGCGCTCGGCGACGAATGCGTCGGCGACGAGCCCTTCGGTGACGATCACGTGCGCGAGCGCGTTGACGATCGCGACGTTGGTGCCCGGGCGCAACTGCAGGTGGTGCGTGGCCTTCACGTGCGGGCCGTCGACCACGTCGATGCGGCGCGGGTCGATCACGATCAGCTTCGCGCCCTCGCGGATGCGCCGCTTCATGCGCGAGCCGAACACCGGGTGCCCGTCGGTCGGGTTCGCGCCCATCACGACGATCACGTCGGCCTGGCTTACCGACGCGAAGGTCTGCGTGCCGGCCGATTCGCCGAGCGTCGTCTTCAGGCCATAGCCGGTCGGCGAGTGGCACACGCGTGCGCAGGTGTCGACGTTGTTGTTGCCGAACGCGGCGCGAACGAGCTTCTGCACGAGGTAGGTTTCCTCGTTCGTGCAGCGCGACGACGTGATGCCGCCGATCGAATCGCGGCCGTACTTCTGCTGCAGCTTGCGGAACTGCGTCGCCGCATAGGTGAGCGCCTCTTCCCAGCTGACTTCGCGCCACGGGTCGGTGATCTTCTCGCGGATCATCGGCTTCGTGATGCGGTCCTTGTGCGTCGCGTAGCCCCACGCGAAGCGGCCCTTCACGCACGCGTGGCCTTCGTTCGCGAGGCCGTTCTTGTGCGGCGTCATGCGCACGACCTGCGTGCCCTTCATCTCGGCCTTGAACGAGCAGCCGACGCCGCAGTACGCGCAGGTCGTGACGACCGAATGCTCGGCCTGGCCGAGCTGGACGACGGTCTTTTCCTGCAAGGTGGCCGTCGGGCACGCGGCGACGCACGCGCCGCACGATACGCATTCCGATGCCATGAACGATTCGCTTTCGCCGGCGGCGACGCGCGATTCGAAACCGCGTGCGGCGATCGTCAGCGCGAACGTGCCTTGCGTTTCCTCGCATGCCCGCACGCAGCGGTTGCAGACGATGCACTTCGACGGATCGTACGTGAAGTACGGATTCGATTCGTCCTTCTGGTCGCGCAGGTGATTGGCGCAGTCGTTGCCGTAGCGCACTTCGCGCAAGCCCACCACGCCCGCCATGTCCTGCAGTTCGCAGTCGCCGTTGGCGGGGCAGGTGAGGCAGTCGAGCGGATGGTCGGAGATGTACAGCTCCATCACGTTGCGGCGCAGCGACTGCAGCCGGTCCGACTGCGTACGCACCTTCATCCCGGCTTCGGCGGGCGTCGTGCACGATGCCGGATAGCCGCGCCGGCCTTCGATTTCGACCAGGCACAGACGGCACGAGCCGAACGGTTCGAGCGAATCGGTCGCGCAGAGCTTGGGCACGTTGACGCCGGCTTCGATCGCGGCGCGCATTACCGACGTGCCGGCCGGCACCGTGACCGGCTGACCGTCGATTTCGAGCGTGACGTCGGTATCGGCATGCCGTTGCGGCGTGCCGTAGTCGGTTTCGTCGAACGGATCGCGCACGCGCGCCTCAGCGGCGCTCTTGCACGCGCATTGGCCCGAGCCGCAGCCGCCTTGGCGGACGTTGTTCGTGTCGAGGGACATGCATGGCTCCTTCTGGGTCAGGCCGCAGCCTTGACCGGACCCGACGCGGCTTGCTTGCCGGCGGCGAGCCCGAAATCTTCGGGGAAATGGTCGAGCGCGGACAGCACCGGATACGGCGTCATCCCGCCCATCGCGCACAGCGAGCCGGCGAGCATCGTGTCGCACAGGTCGCGCAGCAGCGTGACCTGACGCTCCGACGTGTCGCCTTCGCGAATCCGCGCGATCGTCTCGACGCCGCGCGTCGAGCCGATCCGGCAGGGCGTGCACTTGCCGCACGATTCGATCGCGCAGAACTTCATCGCGTATTCGGCGAGCTCCGCGAGATTCGACGTGTCGTCGTGCAGCACGATGCCGCCGTGGCCGACCACCGCGCCGATCGCCGCGTACGCCTCGTAGTCGAGCGGCACGTCCCACTGGTGTTCGGGCAGGTAGGTGCCGAGCGGGCCGCCGACCTGGGCGGCGCGCGCGGGCCGGCCGCTGGCCGTGCCGCCGCCGTAGTCGAACAGCAGCTCGCGCAGCGTGACGCCGAACGCGAGCTCGACGAGGCCGCCGTGACGGATGTTGCCCGCGAGCTGGAACGGCAGCGTGCCGCGCGAGCGGCCCATCCCGTAGTCGCGATAGAACGCGGCGCCGCGCGCGAAGATCACCGGCGCGGTCGCGAGCGTGATCACGTTGTTGATCACGGTCGGCTGGCCGAACAGGCCGGCGAGCGCCGGCAGCGGCGGCTTCGCGCGCACGACGCCGCGCTTGCCTTCGAGCGATTCGAGCAGCGCCGTTTCCTCGCCGCACACGTACGAACCGGCGCCCTTCGCGACGTGCAGGTCGAACGCATGCGCGGAGCCGAGCACGCGTTCGCCGAGCCAGCCGGCTTCGCGAGCGCGCTCGATCGCCGCTTCGAGTGCCGCGATCGCATGCGGGTATTCGCTGCGCACGTAGATGTAGCCGAGTGTCGCGCCCGTCGCGATGCCCGCGATGATCATCCCTTCGATCAGGCAGTACGGATCGCATTCCATGAGCAGGCGATCGGAGAACGTGCCCGAATCGCCTTCGTCCGCGTTGCAGACGATGTACTTTTGTGCGGCGCGCGCCTGCCGGACCGTGCGCCACTTGATGCCGGCCGGGAAGGCCGCGCCGCCGCGGCCGCGCAGTCCCGATTCGATCAGCTGCTCGCACGCGGCGTCGCCGTCGAGTGCGAGCGCGTTCTTCAGGCCGGCGAGGCCGTCATGCTTCAGGTAGTCGTCGATCGACAGCGGATCGGTCAGGCCGATGCGCGCGAACGTGAGGCGCTGCTGGCGCGCGAGATAGGGCAGCGCGTCGACGAGGCCGACGCCGCTCGGGTGCGTGCCGCCGTCGAGCCAGTTTGCGTCGAACAGGGCGGGCACATCGGCCGCCGACAGGTTCGCGTAGCCGACGCGCCCGGCGGCCGTGCCGACCTCGACGAGCGGCTCGAGCCACAGCAGCCCGCGCGAACCGTTGCGGATCAGTTCGATCGCGACGCCGCGCCGCTCGGCTTCCGCGACGATCGCGGCGGCGAGGGCGTCGGCGCCGAGCGCCAGCGCGGACGAATCGCGCGGAACGTAGATGCGGGTCGTCATGCGGCCTCCGGGGTGTGGGCGGCCGCGTCGGCGAGCAGGGCGTCGAACTTCTCCGGCGTGACCTTTGCGTGCAGCACGCCGTTGACCGTCATCGACGGCGATTGTGCGCACAGCCCGAGGCAGTAGACCGACTCGAGCGCGACGTCTCCCGGCGCGTGCGCGTCGGCGCCATCGCCGTGCGCGGCGTCGAACCGGCAACCCGTGCGCGCTTCCGCGTGTGCGGCCAGCGCTTCGCAGCCCATGCTGCGGCACGCCTCGGCGCGGCACATCTGGATCGTCACGCGCGCGGGCGGCGCGGTGCGGAAGTGGTGATAGTAGGTGAGCACGCCGTGCACTTCGGCACGCGACAGATTCAGCGCCTTCGCGAGCGGCGCGACGCAGCCTGCCGGTACGTAGCCGGCCTCGTCCTGGATCGCATGCAGGATCGCGACGAGCGAGCGGCCGGCGCGCGCATGACGCTCGACGAGCGCGTCGGGCGCGGGGGAATTCGGGGACATCGTTGTGCTCCTCCAAAGTCTCATATGTGCCCTTGATTCATATAGTGCACACCGGGACTTCGTCCTGATTGATTTTGAGCAACGATAAGCGGAAGATTTCGCAGTCGCAATAGGAAATCGGAGTGCATAATTGATTCGAATCGAATGCGACGCGTATCTGACCGTACGCGACACGCAGGGCCGCACGGCGAGCCTGTCGGATGTCGCCCCGTTGCTGGACCTCGTGGCCGATACGGGCAGCATTGCACAGGCCGCGCAGGCGAAAGGGCTGTCGTATCGGCACGCGTGGGGCATGCTGCGGGCGCTGGAGGCGTGCGTCGGCGGCGAGTTGATCGAGACCGCGCGCGGCAAGGGATCGACATTGTCCGAGCTGGGGCAGGCGGTCGTCGACGCGCAGCGGCTCGCGCGCAGCCGTCTCGACGGGAACCTGCGCGCGCTGGCGGCCGAGGTGGCGAGCGACCTGAACCGGCGGCTCGCACAGCGCGACGGCGCCGTGCGCATCCATGCGTCGCACGGCTATGCGGTTGCGGCGCTCGTTTCCGCGCTCGTCGATGCGCAGGCCGCCGTCGACATCAAGTATCGCGAGAGCGTCGAGGCCGTGCAGGCGCTCGCGCGCGGCGAATGCGAGCTGGCCGGCTTCCATCTGCCGCGCGGCGCGTTCCGCGAACGGTGCGCGCAGATCTACCGGCCGTGGCTCGACGACACGCGTCACGTGCTGATTCATCTGACGCGTCGCCAGCAGGGGCTGTTCGTGCCGCGCGGCAACCCGAAGCAGGTCGGCGGGCTCGCCGATCTCGCCCGCCACGACATCCGCTTCGTCAATCGGCAGCCGGGGTCGGGCACGCGCATGCTGCTCGATCTCGCGTTGCGCGCGATCGGTATCGATCCCGAGCGTATCGACGGTTATGCGTCGGCCGAGCTCACGCACTCGGCGATCGCCGCGTTCGTCGCGAGCGGGATGGCCGATCTCGGCTTCGGCGTCGAGCCGGCCGCCCGTCATTTCGGGCTCGATTTCATCCCGGTCGTCGACGAGGACTACTACTTCGCGTGCGAACGCGCGCAGCTCGACTCGCGACCGCTCGCAGGCGTGCTCGCCTTGCTGCGCGATGCACGTTTCGTCGAGCGCGTCGCGCATCTCGACGGCTACGATCCGGCGGCGTGCGGGACGCTGGCCGGTGTCGCGGAGGGCTTCGCCGGTACGGCCGCGGCCGGTGCGCCGGACGGCAACGCACGGTAACGGGAATGCACGCGAGCCGCGCTGCAGCAGCGAGGGATTTGCGCTACGCTTGCCGCTTGATCAACGTTCCAACAAGCACGCCGTTCAGGCGTCATCCCGCCATGAAACTTTCCGTTCCCTTCGCCGCGGCAGCGTTGACCGCAGGGCTTCTCGTCGCTGTTTCGCCGTTTGCGCTTGCGCAGAATTCCCCGGGCGTGCCTGGCGGCATCCTGAGCGAACAGTTCCGCCTGAACGAGCATCCGCAGATGCCGTTCGCGGCGTCTGCGCCGTCGCAGAAATATCAGAGCGGCAAGAAGTCGGCATTGCGCCGCAAGGGCGATATGGGGGATCCGAACGGCTGCAACCTGAAGTGCCCGCTGGACACTCAATAAACCAACGCAGGCGCGCGGGTCGTCGACGCGTCTGTCCGGCCGCGCCGATGCCGCGCGGTTCTTTTCGAGCCCCGCAGGGCATGCTGCCTTGCGGGGCTCGTGCTTTATGGCCGGTCGCAGTCCAGTGCGATCGTGCGATGCCGGATCGGGCGCCTGTCGGGATTTTAGGGTTAACCCGCAATCCAGGAAGGATGTCTTCCTGAAACCTGCCTTATTCTTAAGCATCCGCCTACATAAACTTCGGTTTGTCAGCGATGAACGGGTGTTCACCGCTAAATCAGACAAATCTGGAGGTAGGTCATCATGAAGTCGCTCGTTCAAGCCGTTGTCGTTGCTGCCGCTCTCGTTGCTCCGGTCGTTTCGTTTGCACAGTCCGGCTCGGCACTCACCCGCGCACAGGTTCGCGCCGAACTGGTTCAGCTCCAGCAGGCCGGTTACAACACCGCCCGCGGCGAAGATCCGCACTATCCGGAAGCGATCCAGGCCGCAACCGCGCGTGTTGCAGAGCAGCAGCGCAGCGCGTTGGCCCAGGCGCAAGGCGTCGACGCCAGCGGTTACGGCGCGCAGGGGCAGGGCGCATCGGCAGCGGGCTCGCGTGCGATCGGCGTGCGTCCGGCCAGCGCGGAAGAAATGAAGTCGCTGTATCGCGGCAGCTAAGCTGCGCATTGCCCGGCGGGGCCGCGCCGCCGGTGCGACGATGCGTCGCGTCCGGTCGCGGTGCCGGGCAGGTGCCGTCCACTGCGCTTAAGCACAGCGCGGACGGTGCCGAACCTCCGTCACCTCCTGTCGCCGGCGTATCGGTGGCATTCCGCCTGGCCGGCCCGGGCCGGGCGCTTTTTCGGAGGGCGCGGGAGGTGGGGCGCACCGGCAACAAAAAACCCCGCAGACTTGCGTCGTGCGGGGTTCGTGCGTCAAGCGCGGAATTTGGTGGAGGCGGCGGGAATCGAACCCGCGTCCAGAAGCGCTCCACGACTAGTTCTACATGTTTAGTTCAGTCTTTTGATTTAACCGCAGCGACGCGGACGAACACGCTGCACTACGGCGATTCGCTAGGTTTTCGACCCTGGCGTCGCGACGCCGACAGGGCTTAACTGACGTAAATGACCTCTGGCGGTATTGCTACCGGTCTTGCGACACTAGCCCGTCAGTGAACTAGGCAGAGGACGGCGGCCGTTAGGCTGCCAGTGCGAACGTATCGTCGTTTGCAGTTACGATTTTCCCATTGATTAACGAGGTGACGGGTCCTCGACATGCCCTAGCCGCTTCACAACCCCTGTCGAAACCAGGTCGCCCCCGCGGATAAGATCAAACATTATAGCCCAACATCGCGCAGCAGTTCGCGCAGTTCCTGCGTCGAGCCGACGAGATGCTGCGCCTGCCAGTCGGCCGGCGCGGCACCGTCGCCGCAGTAGCCATAGGCAGCCGCGACGGTTGCCATCCCTGCCGCGCTGCCGGCCTGGATGTCGCGAAGGTCATCGCCGACATAGACGATGCGCTCGGGCGCGAGCGTCATCTGTCCGGCCGCGTGCAGCAGCGGGGCCGGATGCGGTTTCGAGTGCGGCGTTGTGTCGCCCCCGACGATGCAGGCCGCGCGCGGCGCAAGGCCGAGCAGGTCGGCGAGCGGCGCGGTGAGGCGCATCGCCTTGTTCGTGACGATGCCCCAGCGCACGCCGCGCGCATCGAGTTCGTCGAGCACGTCGCCGATGCCGGGGAACAGCACGGTGTGCACGCAGATGTCCGTCGCGTAATTGGTCAGGAACTCGTCGCGCATCGCTTCGTAGCCGGCCGATTGCGGGTCGATGCCGAATGCGCCGCCAAGCAGGCCGCGCGCACCGGCCGATGCCAGCGGCCGCAGCACGTCGAGCGATGTTTCGGGCAGGCCGCGCACGCGCTGCATCTTGTTGACGGCGGCGGCGAGATCGGGCGCCGTGTCGGCGAGCGTGCCGTCGAGGTCGAACAGCACGGCATCGCAGTGCAGCAGGCGCGGCTCGTCGAGTGCGGGCCGCCCGGTCGAAAGGGGAGTCGTCATGCCGGTCGGAAGGTCACGCGCCGCGGCGGCACGCGACGAGATAGTTGATGTCGGTATCGTTCGACAGCGCGAAGCGCTTGCCGATCGGGTGATAGGTGATGCCCTTGATCTCCACGATATGCAGATCGGTCCCGCGCACGAAACTCGCCAGTTCCGACGGGCGGATGAAGCGCGCGTAGTCGTGGGTGCCCTTCGGCAGCATCTGCGCGATGTACTCCGCACCGATCACTGCGAACAGGTAGGACTTCAGGTTGCGGTTCAGCGTGGAGAAGAACACCCAGCCGCCCGGCTTCACGAGCGTCGCGCACGCGGCGACGACGCCGGCCGGCGACGGGACGTGCTCGAGCATTTCCATGCACGTGACGACGTCGTAGGTGCCCGGCTCGCGTTCGGCAATCGCTTCGGCGGCGATCGCCTCGTAATCGACCGTGATGCCGCTTTCGAGGCTGTGCAGGTCGGCCACGCCGAGCGCTTCGGTCGACAGGTCGATGCCTTTCACCTGCGCGCCGAGTCCGGCCATCGATTCGGACAGGATGCCGCCGCCGCAGCCGATATCGAGCGCGCGCTTGCCGGCGAGGTGCGCATGCGAATCGATCCAGCCGAGCCGGACCGGGTTCAGGTCGTGCAGGGGCTTGAATTCGGCATTCGGATCCCACCACCGATGGGCGAGGTCGCTGAATTTCTGGAGTTCGTGCGGATCGGCGTTGGTCATGTCGGCAAACGGGCTACGGAAGGAGGGCGATGCGTCGGTACGTCAGCCCCGAGTATATAAGGGGGCGCACAACGAGGCCAGCGAGCGCCTGGGCGGGCGTCAAAGAAAAAGCCCCGCCGGAGCGGGGCTTTGAAGCAGTCGAAAACCGCGGCTTACTGTGCCGGAACGGTCGTCTTCTGGACTTCTTGCGTACCGACCACTTCGACTTCCACGCGGCGGTCCGGTGCGAGGCAGGCGATCAGTTGCTTGCGGTTCTTCTGGTTGCAGCCCGTCGTGACCGGGTTGCGCTTGCCCTTGCCTTCCGTGTAGATCTTGTTGGCCGGGACACCCTTGCTGACCAGGTACGACTTGACGGCTTGCGCACGGCGCAGCGACAGGCGGTCGTTGTACTTGTCCGAACCGATGCGGTCCGTGTAGCCCGTAGCGACGACCACTTCCGTGTTCATGCCCTGGATCTTCGAAGCCAGTTCGTCCAGCTTTTGCTTGCCCAGCGGCTTGAGCGTTGCCTTGTCGAAGTCGAACAGTGCGTCGGCTTGATACGTGATCTTCTGGCTCGTGATTGCCGGAGCGACCGGAGCGACCGGTGCCGGTGCCGGTGCCTGGGCGACCAGTGCGCCATCGCACTTCGCGTTGGCGGTGGCCGGCGTCCAGAACGCGTCACGCCAGCAGAGCTCGTTCGTGCCGTTCATCCACACCCATTCGCCCGTGCCGTTCACCCAGTTGTCGTTGACGGCTTGACGCGACGCCGGCACCGACTGTGCCGAAGCGGATGCAGCCATAACTGCGGTAGCTGCAATGAACGCGAGCTTTGAAAGTTTATTCATATTTCTCCTCTCGAAATTGAGATTACCGCAGGTTTACTGCGAGCCTGTTGACGGTGACAAGTCATACATTGCTCGAAGTATAACATTGGTGCGGCACAAAAAACGCGGCACCGCTCTGTGTAGACTTCGAGCAGCGTCTAACTTTCAGTGCGTTGGCATTTTGCCATATCGTTCCCTTCCTACGAAAAAAAATCCTCCCCACCCTAAGATCGCTTCAACTTTGTGGTGCATGCGCAACACCGGCCTGCCGTAACTTTTAGAGATTGTCAAGAGTGGGTCCGCGAAATTGCGCGAAAGGCCGCAAATGTTTACCCGCGTGCGCGGTTTACCCGCGTGCGCGACTCGGATCCGCGCGGCCCCCGAGCCGCCTGAAGGGGTGCGATCGCTGCCGGTTCGCCGTGCTGCTGCCGTGGTCGCGATTTTTGCTGTTTACATATAGAGGGGGTGGCGAATCGGCGGCTGATGGGCTCATGTTAGAATCTCGCGTTGCGTTGCGCATGCAGCGCCCACGCGAAAGGCGTTCGCCGTCTTCGCTCCGAAACGATACGGATACATGGATCAATTCGCCAAAGAGACCCTGCCCACCTCCCTAGAGGAGGAAATGCGCCGTTCGTATCTCGATTACGCGATGAGCGTGATCGTCGGACGTGCCCTTCCGGATGTCCGCGATGGCCTGAAACCCGTGCACCGGCGCGTATTGTTCGCGATGCACGAACTGAACAACGACTGGAACCGCGCGTACAAGAAATCGGCGCGTATCGTCGGTGACGTGATCGGTAAGTATCACCCTCACGGCGATACCGCGGTGTACGACACGATCGTGCGGATGGCGCAGGACTTCTCGCTGCGCTACATGCTGATCGACGGGCAGGGCAACTTCGGCTCGATCGACGGCGACAACGCCGCGGCGATGCGTTACACCGAAATTCGCATGGCGAAGATCGGTCACGAGCTGCTCGCCGACATCGACAAGGAAACGGTCGACTTCGAGCCGAACTACGACGGCAACGAGATGCAGCCGTCGGTCCTGCCGTCGCGCATCCCGAACCTGCTGATCAACGGCTCGTCGGGCATCGCGGTCGGCATGGCGACCAACATCCCGCCGCACAACCTGAACGAAGTCGTCGACGCGTGCCAGCACCTGCTGGGCAACCCGGAAGCGACGATCGACGAGCTGATCGAGATCATCCCGGCGCCGGACTTCCCGACGGCCGGCATCATCTACGGCGTCGCCGGCGTGCGCGACGGCTACCGCACCGGGCGCGGCCGCGTCGTGATGCGCGCGGCCACGCACTTCGAGGAGATCGACCGCGGCCAGCGGATGGCGATCATCGTCGACGAGCTGCCGTACCAGGTGAACAAGCGCTCGCTGCTCGAGCGCATTGCCGAGCTTGTCAACGAGAAGAAGCTCGAGGGCATCTCCGACATCCGCGACGAGTCCGACAAGAGCGGCATGCGCGTCGTGATCGAGCTGAAGCGCGGCGAAGTGCCCGAAGTGGTGCTGAACAACCTGTACAAGGCGACGCAGCTGCAGGACACGTTCGGCATGAACATGGTCGCGCTGGTCGACGGCCAGCCGAAGCTGCTGAACCTGAAGGAAATCCTGCAGTGCTTCCTGTCGCATCGACGCGAAGTGCTGACGCGCCGCACGATCTACGAATTGCGCAAGGCCCGCGAACGCGGCCACGTGCTCGAAGGTCTCGCGGTCGCGCTCGCGAACATCGACGAGTTCATCGCGATCATCAAGGCCGCGCCGACGCCGCCGATCGCGAAGCAGGAACTGATGGCGAAGCCGTGGGATTCGTCGCTCGTGCGCGAGATGCTGACGCGCGCCGAGACCGAGAACGCATCCGCGGGCGGCCGCTCCGCGTACCGTCCGGAAGGCCTGAACCCGGCGTTCGGGATGCAGACCGACGGGCTGTACCGTCTGTCCGACACGCAGGCGCAGGAAATCCTGCAGATGCGTCTGCAGCGCCTGACCGGTCTCGAGCAGGACAAGATCATCGGCGAGTACCGCGAAGTGATGGCGCAGATCGCCGACCTGCTGGACATCCTCGCGCGCCCGGAGCGGATCACGACGATGATCGGCGAAGAGCTGACGTCGGTGAAGGCCGAATTCGGCGACGCGCGCCGCTCGAAGATCGAGCTGAACGCGACCGAGCTGAATACCGAAGACCTGATCACGCCGCAGGACATGGTCGTCACGATGTCGCACGCGGGCTACGTGAAGTCGCAGCCGCTGTCCGAGTATCGCGCGCAGAAGCGCGGCGGTCGCGGCAAGCAGGCGACGCAGATGAAGGAAGACGACTGGATCGAGACGCTGTTCATCGCGAACACGCACGACTACATCCTGTGCTTCTCGAACCGCGGCCGCGTGTACTGGGTCAAGGTCTATGAAGTGCCGCAAGGCTCGCGCAACTCGCGCGGCCGTCCGATCGTCAACATGTTCCCGCTGCAGGAAGGCGAGAAGATCAACGTCGTGCTGCCGGTCAAGGAGTTCTCGGCCGACAAGTTCGTGTTCATGGCGACGTCGCTCGGCACCGTGAAGAAGACGCCGCTCGAAGCATTCAGCCGCCCGATGAAGAAGGGCATCATCGCGGTCGGCCTCGACGAGGGCGATTACCTGATCGGCGCGTCGATCACCGACGGCGCGCACGACGTGATGCTGTTCTCCGACGCCGGCAAGGCCGTGCGCTTCGACGAGAACGACGTGCGCCCGATGGGCCGGGAAGCGCGCGGCGTGCGCGGCATGCAGCTCGAGGACGGGCAGCAGGTCATCGCGCTGCTGGTTGCCGGCAGCGAGGAGCAGACCGTGCTCACCGCGACTGAAAACGGCTACGGCAAGCGCACGCCGATCACCGAGTACACGCGTCACGGCCGCGGCACGAAGGGGATGATCGCGATCCAGACGTCCGAGCGCAACGGCAAGGTCGTCGCCGCGACGCTCGTCGACGCCGAGGATCAGATCATGCTGATCACGACCGCCGGCGTGTTGATCCGGACACGTGTGTCCGAGATTCGCGAAATGGGGCGCGCCACGCAAGGTGTTACACTCATCAGTCTCGATGAGGGTACCAAGCTCTCCGGCCTGCAGCAGATCGCGGAAGCCGAAGAGGGCGATGGCGAGGCCGACGAGGCGTCGGACGGCGAAGCCTGAAGAACGGATGAGACTCGAGCCGCCGCGGGCGAAAAGCGCCGCGGTCGGCGAGCAACCATTCATATTTCCAAAAGGGAGTGATGATGCAAAAGCAATTCAAGCAACTGGTTCTGCTGGCTGCACTGGTGCCGACGTTCGCGATGGCGCAAGCGCTGTCGAATTCCGCACCGGCTGCGACCGCGGCAGCTGCGCCGATCGACGCCGACAAGAAGGCAGCGATCAAGGATCTGCTCGACGCGATCGACGCGCCGAAGCTCGTGTCGGCTATCGGCAACAGCGCCGAGATGCAGGCAAAGCAGCTCGTGCCGGCGATCCTGTCGGACGCGCTGTCGGAAAACAAGTCGCTGAACGACAAGCAGAAGCAGGCTGCCGTGCCGACGCTGCAGAAGAACGCGGTGCCGAAGCTGGTTGACGGCGCGGGCAAGGTGTTCGGCTCGCAGCAGTTCCAGAACGACGCGATGTCGGCTCAGTACGACGCCTATGCGAAGTACTACAGCACGTCGGAGATCAAGGATCTGACGACGTTCTACAAGAGCCCGACGGGCCGCAAGTTCATCCAGGTTCAGGATCAGGTCGGCCGCGACGTGGTCAACGGCCTGATGCAGAAGTACATGCCGCAAGCGATCCAGGCGACGCGCGCGCAGGCTGACAAGGAAGTCGCGGCAGTCAAGCCGGGCAAGTAAGCCGTCCGGGCACGTCGCCCGGCCGTTCGGCCGGGTTTGGCGGGAGCCTGATGACAGTGCGATAATGGCCGTTTGCGCGCGAGCGCAAGCGGCCATTTCTTTTCAGGCGCGGTTCTTTCTGCCGGCGGCAAGCCGGTCGCAAGCCGGTCGCGTCCCTCCCGAGGTTTTCACGATGCGCGTCTTTAATTTCTCCGCCGGTCCTGCGGCGCTCCCCGAGGAAGTGCTGCGGCAGGCCGCCGACGAAATGCTCGACTGGCACGGCAGCGGCATGAGCGTGATGGAGATGAGCCATCGCGGCAAGGAATTCATGTCGATCCACGAGGCGGCGCTGACCGACCTGCGCGACCTGCTCGATGTGCCGGCCAGCCACCGGATCCTGTTCCTGCAGGGCGGCGGCATCGCCGAGAACGCGATCGTGCCGATGAACCTGCTCGGCGCGCGCAAGACCGCCGACTTCGTCGTGACGGGCTCGTGGTCGCAGAAGTCGTTCAACGAAGCGAAGAAATACGGCACGCCGCATCTGGCCGCCTCCGGCAAGACGGCCGACGGTTTCACGCGCGCGCCTGCCCGTGCCGAATGGCAGCTGTCGGACGATCCGGCCTACGTGCATCTGTGCACGAACGAGACGATCGACGGCGTCGAGACGTTCGAGATTCCCGACCTCGGCGACGTGCCGCTCGTCGCCGATGTCTCGTCGCACATCCTGTCGCGCCCGATGGACGTCGCGAAGTACGGCGTGCTGTTCGGCGGCGCGCAGAAGAACATCGGGATGGCCGGCGTGACGGTCGTGATCGTGCGCGAGGATCTGCTCGATCGCGCGCTGTCGATCTGCCCGTCCGCATTCGAATGGAAAACCGTCGCCGAGAACAACTCGCTGTACAACACGCCGCCCACCTATGCGATCTACGTCGCGGGCCTCGTGTTCCAGTGGCTGAAGCGGCAGGGCGGCCTCGAGGCGATCGAGGCCCGCAATATCGAGAAGGCGAAGCTGCTCTACGACACGATCGATGCGAGCAGCTTCTATCTGAACAAGGTCGAGCCGGCGGTGCGTTCGCGGATGAACGTGCCCTTTTTCCTGGCCGACGAAACGCGCAATGAAGACTTCCTTGCCGGCGCAAAGGCGCGCGGGTTGCTGCAGCTGAAGGGCCACAAGTCCGTCGGCGGCATGCGGGCGTCGATCTACAACGCGGTGCCGCTCGAGGGCGTGCAAGCGCTCGTCGAGTACATGAAGGACTTCGAACGGCGCGGCGCCTGACGGCGGCGCTGTTCAAACAGCACGGCAAAACGCATGGACGACGAACTGAATTCCCGCCTGAAACCGCTGCGCGACCGCATCGATGCGATCGACGCGCAGCTGATCGCGCTCCTCAACCAGCGCGCCGCGGTGGCGCTCGAGGTGGGCGAGGTCAAGAAGCATTTCAATGCGCCGGTGTTCCGGCCGGAACGCGAGCTGCAGGTGATCGCGCGCCTGCAGGACATGAGCGCGGGGCCGCTCGCGAGCGAGCACATCAGCGCCATCTGGCGCGAGATCATGGCCGCGAGCCGCGCGCTCGAGCAGACGATCCACGTCGCGTTCCTCGGGCCGGTCGGCACGTACAGCGAACAGGCGATGTTCGAGTATTTCGGCCAGTCGATCGAAGGGCTGCCGTGTCCGTCGATCGACGAGGTGTTCCGCTCGGTCGAGGCGGGCGCGTCCGCATTCGGTATCGCGCCGGTCGAGAATTCGACCGAAGGCGCGGTGTCGCGCACGCTCGACCTGCTGCTGCAGACGCAGTTGCTGATCAGCGGCGAACTCGCGCTGCCGATCCATCACAACCTGCTCACGCAGAACGGCACGCTCGACGGCGTGAAGCGCGTCTGCGCGCATGCGCAGGCACTCGCGCAATGCCAGCAGTGGCTCGCCGCGAACGCACCGCAGCTCGAGCGGCAAGCGGTGTCGAGCAACGCGGAGGCCGCGCGTCTCGCGGCGGCCGACCCGAGCGTCGCGGCGATCGCGGGCGACCGCGCGGCCGCGCACTACGGGCTGCAGATCGCGTTCTCGCTGATCCAGGACGATCCGCACAACCGCACGCGCTTCGTGATCATCGGCAAGCAGCCGGCCGGACCGAGCGGTCACGACCAGACCTCGCTGATCGTGTCGGTGAAGAACGAGCCGGGCGCGGTGTTCAAGCTGCTCGAACCGCTCGCGCGGCACGGGGTGTCGATGACCCGCTTCGAGTCGCGCCCGGCGCGCGTCGGCACGTGGGAGTATTACTTCTACATCGACATCGAAGGGCATCGGGACGAGCCAGCCGTGGCCGCCGCGCTCGCGGAGCTCGGCCAGAAGGCCGCGTTCCTGAAGGTACTCGGTTCGTATCCGCGCGCGCGCTGACGCGCAGCGGCCCGTCGCCTGCACCGCGCGGGCGGCGCGGCGAAGCGGGCAGGGCAGGCCGGGCGGCGCTGCCCAAGGCGGGCTCGGGCGGTATCCGGTGCAGGTCGTGCCGGGTGCGGGCCCGTTGCCCGGAATCTGGACTTCCGCGCGCGGGGCGTCGTTCCGCGCGCGTCACTTGGCTCTTGTCGTGTCAGGCTTTGCATTCAACAAACTGGTCATCTTCGGCGTCGGCCTGATCGGCGGATCGCTGGCGCGCGCGCTGCGCGAGCGCGCGCCGGGCGGCGCGGGCGAAGTCGTCGGCGTCGGCCGCTCCCGTGCGTCGGTCGAGCGCGCGCTCGCGCTCGGCGTGATCGATCGCGCGGCGGCGCTCGACGACGATGCGCAACTGCGCGACGCGCTTGCCGGCGCCGATCTCGTGCTGCTGGCCGCGCCCGTCGCGCAAACGGGCCCGTTGCTCGCGCGCATCGCGCCGTGGCTCGACGCCGCGACGCTCGTCACCGACGCGGGCAGCACCAAGTCCGATGTCGTCGCGGCGGCGCGCGACGTGCTCGGTGCGCGGATCGCGCAATTCGTGCCGGGCCACCCGATCGCCGGGCGCGAGTCGAGCGGCGTCGAGGCCGCGCTGCCGGATCTGTACGTCGGCCGCAACGTCGTGCTGTGCCCGCTGCCGGAGAACTCGCCCGACGCGGTCGCGCGGATCGACGCGATGTGGCGGGCGACCGGCGCCGACGTGCGCACGATGAGCACGGCGCAGCACGATCGCGTGTTCGCGTCGATCAGCCATCTGCCGCACGTGCTGTCGTTCGCGCTCGTCGAGCAGATCCTCGGCGAGACGGATGCCGAACTGAAATTCTCGTATGCGGCGGGCGGCTTCCGCGACTTCACGCGGATCGCGGCGTCGAGCCCGGAGATGTGGCGCGACGTGTGTGTCGCGAATCGCGCGGCGCTGCTCGACGAGCTCGACGGCTACACGCGCGTGCTCGCCCGGCTGCGTGCGGCGATCGACGCCGGCGACGGCGCGGCGCTCGAAGCCGTGTTCACGCGCTCGCGCGCGGCCCGCAAGGCATGGCAGGAACGCGGCGCGCAGCCCGCTGCCGAACCGGCCAAGAAATAACAGGAAACAGGACGATTCCCATGGACTATCTCGATCTCGGCCCGTATTCCAGTGCGTCGGGCACCGTGCGCCTGCCCGGCTCGAAGAGCATCTCGAACCGCGTGCTGCTGCTTGCGGCGCTTGCCGAAGGTGATACGACGATCACCAACCTGCTGGATTCCGACGACACGCGCGTGATGCTCGATGCGCTCGGCAAGCTCGGCGTGAAGCTCGCGCGCGACGGCGACACCTGTGTCGTCACCGGCACGCGCGGCGCGTTCACCGCGAAGACCGCCGACCTGTTCCTCGGCAACGCGGGCACCGCGGTGCGACCGTTGACGGCGGCGCTCGCGGTCAATGGCGGCGACTATCGCGTGCATGGCGTGCCGCGCATGCACGAGCGGCCGATCGGCGATCTCGTCGACGGCCTGCGGCAGATCGGCGCGCAGATCGACTACGAGCAGAACGACGGTTTTCCGCCGCTGCGGATCAAGCCTGCGGCGATCACGGTCGACGCGCCGATCCGCGTTCGCGGCGACGTGTCGAGCCAGTTCCTCACCGCGCTGCTGATGACGCTGCCGCTCGTGAAGGCGAAGGACGGCAGGATCGTCGTCGAAGTCGACGGCGAACTGATCTCGAAGCCGTACATCGACATCACGATCCGGCTGATGGAGCGCTTCGGCGTGACCATCGAGCGCGACGGCTGGCAGCGCTTCGTCGTGCCGGCCGGCGTCCGCTACCGTTCGCCGGGGCGCATCATGGTCGAGGGCGATGCGTCGTCGGCCTCGTATTTCCTCGCGGCCGGCGCGCTCGGCGGCGGCCCGCTGCGCGTCGAGGGCGTAGGGCGCGCGAGCATCCAGGGCGACGTCGGCTTTGCGAATGCGCTGATGCAGATGGGCGCGAACGTATCGATGGGCGACGACTGGATCGAGGTGCGCGGCATCGGCCACGACCATGGCAAGCTCGAGCCGATCGACATGGACTTCAACCTGATTCCCGACGCGGCGATGACCATCGCGGTCGCGGCGCTGTTCGCGAGCGGCACGAGCACGCTGCGCAACATCGCGAGCTGGCGCGTGAAGGAAACCGACCGCATCGCCGCGATGGCGACCGAGTTGCGCAAGGTCGGCGCGATCGTCGAGGAAGGCCCCGACTATCTGGTCGTCACGCCGCCGCAACAACTCACGCCGAACGCCGCGATCGACACGTACGACGATCACCGGATGGCGATGTGCTTCTCGCTCGTCAGTCTGGGCGGCGTGCCCGTGCGAATCAACGATCCGAAGTGCGTCGGCAAGACGTTCCCCGACTATTTCGACCGCTTCGCCGCGCTCGCCAAGGCCTGACCCACCGTACCGATGAAATCGACCCGACCCTTTCACCCGACCCCCGTCATCACGATCGACGGTCCGACAGCTTCCGGCAAGGGGACCGTCGCCGCGCTCGTCGCCGCGCATCTCGGCTTCCACCTGCTCGACAGCGGCGCGCTGTATCGTCTCGCCGCGCTCGCGAGCGTACGCTACGGCATCGCGGCGGAGGACATCGACGCGCTCGTGAAGCTGATCGACGATCTTCACATCACGTTCCGCGAAGGCTGCGCGCAGCTCGACGGCGTCGACGTGTCGAACGACATCCGCGCCGAAGCGGTCGGCAACCGCGCGTCGGCGATTGCCGTGCACGGGCCGGTGCGTACCGCGCTGGTCGCGCGCCAGCGAGCATTCCGCAAGACGCCGGGCCTCGTCGCCGACGGGCGCGACATGGGCACCGTAATCTTCCCGGACGCCGTGCTGAAGGTGTTTCTGACGGCCAGCGCCGAGGCGCGCGCGGCCAGACGGCATAAGCAATTGATGCAAAAAGGTTTTTCTGCTAATATAGATGACTTGCTCCGGGATCTTCGTGAACGTGACGCGCGCGACAGCAATCGCGCCGCCGCGCCGCTGAAGCCCGCGGCAGATGCCAAGCTGCTCGATACGTCGGCGCTTTCGGTCGATGAAGCGGTCGACCAGGTGCTGCAGTGGTACCGGGCGCTCGGCCAGCCCGCCTGAGAAGGCGAGCGGCAGTAGGTGCTTCGCGCGAGCAGCGCGGAGCGTGTTTCGAACCCTTAACCCCGTATGGACCTCGATCTGGCCCTTTCAGCCTGCCATTCCGGCCGGCGTGGCACAGCGAGCCATGCACAATCAGATTTTTATGTCCGACCTGCAAACCTCCACCCCGAATACCGAATCCTTTGCGGCTCTGTTCGAAGAGTCGCTGACCCGTCAAGACATGCGCGCCGGCGAAGTGATTTCCGCCGAAGTCGTGCGCGTCGACCACAACTTCGTGGTCGTCAATGCAGGCCTGAAGTCCGAGGCTTACATTCCGATCGAGGAATTCCTGAACGATCAGGGCGAGGTTGAGGTGCAGTCGGGCGATTTCGTGTCCGTCGCGATCGACGCACTCGAAAACGGCTACGGCGACACGATCCTGTCGCGCGACAAGGCGAAGCGCCTGGCATCGTGGCTGTCGCTGGAAAAGGCCCTCGACAACAACGAACTCGTCACCGGCACGATCACCGGCAAGGTGAAGGGCGGCATGACCGTGATGGTCAACGGCATCCGCGCGTTCCTGCCGGGTTCGCTGGTCGACACGCGTCCGGTCAAGGACACGACCCCGTACGAAGGCAAGACGCTCGAGTTCCGCGTGATCAAGCTCGATCGCAAGCGTAACAACGTCGTGCTGTCGCGTCGTGCAGTGATCGAAGCAACGCAAGGCGAAGAGCGCGCGAAGCTGCTCGAGACGCTGAAGGAAGGCGCGATCGTCAACGGCGTCGTCAAGAACATCACCGACTACGGCGCGTTCGTCGACCTCGGCGGCATCGACGGCCTGCTGCACATCACCGACATCGCATGGCGTCGCGTGCGTCACCCGAGCGAAGTCCTGTCGGTTGGCCAGGAAGTCACCGCGAAGATCCTCAAGTTCGACCAAGAGAAGAACCGCGTCTCGCTGGGCATCAAGCAACTGGGCGACGATCCGTGGGAAGGCATCTCGCGCCGTTACCCGTCGGGCACGCGCCTGTTCGGCAAGGTCACGAACATCACCGACTACGGCGCATTCGTCGAAGTGGAATCGGGCATCGAAGGCCTCGTCCACGTGTCGGAAATGGACTGGACCAACAAGAACGTTGCACCGTCGAAGGTTGTCCAGCTGGGCGACGAAGTCGAAGTCATGGTCCTCGAGATCGACGAAGACCGTCGTCGTATCAGCCTCGGCATGAAGCAGTGCAAGCCGAATCCGTGGGATGACTTCAGCCGCAACTTCAAGAAGGGCGACAAGATCACGGGCGCAATCAAGTCGATCACCGACTTCGGCGTGTTCATCGGTCTGCCGGGCGGCATCGACGGCCTGGTCCACCTGTCGGACCTGTCGTGGAGCGAAGCCGGCGAAGAAGCCGTTCGCAAGTACAAGAAGGGCGACGAAGTCGAAGCGATCGTGCTCGGTATCGACGTCGAGAAGGAGCGTATTTCGCTCGGCATCAAGCAGCTCGAAGGCGACCCGTTCAGCAACTACGTTGCAATGAACGACAAGGGTTCGATCGTCGACGGCGTGGTGAAGTCGGTCGACGCGAAGGGCGCTGTTATCACGCTGACGGGCGACATCGAAGGCTACCTGCGTGCATCGGAAATCTCGCAGGATCGCGTCGAAGACGCACGCAACGTGCTGAAGGAAGGCGACAAGGTCAACGCGATGGTGATCAACATCGATCGCAAGTCGCGTGGCATCAACCTGTCGATCAAGGCGAAGGATTCGGCTGAACAACAGGAAGCGATCCGCGGCCTGCAGTCGGACACCAGCGCTGCTGCGACCGGTACGACCAACCTCGGCGCGCTGCTGAAGGCGAAGCTCGACGGCCAGAACCAGTAAGCCTCACGAGGTCTGCTGAAGTATGACCAAATCCGAGTTGGTCGCGCAGCTGGCACTGCGATTTCCGCAACTTGTCCTCAAGGATGCGGATTTCGCGGTGAAAACGATGCTCGATGCGATGTCCGACGCCCTGGCGAAAGGGCACCGTATCGAAATTCGGGGTTTCGGCAGCTTCGGCCTCAACCGTCGCCCGGCACGCGTCGGACGCAACCCGAAGTCGGGAGAGAAAGTGCAGGTGCCCGAGAAGTTCGTGCCTCACTTCAAGCCCGGCAAGGAATTGCGTGAACGCGTCGACGGCCGCGCCGGCGAGCCGCTGAAAGCTGATGATCCGGACGACGAACGTTGAACGTCGTTCGGCTTGCCCGGAATCCGTCCGGCGAAGGCTGAAGAAAAAAGCGCCCCTTGCGGGCGCTTTTTTCATTTCCGGCTGCCGTGCGGCAATGCGCATCCGCAGGATGTGCGGTGACGCGGAAACGCTTCCTTTACAATACGGGTCGATTCGGCGCCGCGAAGGGGAGTCGCGCGCCGCGGCAAACCTCAACAAAGAGAGGGCTACATGAAGTTTATCGTCTGGCTGATCCGGGTATTGGTGTTCGTGCTGCTGCTGGTGCTCGCACTGGCCAATACGCAAACCGCGACGCTGAATTTCGTTGCCGGCTACGCATGGCAAGCGCCGCTGATCCTGATCGGCCTCGCGTTCTTCGTCGTCGGGCTGCTGGCCGGCCTGCTGTCGGCACTGCCGGCGATGTTCCGCTTGCGCCTCGAGAACGGGCGCCTGAAGCGCGATCTGCGTGCGGCGCGCGAAACCCCGGCCATCGTCGACCAGCCGCCGATGCCGCCCGTCATTTAACACGGACGCCGCGCGACTCCCGCGCGGTTTTCGTCTCTGCTTCGATATTTCGCATGGATCTGGATTTCTGGTGGTTGCTCGCGATTCCGGTGGCGTTCGCGCTCGGCTGGGCGGCGTCACGCTATGACCTGAAGAACCTCCTGTCGGAGAGCGCCAACCTGCCGCGATCGTATTTCCGCGGCCTGAACTTTCTGTTGAACGAACAACCGGACAAGGCGATCGACGCGTTCATCGAGGTCGCGAAACTCGACCCCGAGACGGTCGAGCTGCACTTCGCGCTCGGCAACCTGTTCCGCCGTCGCGGCGAAACGGACCGTGCGATCCGCGTGCACCAGAATCTGCTGAGCCGCACGGACCTGCCCGTCAACGAGCGCGACCATGCGCTGTACGAACTCGGCCAGGATTTCCTGAAGGCCGGCCTGCTCGATCGTGCCGAGGAGGCCTTCCACCGGCTCGCCGACGGCGACTACGCGCTGGGCGCGCAGCGGGCGCTGCTGACGATCTACGAGATCGAGAAGGACTGGAACAAGTCGATCGACACCGCGAAGCGCATCGAATCGATGAGCGACAAGCCGCTCGGCACCGAAATCGCGCAGTTCCACTGCGAACTCGCGCAGGACGCGCTGCAACGCAAGAACGCCACGGCCGCGGCCGAGCAGTTGAAGCTCGCGCTTGCCGCGAACCCGCAGAACGTCCGCGCGACGATCTTGTCGGGTGATGCCGCGCAGGCGGCGGGCGATCACGCGGCCGCGATCGAGCACTGGAAGCGCGTCGAGGCGCAAAATCCCGCTTATCTGCCGCTCGTCGCCGACAAGCTGATGAAGGCCTATGTCGCGCTCGACAAGCCGGTCGAGGGCGCCGAGCTGCTGATGGGCTACGTCGATCGCTATCCGTCGAACGACCTGCTCGATACTGCGTATCAGCACATCGCCGGGTTGCGCGGCCAGGACGCGGCGCATACGCTCGCGCGCACGCAGATGGAGAAGTCGCCGAACCTGTCGGGCATGCTGCACCTGCTCGATGCGCAGATCGCGGCCGCCGACGAGCCGCGCCGTAAGGAACTTGAAATGATGCGCGCGCTGATCAAGCAGCGCACCAAAAATCTGCCACGCTATACGTGCCAGAATTGCGGTTTCCGGGCACGGCTCTTCTACTGGCAGTGCCCCGGATGCAGCGGCTGGGAAACCTATGCGCCGCGCCGCGTCGAACCTGCGATGCCGGGTTGATCCCGGCGCGCGGCGCCGACGTACTGCGGTTCCCGCCGGGTCCGGCCCGGCGGGCAAGTTAGTCAATTACCGGGACGTACCGGAACATCTATGAAAATCACCATCATCGGCACCGGCTATGTCGGTCTTGTCACAGGCTCCTGCCTCGCCGAGATCGGCCACGACGTCTTCTGTCTGGATGTCGATCCGCGCAAGATCGAGATCCTGAACAACGGCGGGATGCCGATTCACGAACCGGGCCTGCTGGACATCATCGCGCGCAATCGCGCGGCAGGGCGTCTGCGCTTCTCGACGGACATCGAGGCGAGCGTCGCGCACGGCGAGATCCAGTTCATCGCCGTCGGCACGCCGCCCGACGAGGACGGTTCGGCCGACCTGCAATACGTGCTCGAGGCCGCGCGCAACATCGGTCGTTACATGACCGGTTTCAAGGTGATCGTCGACAAGTCGACGGTGCCGGTCGGCACCGCGCAGCGCGTGCGCGCGGTGGTCGACGAGGCGCTCGGCGCCCGCGGGCTCGCGGGCAGCGTCGCGCACCGTTTCTCCGTCGTATCGAATCCGGAATTCCTGAAGGAAGGCGCGGCAGTCGAGGACTTCATGCGCCCGGACCGGATCGTCATCGGCGTCGACGACGACGAGACGGGCACGGTGGCGCGCGAGAGGATGAAGAAGCTGTACGCGCCGTTCAACCGCAATCACGAGCGCACGATCTACATGGACGTGCGTTCGGCGGAATTCGCGAAATATGCGGCGAATGCGATGCTCGCGACCCGCATCTCGTTCATGAACGAGATGTCGAATCTCGCCGACAAGGTCGGTGCCGACATCGAAGCCGTGCGCCGCGGGATCGGTTCCGATCCGCGCATCGGCTATCACTTCCTGTACGCGGGCGTCGGCTACGGCGGCTCGTGCTTCCCGAAGGACGTGCAGGCGCTGATCCGCACCGCCGGCGAGAACGGCCAGCCGCTGCGCATCCTGGAGGCCGTCGAAGCGGCCAACTCCGCGCAGAAGGACGTGCTGATCGGCAAGATCGAGCAGCGCTTCGGCGCGGACCTGACCGGTCGCGAATTCGCGGTCTGGGGCCTCGCGTTCAAGCCGAATACGGACGACATGCGCGAGGCGCCGAGCCGTCGGCTGATCGGCGCGCTGCTCGGGCGCGGCGCGATCGTGCGCGCGTACGATCCGGTCGCGATCGACGAGGCGCGCCGCGTGTTCGCGCTCGATCTCGGCGAGGCTTCCGACGCGCTTGCGCGTCTGCATTTCGTCGATACCCAGGACGCGGCCGTGAGCGCCGCGGATGCGCTCGTGATCGTCACCGAGTGGAAGGAATTCCGGAGCCCGGATTTCACGCGCCTGAAGGCCGAACTGAAGGCGCCGGTGATCTTCGACGGACGCAACCTGTACGAACCGGACGCGATGGCCGAACTCGGCTTCGACTACCACGCGATCGGGCGTCCGCATGTCGATCCGCAGTCCTCCTCCCGTGGATGAGCGCACGATGACGACCCTTCGCGAAGTGGTGCCGGTCCCGCGCGCGCAGCTCGCGCGTTCGCGTGTGCTCGTGGTCGGCGACGTGATGCTCGACCGCTACTGGTTCGGCAACGTCGACCGTATTTCGCCGGAAGCACCGGTGCCCGTCGTGCACGTGCAGCGCCAGGAAGAGCGGCTCGGCGGCGCGGCCAACGTCGCGCGCAACGCCGTGACGCTCGGCGCCCAGGCCGGGCTGCTGTGCGTGGTCGGCTGCGACGAACCCGGTGAGCGGATCGTCGAGCTGCTCGGCAGCAGTGGCGTCACGCCCCATCTCGAGCGCGACGCGGCGCTGCCGACGACCATCAAGCTGCGCGTGCTTGCGCGCCAGCAGCAGCTGCTGCGCGTCGATTTCGAGGCGATGCCGACGCACGAGGTGCTGCTCGCCGGGCTCGCGCGGTTCGACGCGCTGCTGCCGCAGCACGACATCGTGCTGATGTCGGATTACGCGAAAGGCGGGCTGACGCACGTGACGACGATGATCGAGAAGGCGCGCGCGGCCGGCAAGCCGGTGCTCGTCGATCCGAAGGGCGGCGACTGGGCGCGCTATCGCGGCGCCTCGCTGATCACGCCGAACCGCGCGGAGTTGCGCGAAGTCGTCGGTCAGTGGCATTCGGAAGACGACCTTCGCGCGCGCGTCGCGAAGCTGCGCGCGGAACTCGATCTCGATGCGTTGCTGCTCACGCGTTCGGAAGAGGGGATGACGCTCTTTTCGGCCGCGGGCGAACTGCACGCGCCGGCGCTCGCGCGCGAGGTGTACGACGTGTCGGGGGCGGGCGATACCGTGATCGCGACCGTCGCGACGATGCTCGGCGCAGGCGTGCCGCTCGTCGACGCCGTCGTGCTCGCGAACCGTGCCGCGGGTATCGTGGTCGGCAAGCTCGGCACGGCGACCGTCGGCTACGACGAACTGTTTCACTGAGCGCATCGGGCGGCGCACGCGCCGGCCGGACGGCTCCCATTTTTCAGGCAGGACGACCATGACCATCATCGTCACCGGCGCAGCCGGTTTTATCGGCGCGAACATCGTCAAGGCGCTCAACGAGCGTGGCGAGTCGCGCATCATCGCGGTCGACAATCTGACGCGCGCGGAAAAGTTCCGCAATCTCGTCGATTGCGAGATCGACGACTATCTCGACAAGACGGAATTCGTCGAACGCTTCGCGCGCGGCGATTTCGGCAAGGTACGCGCGGTGTTCCACGAAGGCGCCTGTTCGGACACGATGGAAACCGACGGCCGCTACATGATGGACAACAACTTCCGCTACAGTCGCGCGGTGCTCGATGCGTGCCTCGCGCAGGGCGCGCAGTTCCTGTACGCGTCGTCGGCGGCGACCTACGGCGGCTCGACGCGCTTCGTCGAGGAGCGCGAGGTCGAGGCGCCGCTGAACGTCTACGGCTATTCGAAGTTCCTGTTCGACCAGGTGATCCGGCGCGTGCTGCCGAGCGCGAAGAGCCAGATCGCCGGGTTCCGCTACTTCAACGTGTACGGCCCGCGCGAGACGCACAAGGGCCGCATGGCGTCGGTCGCGTTCCACAACTTCAACCAGTTCCGCGCGGAAGGCAAGGTCAAGCTGTTCGGCGAGTACAACGGTTATGCGCCGGGCGAGCAGACGCGCGACTTCGTGTCGATCGAGGATGTCGCGAAGGTGAACCTGTTCTTCTTCGATCATCCGGAGAAGTCGGGCATCTTCAACCTCGGCACCGGCCGCGCACAACCGTTCAACGACATCGCGTCGACGGTCGTGAACACGCTGCGCGCGCTCGACGGCCTGCCGCCGTTGACACTCGCGCAGCAGGTCGAGCAGGGGCTGATCGAATACGTGCCGTTCCCGGATGCGCTGCGCGGCAAGTACCAGTGCTTCACGCAGGCCGACCAGACGAAGCTGCGTGCTGCCGGCTACGATGCGCCGTTCCTGACGGTGCAGGAAGGTGTCGACCGCTACGTGCGTTGGCTGTCCGGCCAGGTTTAAGTCCGCGCGTCGCGTCGCTAGACTGGGTCTCACGGTCGGCAGCCGCCGACCGTTTTTCATCGGAGATCCAGCACATGATCAGGAAATGGTTTGCCGCCGCAGCGATGTTCGGCGCGATCGCGTCGGCCTGGGCGGCCGTCGACGTCAACACCGCGAACGAGGATGCACTCGTCGGCATCAAGGGCATCGGTCCCGCGCGGGCAAAGGCGATTCTCGACGAGCGCGGCGCACGCGGCCCGTTCAGGAATGCAGACGATCTTGCATCGCGCGTGAAAGGCATGGGCGGCCATACGGTCGAGCGCCTTCAGCAGGAGGGGTTGACGATCGGCGCAGCAGGCTCGGGTGCGCAGGCACCCGCCGCGGGCAAGCCTGCGGCAGTGAAACCTGCCGCGGCGCCCGCCCGCACTGCGCAGAAGTAACGCACGCGAGGCGAAGGGCTCCTTCAGTCGCCGTCGTTGCGACGGCTTCCCGCGGCATGCCGCGGGTTTTTTGCGTGCATGCCGCACGCGCACGATCGTGAATCGCGGGCACGCCTATTCCACCGTCGCAATGGGGGTTGCCGGCGCGAGCCCCGGCGCTGGTTTACAATCAATCGATTGATCAGCCTCGCACTCACGGTATCTCCATGGCTTACAAAACTATCGAAGACACGATCGGCAACACGCCGCTCGTGCAACTGGTCCGCCTGCCGGACGACGAGATTCGCGCACGTAACAACGTGTTGCTCGCCAAGCTGGAAGGCAACAATCCGGCCGGTTCCGTGAAGGATCGCCCGGCGCTGTCGATGATCAACAAGGCCGAGGCCCGCGGCCGCATCAAGCCGGGCGATACGCTGATCGAGGCGACGAGCGGCAATACGGGCATCGCGCTCGCGATGGCCGCGGCGATCCGCGGTTACAAGATGGTGCTGATCATGCCGGAGGACCTGTCGGTCGAGCGTCGCCAGAGCATGGCCGCTTACGGTGCCGAAATCATCCTGACGCCGGTAAAGGGCGGGATGGAACTGGCGCGAGACCTCGCGGAGCAGATGCAGCGCGAAGGCAAGGGCGTGATCCTCGATCAGTTCGGGAACCCCGACAACCCGATCGCGCACTACGAAGGCACGGGCCCTGAGATCTGGCGCGACACCGAGGGGCGCGTCACGCACTTCGTGTCGGCGATGGGCACGACGGGCACGATCATGGGCACGTCGCGTTTTCTGAAGGAACAGAATCCGGCGATCGAGATCGTTGGCGCGCAGCCGGAAGAAGGGTCGCGCATCCCGGGCATTCGCAAGTGGCCGGAGGCCTATATGCCGACGATCTTCGATCGCAGCCGCGTCGATCGCGTCGAGAGCGTGAGCCAGGCCGCGTCCGAAACGATGGCGCGCCGGCTCGCGGCCGTCGAAGGCATCTTTGCCGGCATCTCGTCGGGTGGCGCATGCGAAGTCGCGATGCGCATCGCGCGCCAGGTCGAGAACGCGACGATCGTGTTCATCGTCTGCGATCGCGGCGACCGCTACCTGTCTACCGGCGTGTTTCCTGCCTGAGCCGGAACGGCATCGGCAGGATCACGCGATAAAAAAGCGCCGCACGAGCGGCGCTTTTTCTTTGCGCGGGCCGAGCTTACTGCGCCGGCGCTTCCGTGTCCGCTGCGGGCAGCGGCAGCGCGCCGCTCGCTTCCATCTGCGCCTTCACGGCTTCGCCGAGCTGGTACACGGTGAGCGCGTAGAAGAAGCTGCGGTTGTAGCGCGTCAGCACGTAGAAGTTCTTGAGGCCGAGCATGTACTCGGTTGCGCGCCCCGGCGACGGCAGATCGACCACGGTCACCGGCGTGCCGGCTTCGGTGGTGATATTGACCGTCGGCTCGTTGAGCGTCATGCCGGCGCGAAGCAGCTGCGACAGTGCCCAGTGCGGTTCGGGCTGGCCGTCCGCGGCCGCCTGGGCGATGCCGAGGCTGCCCGTGTCGGGCGTGATCCGCCAGACCACCGGGCGATCGGTTTCCCAGCCGTGCTGCTTCAGGTAGTTTGCGACGCTGCCGATCGCATCGGCAGGACTGCTGCGCAGATCGACGTGGCCGCCGCCGTCGTAGTCGACCGCATACTCGCGGATGCTGCTCGGCAGGAACTGCGGGATGCCGATCGCGCCCGTGTACGAGCCGAGCACGGTGGTCGGGTCGAGCTGGTTGTCGCGGGTCCAGACGAGGAAGTCCTCGAGGTTCTTGCGGAACGTGGCCTGGCGACTGTCGCGATTCGGCGTGTCCGGGTAGTCGAACGTGAGCGTCGTCAGCGCATCGAGCACGCGGAAGTTGCCCATGTAGCGGCCGTAGATCGTTTCGACGCCGATGATGCCGACGATCACCTCGGGCGGCACGCCGAATTCCTCGGACGCGCGCTGCAGCGTCGCCCGGTTCGCCTTCCAGAATTTCACGCCCGCGTTGATGCGGATCGGTTCGATGAAGCGCGAACGATAGACGCTCCAGTTCTTCACCGAAGGCGTCGGCGCCGGCTTCACGAGTTTCACGGCCGTGGCCGAGTAGCTGACGCGCGAGAACAGCGCGTGCAGGCTCGCGGAATCGAAGCCGTTGCGGCTCACCATCTCGTCGATGAACGCATCGACCTTCGCGTTGCTCGCGTAACGCTGCGGAACGATCTCCTCTTCGAAGGTCTGGCCCGGCGGCGTCGGCTGCTGCGGTTGCGCCTGCGCGACGAGCGTGCCGGGAGACTTCGCAGGCTGTGTTTGCGCGGCGGCGGGTGCGGCGGCCAGGGTAGCGGCGACGGCAGCGGCAACGAGCGGAACGCGAACGCGGAACAGTGCGGAGAGAAGGGCGGCAGGCTTGCTGGAATTCATGTCGAAGCGGGCGGACAGGGCGATGGGGTTCGGCGCAGTATACCCGACGCACCTTGCGTGCCGGGGCGTAGCAGCGCACCGTTGTGGTAAGTTAGCGGCGAATTCGCGGCAGACGATGGACATCATTGATGGAGACCTGCGGCGCAACCCGCGTCGCGGATGACAGCTTATGGCAACCGCCTTCTATACGCACCCCGACTGCATGCTGCACGAGATGGGGGAATGGCATCCGGAATGCCCGGCCCGACTGTCGGCGATCCAGGATCAGCTGATCGCGAGCCGCATCGACGACCTGATCGTGCACGAAACCGCGCCGTTCGCGAGCGAGGTGGCGCTGGGCCGCGTGCATACGCAGGCCCATATCGACTACATCCGCAGCATGATGCCCGTCGACGGCTACGTCGAGATCGATCCCGACACGCTGATGAACCGCGACACGTGGCGCGCCGCGCTGCGTGCGGCCGGCGCCGCGATCGCGGCGACCGACGCGGTGATCGAAGGCCGCTACGCGAATGCGTTCTGCAGCGTTCGGCCGCCCGGCCATCACGCGGAACCCGCGCGCGCGATGGGCTTCTGCTTCTTCAACAACGTCGCGATCGCCGCGCGGCACGCGCTCGACGTGCACGGCCTCGAGCGGGTCGCAATCATCGATTTCGACGTGCACCACGGCAACGGCACCGAAGCCGCGTTCGCGAACGACGAGCGCGTGCTGATGTGCAGCTTCTTCCAGCATCCGCTGTACCCGTTCTCGGGCGCCGATCACCAGGCGCCGAACATGGTCAACCTGCCGATGCCTGCGCGCAGCAACGGGATGGCGATCCGCGAAGCGGTCGACATGTTCTGGCTGCCGCGTCTCGACGCGTTCAAGCCGCAAATGCTGTTCGTGTCGGCCGGTTTCGACGCGCATCGCGAGGACGACATCGGCAACCTCGGTCTCGTCGAATCCGATTTCGAATGGCTGACCGCGCAGGTCGTCGACGTCGCGCGCCGGCATGCGCAGGGTCGCATCGTGAGCTGTCTCGAGGGCGGCTACAACCTGTCGGCACTCGGGCGCAGCGTCGTCGCGCACCTGCGCGTGCTGGCCGGCATCTGACCGGCAGCGGATCGGCGCGCGCTCAGCGCGCCGGCACGTGCGCGTGAATCCACGCGATCAGCGCATCGATCACGCGGTCGCGCTCGAGATCGTTCATCGTTTCGTGGAACCCGCCTTCGTATAGCGTCAGCGTGCGATCGGGCGAGCCGACGCGGGCGCCGAACACGCGGCTTCCATCGGGTTCGGTCAGCTTGTCCTCGGTGCCGTGATAGACGAGCACCGGCACCCGCAGCGCGCCGCGACCGCGCTCGATGCGCGCCATCGCATCGAGGATTTCGGCGCCGGTGCGCGCCGGCACCGCGCCGTGGTGCACGAGCGGATCGGCGCGATTGGCCGCGACGACGGCCGGATCGCGCGACAGCAGCGCCGCATCGATCCTGATTGCAGGGAAGCTCGGCCACACGCGGCTGATGAAGCGGCTCATCGCGAGCATCCAGCGCGGCACGTCGCGTCCCGGCGCGAGCGCCGGGCTCGACAGCACGAGGCCCGCCAGCGCGTGGCCGCGAGCCGGCACGCGTTCGATCGCATACAGCGCCGCGACGGCGCCGCCCATGCTGTGCCCCATCAGGAAGAGCGGCGTGGCGCCGCGGGCGGCTTCGGCAACCAGCGCATCCGCATCGTTCAGGTAATCGTCGAAACGCTCGACCCATGCGCGTTTGCCGGGCGACTGGCCGTGCCCGCGCAGATCGATCGCCAGCACGTCGATGCCCGCCGCGTTCAATCTGGCCGCGAGCGCCGCGTAACGGCCCACATGCTCGGCGAGGCCGTGGGCGAGCGCGATCGTCGCAAGCGGCGTCACCGTGCCGTCGCCGGCCGGCCAGCAATACGACGCCAGTTCGAGCCCGTCCGCGGTACGCAGCCGGCCCATCCGTGGGGCGGGCGGCGATACCGGGCCCGATGCCGAGGTGGCGGCGGGTGCGGCGGCCTGCGTGGTGGTGGCGGTCATCTGGCGGGTCCCCTGTCTCGTTGGCATCGGTGTTCCGGATCATAGTCGCGGTACCCGCGCGGCGGGCCAGCAGCGCCCCTCTAATTTCGTCTGGTTATGAAAAGATCGAAATCGATTATTAAGTGGAATGAGGGGTTTGCGGTAAAATCGCCGGCTATTCCAGATGCTTCGGCGGCCGACTGGCGGGCCTCGCCAGCCGGCCGCCGTTTTGTTTACATGATCGAATTACGCAATCTGTCGCAGCGTTTTCCCGGGCCGACCGGCTGGGTCGACGCATTGCACAACGTCAATCTGACGATCCCGCAGGGAGAGGTGTTCGGCATCATCGGCCGAAGCGGCGCCGGCAAGAGCACGCTCGTGCGCACCATCAACCTGCTCACGCGGCCGACCGAAGGCAATGTCGTCGTCGGGGGACGCGATCTCACGCTGCTGTCGTCCGGCGCGCTGCGCGAAGCGCGCCGCGAAATCGGCATGATCTTCCAGCACTTCAATCTGCTGTCGTCGCGCACGGTGTTCGACAACGTCGCGCTGCCGCTCGAGCTGGCCGGCGCGAGCCGTGCCGAGATCGAGGCGGCGGTGCTGCCGCTGCTCGACCTCGTCGGGCTGTCCGCGCAGAAGGATCGCTATCCGGCGCAGATCAGCGGCGGCCAGAAGCAGCGCGTCGGCATCGCCCGCGCGCTCGCGAGCAAGCCGAAGGTGCTGCTGTCGGACGAAGCGACGTCGGCGCTCGACCCCGAGACCACGCGCGCGATCCTCGACCTGCTGAAGCGCATCAACCGCGAACTCGGCCTGACGATCGTGCTGATCACGCACCAGATGGAAGTCATCAAGCAGGTGTGCGATCGCGTGGCGGTGCTCGACGCGGGCCGCGTGGTCGAAGAGGGCCGCGTGATCGACGTGTTCCTGCAGCCGCATCACGAAGTGACGCGCGCGCTGATCGGCGACGTGATCGCGCAGGAACTGCCGCCGGCGCTGAAGGCGCGCGTGGCCGAGCGCCTGAAGACGGGCAGCGGGCATCTGCTGCGGCTCGCGTTCACCGGCTCGGGTGTCGACCAGCCGATCCTGTCGGAGACGATCCGCCGGTACGAACTCGATTTCAACATCCTGCATGGCCAGATCGACGAGATCCAGGGGCAGGCGTTCGGGTCGCTCGCGGTGCTCGCGGGCGGCGAACCGGGCAAGGTCGGGCAGGCGCTCGCGTTCCTGCGCGAGCAAGGTGTGGTGGTAGAGGAGCTTTCGTATGTTGAGTGAGATGTTCGATATGTTCGTGCAGTCGTTCTGGGAGACGCTGATCATGGTCGGCATCTCGGGGGCGGTCGGCGCGCTCGTCGGGCTGCCGCTCGGCGTGCTGCTCTACCTGACCGACCGCCAGGGCGTGCTGCAGAACCTCGGCGTGAATCGCGTGCTCGGCGGCATCGTGAACGCGGTGCGCTCGACGCCGTTCATCATCCTGCTGGTCGCGGTCATTCCGTTCACGCGGCTCGTCACGGGGTCGTCGATCGGCACGGCCGCGGCGGTCGTGCCGCTGACGCTCGCGGCCGCACCGTTCGTCGCGCGGCTGGTCGAGACCGCGCTGCGCGAAGTCGACCGCGGGCTGATCGAGGCGGCCCAGTCGATGGGTGCGACGACCTCGCAGATCGTGTTCAAGGTGCTGCTGCCCGAATCGCTGCCGGGCATCGTCGCGGGCCTGACGATCACGTTCGTATCGCTCGTCGGCTATTCGGCGATGGCCGGTGCGATCGGCGGCGGCGGGCTCGGCGATCTCGGGATCCGCTACGGCTACCAGCGCTATCTGCCGGAAGTGATGTGGACGGTCGTCGCGATCCTGATCGTGTTCGTGCAGATCGTGCAGTCGTTCGGCGACTGGCTCGTGCGCCGGCTGAGCCACAAGTAACACGACATTCATTCGTTGGGGGATAGGATGCAACGACGCTTCATGCTGAAGTTCGCGGCCGCGTTCGGCGCGGCCGCACTGTTCGCGAGCGCGCACGCGCAGACCGAAACCATCAAGGTGGGCGTGACGGGCGGCCCGCACGCGCAGATCATGGAGGTGGTGAAGAAGGTCGCGGCCAAGGGCGGCCTCGACATCCGCGTCGTCGAATTCTCGGATTACGTGCAACCGAACGCGGCGCTCGCGTCCGGCGATCTCGACGCGAACAGCTACCAGCACGATCCGTATCTGCAGGCGCAGGTGAAGGATCGCGGCTACAAGCTGATCAAGGTCGCGGAGACCGTCACGTTCCCGATGGGCATCTATTCGAAGCGGGTGAAGTCGCTGGCCGAGTTGAAGCCGGACGCGCGCATCGCGGTGCCGAACGATCCGACCAACGGCGGCCGTGCGCTGCTGTTGCTGCAGAAGCAGGGGCTGCTGAAGCTGCGCGCGGACGCCGGGCTGAAGGCGACGCCGCTCGACATCGTCGATAACCCGCGCAAGCTGAAGATCGTCGAGCTCGATGCGGCGCAGATTCCGCGCTCGCTCGGCGACGTCGACGCGGCGGCGATCAATACCAACTACGCGATGGAAGCGGGGTTGAAACCGAAACAGGATGCGATCGCGATCGAGGGCCCGACCGGCCCGTACGCGAACATTCTCGCGATTCGCGAGGCCGACCGGGGCAAGCCGTGGGTCGCGAAGCTGGTCGCGGCTTATCATTCCGCGGAAGTGAAGCAGTTCATCGAACAGAAGTTCGGCGGCGCGGTGATCGCCGCCTGGTAACACGTGATGCGGGGCGCACCCGGTGACGATTAGAGTCGATGATCGAAAACCCGGGCTTTGCGTCCGGGTTTTTTCTCTTTTAAAATAGAACGACCGTTCGCTATTGCCGGCGCGCCGAAGAGGCGCGCTATCCTCGATAGCCGCGATGGATTGGTCCGCTTGGCCGCGCAGTCATGAGGCCTCGCTATAGAATGGCCTCTGGTCGTATTCGTAACTTTGGAGCGTGTGCATGAAAATCCTGGTGCCAGTGAAAAGAGTGGTCGATTACAACGTGAAGGTCCGCGTGAAGTCGGACAACACGGGCGTCGACATCGCGAACGTGAAGATGTCGATGAACCCGTTCGACGAAATCGCGGTTGAAGAAGCGGTGCGGCTGAAGGAAGCGGGTGTCGCGACCGAAGTGATCGCGGTGTCGGTCGGCGTGACGCAAGCGCAGGAAACGCTGCGCACGGCGCTGGCGATCGGCGCGGATCGCGCGATCCTCGTCGAGTCGAACGACAGCGTCGAGCCGCTGGCCGTCGCGAAGATCCTGAAGGCGCTGGTCGACAAGGAACAGCCGCAACTCGTGATCCTGGGCAAGCAGGCGATCGACGACGACTCGAATCAGACGGGCCAGATGCTGGCCGCGCTGGCCGGCCTGCCGCAAGCGACGTTCGCGTCGAAGGTGACGATCGCCGACGGCAAGGCAACGGTTGCACGCGAAGTCGACGGCGGCGCGGAAACGCTGTCGCTGTCGCTGCCGGCGGTCGTGACGACCGACCTGCGCCTGAACGAGCCGCGCTACGTGACGCTGCCGAACATCATGAAGGCGAAGAAGAAGCCGCTGGAAACGGTGAAGCCGGAAGACCTCGGCGTGGATGTCACGCCGCGCCTGAAGACGCTGAAGGTGGTCGAGCCGCCGAAGCGCGCGGCCGGCGTGAAGGTGCCGGACGTGAAGACGCTGGTCGAGAAGCTGAAGACCGAAGCCAAGGTGCTGTAAGAGGGAGCGGAAAGAAATGACGATTCTGGTGATTGCAGAACATGACAACGCGTCGATCAAGGCCGCGACGCTGAATACGGTGGCGGCGGCAGCGAAAATCGGTGGCGACATCCACGTGCTGGTCGCGGGCCACAACGCGCAAGGTGCGGCCGATGCAGCAGCGAAGATCGCAGGTGTGTCGAAGGTGTTGCTGGCCGATGCGCCGCAACTCGAAGCGGGCCTCGCGGAAAACGTCGAAGCGACCGCGCTGAACATCGCGAAGGACTACTCGCACATCCTCGCGCCGGCGACGGCCTACGGCAAGAACGTCGCGCCGCGTATCGCCGCGAAGCTGGACGTCGCGCAGATCTCGGACATCACGGCGGTCGACTCGGCCGACACGTTCGAGCGCCCGATCTATGCAGGCAACGCGATCGCGACGGTGCAGTCGAGCGACCCGATCAAGGTGATCACGGTGCGTGCGACGGGTTTCGATCCGGTTGCGGCCGAAGGCGGCAGCGCAGCGGTCGAGAAGATCGAAGCCGCGGCAGACGCCGGCAAGTCGCAGTTCGTGAGCCGTGAAGTGACGAAGCTGGACCGTCCGGAACTGACGTCGGCGAGCATCATCGTGTCGGGCGGCCGTGGTCTGGGCAGCGGCGAGAACTACACGAAGGTGCTGGAGCCGCTGGCAGACAAGCTGAGCGCCGCACTCGGCGCATCGCGCGCGGCAGTCGATGCCGGCTACGTGCCGAACGACTATCAAGTCGGCCAGACCGGCAAGATCGTCGCGCCGCAGTTGTACATCGCCGTCGGTATTTCAGGTGCGATCCAGCATCTGGCCGGCATGAAGGATTCGAAGGTGATCGTCGCGATCAACAAGGATCCGGAGGCGCCGATCTTCAGCGTGGCCGACTACGGCCTCGTCGGCGATCTGTTCGCGCTCGTGCCGGAGCTCGTGAACGAGCTGGGCTGACGCTGCGTGACTTGATGCTTCGGCAGCAAGTCGTACGACAAGGGGCGCGATGAGCGCCCCTTTTTTTGTGCAATGGCAGAAGGGGCGGGGACGCATCTGTCTTCGATGCAGCGCATCGCCATCGCACCATGCCGTACGGAACAGTTTTTGTGCGAGCAGATGGGACCGAAGCATCGATCGCCGGAGCGAAGGGGCAACGCGCGTGCGCGTTGACGCAAGCCCCCTTTCCGAGCCGGTATCGCATGCGCTGAAACGAAAAAGGCGCCCTGACGGGCGCCTTCTCCATTGATACCGACCGGCCTGCGTCGCCGCGGGCCGTCCCGACTTATGCGTATGCCGGGCGCGTCTGGCCGGCCACGTCCTTCAGGTAGCGATGCACCGACAGGTCGTCGGCCTGGATCGCCGGCTTCTTGCCCGAGATCAGGTCGGCGAGCAATTGGCCCGATCCGCACGACATCGTCCAGCCGAGCGTGCCGTGGCCGGTGTTCAGGAACAGGTTCGAGACCGGCGTGCGGCCGACGATCGGCGTGCCGTCCGGCGTCATCGGGCGCAGGCCCGTCCAGAAGGTTGCCTTCGACGTGTCGCCGCCGCCCGGGAACAGGTCGTTCACGCACATTTCCAGCGTTTCGCGGCGCGCTGCGCGCAGGTTCTTGTCGAAACCGACGATTTCCGCCATGCCGCCGACACGGATGCGCTGGTCGAAACGCGTGATCGCGATCTTGTAGGTTTCGTCGAGCACCGTCGACACGGGGGCGGCCGCCTCGTCGACGATCGGCGCGGTGATCGAATAGCCCTTCAGCGGATAGACCGGAATCTTCATCAGGTTCGAGACGAAGCGGGTCGAATACGAGCCGAGCGCGACGACGTACGCATCCGCGCGCACCGTCTCGCTGCCGCACTGCACGCCGGCGATCTTGCCGCCCGCGATCGCGAGCGCGTCGATCGGCGTGTTGTAGCGGAACTTCACGCCGAGGGATTCCGCGAGCGCCGCGAGGCGCGTCGTGAACAGCTGGCAGTCGCCCGTTTCGTCGCCGGGCAGGCGCAGGCCGCCGGTCAGCTTGTGCGACACGGCGGCGAGCGCCGGTTCGGCATTTTTCAGTTCGGCCGGTGACAGCAGTTCGAACGGCACGTTCGCTTCCTGCAGCACCGCGATGTCCTTCGCCGCGCCGTCGAGTTGCTGTTGCGTGCGGAACAGCTGCAGCGTGCCGCCCGTGCGCCCTTCGTACTCGATGCCCGTGTCGGCGCGCAGCGCCTGCAGGCAATCGCGGCTGTATTCGGCGAGGCGGACCATGCGGCCCTTGTTGACCGCATAGCGCTCGGCCGTGCAGTTGCGCAACATCTGCCACATCCACTGGAGCTGGAAGCGCGTGCCGTCGAGGCGGATCGCGAGCGGCGCGTGCTTCTCGAACATCCACTTGACGGCCTTCAGCGGCACGCCGGGCGCGGCCCACGGCGCCGCATAGCCGGGTGAGATCTGACCTGCGTTTGCGAAGCTCGTCTCGAGCGCCGGGCCGGCTTCCCGGTCGATCACCGTGACTTCATGACCGGCGCGCGCGAGGTAATACGCGCTTGCCACGCCCACCACACCGCTGCCCAGAATGACGACTCGCATAGCTGCTCCAGATGGAAGGGATCAGGTCGAGGCCGGGCGCACCTGCGTCTCCGTGTAACCTCTAGCTGATCTAGTTTTTTGCGCTATGGTATTGTCGAATGTGTAGGTTTTGTTATCGTATTTTTCAGGTTTTCAGCATAAACAAATGAGAACGCAACGCCAGCCAGTACGCTCGCTCGACAAGCTCGACCGGCGCATCCTGAAACTGCTCCAGGACGACGGCCGGATGGCGATGAAGGACCTCGCGGAACAGGTCGGACTGACCGTGACGCCGTGCATCGAGCGCGTGCGGCGCATGGAGCGCGACGGCGTGATCACCGGCTACCACGCGCGTGTCGATCCTCACCAGCTGGATGCCGCGCTGCTGGTGTTCGTCGAGATCACACTTGGCCACAAGGGCGGCAACATGTTCGAGCAGTTCCGCCGCGAAGTGATGAAGATCGACGAGGTGCTCGAATGTCATCTCGTGTCCGGCGACTTCGACTACCTGATCAAGGCGCGGATCGGTGAAATGGCCGACTATCGCAAGCTGCTCGGCGACATCCTGCTGCAACTTCCCGGCGCGGTGCAGTCGAAGAGCTATGTCGTGATGGAGGAAATCAAGGAGACGCTGACGATTTCGGTCGGCGAATGAGCGCGGCGGGGGCCTGCTGCCGGCCCCGCTATCTCGCCCTTGGCATGCTGCACCCAATACTGTATAAATATACAGTATTGGGTGCAGGCGAATGGGTGAGCACATGGACGGTCGGTCCGACAACGAATTTCCGATAGCGCCGCCGGCGCCCCGCAAGGGGCGCGGTGCGGTCGACAATCTCCAGGGGCGGTACGAAACGGCACTGCGCGAAGCGGTCGACGACGGCTGGACGCACGAATCGGACGACGCCGATCTGCCTGCTCCGCTGCGCACCCAGGTGTTCGAGGAGCGCGCGAAGAGCATCCTGACGCACAACCAGTCGCCGGACATTCCGTTCAGCGTGTCGCTCAATCCGTATCGCGGCTGCGAGCATGGCTGCATCTACTGCTTCGCACGGCCGACCCATAGCTATCTCGGCCTGTCGCCGGGGCTCGATTTCGAGAGTCGAATCTACGCGAAGGTCAACGCGGCCGAATTGCTCGAGCGCGAGATTTCGCGCAAGCGCTACGTGCCGGAGCCGATCGCGCTCGGCGTCAACACCGATGCATACCAGCCCGTCGAGCGTGATCTGCGCATCACGCGCAGCGTGATCCAGGTGATGCACGATCACGGGCTGCCGTTCGCCGCGATCACGAAATCGTCGCTGATCGAGCGCGATCTGGATCTGCTGGCCCCGATGGCCGAGCGCGGGCAGGTGATGGCCGCAGTCACGATCACGACGCTCGACGCCGATCTCGCGCGCACGCTCGAGCCGCGTGCGGCGACACCGGCGCGCCGGCTGCGTACGATCCGCGCACTGCGCGACGCGGGCGTGCCGGTGGGTGTGAGCATTGCACCGATGATCCCGTTCGTCACCGAGCCGGACATGGAGCGTGTGCTGGAAGCCTGTGCGGAAGCCGGCGCGACGCACGCGAGCTACATCATCCTGCGGCTGCCGTGGGAGGTCGCGCCACTGTTCAAGAACTGGCTTGCCGCGCATTTCCCCGATCGAGCGGAGCGCGTGATGAATCGCGTGCGCGACATGCGCGGCGGGAAGGACTACGACTCGGATTTCTCGAAACGGATGAAGGGCGAGGGGATCTGGGCCGACCTGTTGCGGCAGCGTTTCCGTCAGGCCGTGAAGCGGCTCGGGTTGAACGAGCGCAGGAACGGCATTCTGGATCTGTCGCAGTTTCGCGGTGCGCCGGCGGCCGGGGCGGCCGCGCCGCGCACGGTGAAGGGCGCAACTGGCGCGAAATCGCGCGACGACTTGCAGATGAGCCTGTTCTGACCGACCCGCGTCGGCAGCTTACTGCGAGATTTGCTTCGCCGCTTCGACTTGCGACTCGAAATACGTCTGGAACGACAGCGCGAGCGCGGTCATCAGCAGGAACGCGCCAATCAGCAGCGAGAAGATCACGATGAAGATCACCGTCCAGCCTGACCGGCTGTGCTTGCCCGTGTCGGCATTGAATTGCGCGTCCCATTTCTCGTCGGGGCGCAGGCCGTAGACGAGCGCGGCGAGGAACGCGGCCAGCAGCGAGATCGCACCCGGCACGGCGAGCCACCAGCCGAGGCCGGCACTGCGCTGGGTCGCCGCGAGCAGCAGGAAACCCGGGATCCCGACGATCGTCGCGAGCAGGTGCGCCCAGCCGTACACGTCGCGCAAGCCGTACAGGTAGAAGCGGTGCGCGCCGAGCGAACCGAACAGGAACGCGAGCGCGGCGGTGAGCGTCTTGGAGCGGAAGCGGCGGGGCGATGCGGTGCTGCTGGACATGGGTGGCGGCGGATTATCGGTGGCATGGGCGGCCGGCAGGCCGGCGCAGGGCGCTCGGGCCCGGCACGCATTCTACGATGCCCGGTCGGGCCCGGTCACCCCTCGGCTGCGTCAAGGTGCCGCATAGGTGACACGGTAGATGGCGCCCGCGTAGTCGTCGCTGACGAGCAGCGAGCCGTCCGGTAGCGGCAGTACGTCGGCCGGGCGTCCCCACACGCTGCCGTCCGCGCGCAGCCAGCCCGTGATGAACGGCGTCTGGCGCGTATGACTGCCGTCGGCCGACACGACAGCGCGCATCACGCGGTAGCCGACCTTCGTGCTGCGATTCCACGAACCGTGCTCGGCAATGAAGATGTTGTTGCGATACGACGCCGGAAACATCGGCCCCGTATAGAAGCGCATGCCGAGCGCCGCGACGTGCGCGCCGAGTTTCAGCGCGGGCGGCGCGTAGCGCCGGCACACGTCGGGGCTCCCGAATTCGGGGTCGGGCGTGTCGCCGCCATGGCAGTACGGAAAGCCGAAATCGAGGCCCGCGCGCGGCGCACGGTTCAGCTTGTCGTCGGGCACGTCGTCGCCCATCATGTCGCGCCCGTTGTCGGTGAACCATAGCTCGCCCGAATCGGGGTGCCACGCGAAGCCGACGGTATTGCGCACGCCGCGGGCAAATACTTCGCGGTTGCTGCCGTCGGCGTGCATGCGTGCGATGATCGCGTATCGGCTGCGATCGGCGAGGCAGACGTTGCACGGTGCGCCGACCGGCACGTAGAGCTTGCCGTCGGGGCCGAACGCGATGAATTTCCAGCCGTGATGATGATCGGTCGGCAGCGCGTCCGTCACGACCGCCGGCGCGGGCGGCCTGGCGAGCCGGTCGTCGATGTGGTCGAGGCGCAGGATGCGCGACACGGCGGAGATATAGAGGGCGCCGTCGCGATATGCGACGCCGACGGGCGTGTCGAGCCCCGACGCGATTACATGGCGGGCAGTGATCCGGCCCTCCTGCATCACGAAGGCATGTACGCGGCCTTCCTGCGAGCCGACATACAGGATGCCGCGCGGCGACCACGCCATTTCACGCGCGGTCGGCACGGCGTTGGTCAGCACGTCGACATGGAAGCCGGGTGGCACGACGAGTTCGTCCACCGGTGGTGCGGCGCAAGCCGCGGCGGATGCGAGACAGGTGACGAGGCCGGTCAGCAAGCCTGCGAGGCGGTGCTGCGCGCGGCGCGCCGGGGTGACGCGAAATAGCGGCATGGCGGCGGGGAGCGTCGTGGACACGACGATTGTATGCCCGGCGAACAGGGCGTCTGCGGAATTTTTGCGCGTAAGTGTTTGTTGTGGCTTTGGTTTCCGGCTATAATCGCACGTTTCAGTAGTTTCGAACCCGGTTTTCCCGAAGGATTTCATATGGTTATCATCCGTCTGGCTCGCGGCGGCTCGAAGAAGCGCCCGTTCTACAACATCGTTGCTACCGATTCGCGCAACCGTCGTGACGGCCGCTTCATCGAGCGCGTCGGCTTCTACAACCCGGTCGCCACGAAGGGCGAATCGCTGCGTATCGCTCAGGACCGCCTGACGTACTGGCAAGGCGTTGGCGCGCAACTGTCGCCGACCGTCCAGCGTCTCGTGAAGGAAGCGCAAAAGGCGCAACCGGCTGCCTAACATGGCGCGGTGTGCCGGTCGTGCCGGCTGCAAGGAGCATTGATGTCCGGTCACGATTCCGGTAACGCAAGGCGCGGGCGAGCGTCGTTTGGCGCATTCGTCCGCAAGCCGGTCGAGCGCGACACTGTCGCGAGCGCCGGTACGGCTGCCGAGCAGGGCAGCCTCGAAGCGGTGCAAGCCTGGCCCGACGATGCTGTCGAGGTCGGTGCAGTAGTCGACGCCTACGGCCTGAAAGGCTGGGTCAAGGTGGCGACGCATGCCGACGCCGGTCGCGGCGGCGATGCGCTGCTCACAGCGCGCCGCTGGTGGCTGGAACGGGGTGGGGAGCGGTTGTCCGCCCGCATCCTGCAGTCGAAGACGCACGGCGACACGGTCGTCGCGCATACCGCGGGTGTCAGCGACCGCGATGCCGCACTGGCTTTGCGCGGCTTTCGCGTGTTCGTGCGCCGGGAAGATTTCCCGGCATTGGCCGCGGACGAATTCTATTGGGTCGACTTGATCGGCCTCGAGGTCGTCAACGAGCAATCGGTGGCGCTCGGGACGGTGAGCGGGATGATCGACAACGGCGTGCATTCGATCATGCGCGTCGAGTATCCGGCAGTCGGCAAGGATGGTCGGCCGACCACCGACGAGCGGCTGATTCCGTTCGTCGGCGTCTACGTCAAGACGGTGGATCAGGTGGCACGTCGCATCGTCGTCGACTGGGAAGCCGATTACTAATGAACCAGGTTACGGAGAGCGCGGTGCAGTTCGACGTCGTCACGCTCTTTCCCGAAATGTTCCGCGCGCTGACCGACTGGGGAATCACCAGCCGGGCCGTGAAGCAGGAGCGCTTCGGGCTGCGCACCTGGAATCCGCGTGATTTCACGACGGACAACTACCGCACGGTCGACGATCGTCCGTACGGCGGCGGTCCGGGCATGGTGATGCTGGCCAGGCCGCTCGAGGCCGCGATCGGTGCTGCGAAAGCCGCGCAGGCGGAGCAGGGCGTCGCAAGCACGCGGGTGGTGATGATGTCGCCGCAAGGTGCGCCGTTCACGCACGAACGTGCGGTGCGGATGGCGCAGGAGCCCGGTGTCATCGTGCTGTGCGGTCGCTACGAGGCGATCGATCAGCGTCTGCTCGACCGTTGTGTCGACGAGGAAATCAGCCTCGGCGATTTCGTTCTGTCCGGCGGCGAACTGCCGGCGATGGCGATGATGGATGCCGTCGTGCGCCTGTTGCCCGGCGTGCTGAACGATGCGCAGTCGGCCGTGCAGGACAGCTTCGCCGACGGGCTGCTCGATTGCCCGCATTACACGCGCCCCGAGGAATATGAGGGAATGCGTGTGCCGGACGTGCTGCTCGGCGGGCATCATGCCGAGATCGAGAAGTGGCGGCGGCAGGAAGCATTGAAGAATACGTTGCGGAAGCGGCCGGACCTGATCGTCCGGGCGCGCCGCGAGAAGTTGCTGAGTCGTGCCGACGAGGCGTGGCTTGCGAACCTCGCACGCGAAGCGAAGAACGCCTCCTGAGGCGGCGTCGCGGACGGGAAATGGCGGTGCCGTGCATGTGTGTGCGGTGCCTGATGTGAATCCATCCTCTATCGGGGCCAGGCCTGGAAACGGGCGGGTGCAAACGCCGACAAGATGGCATAAGGAGTCAGTAATGAATCTGATCGCAAAACTTGAGCAGGAAGAGATCGAGCGCGCGCTCGCCGGCAAGACGATCCCCGATTTCGCCCCGGGCGACACGGTGATCGTGAACGTGAACGTGGTTGAAGGTAACCGCAAGCGCGTTCAGGCTTACGAAGGCGTCGTGATCGCGATTCGCAACCGCGGCCTGAACTCGAACTTCATCGTCCGCAAGATCTCGTCGGGCGAAGGCGTCGAGCGTACGTTCCAGACGTACTCGCCGCTGCTGGCGAGCATCGTCGTGAAGCGTCGCGGTGATGTGCGTCGTGCGAAGCTGTACTACCTGCGCGAGCGTTCGGGCAAGTCGGCTCGTATCAAGGAAAAGCTGGTGTCGAAGGATCGCGCCGCAGCAGCTTCCCAAGAGTAAGAGCTGTAAGGAAAAAGCACCCACCCGGGTGCTTTTTTCATTCTGGCGCGACAATATGCTCGTTATGTCACGAACACGAGAGCCCCGTTGAATCGCCGCCCCATCATCGATCCCGAAGTGCTGCCGGTTGAAGGCACCGGCGCGGGCCTGCCGTCCATCGAGTCCCGCCTGATGACGCCGCCCGGGCTGCGCGAGCGTTTTGCGCGCACGCTCGAATGGAGCGTCGAGCCCGGCGAGGCGCGGCTGCAGGAGGGCGTCGACCCGCGCAGCGCCGCCGTCCTCATCCCGCTCGTCGTTCGCGAGAGCGGCCTCACCGTGCTGCTGACCCAGCGCGCCGATCACCTGAACGACCATGCCGGGCAGATCAGCTTCCCCGGCGGCCGTCGCGAGCCGTTCGATCGCGATGCGACGGCAACCGCGTTGCGCGAGGCGAAGGAAGAAATCGGACTGGCCGCCGAGCCGGTGGAGATTCTCGGTGCGCTGCCCGACTACCTGACGGGGACCGGTTTCTGCGTGACGCCCGTCGTGGCGCTCGTGCATCCGCCGTTCACCGTGCAGGCCGACACGTTCGAAGTCGCCGAGATTTTCGAGGTGCCGCTCGCGTTCCTGATGAGCCCCGCGAACCACCAGGTGCGCGTGTTCCGCTGGGAAGGCGGCGAGCGTCGTTTTTTTGCGATGCCCTATCCCAGTGGCGAATCAGCCGGGCATTACTTCATCTGGGGCGCAACTGCCGGCATGTTGCGCAATCTCTACCGCTTCTTGGCAGCCGGCTGACTTCCAGCGCTGTGCGGCGCGCGCGGCCGGCCGCCGGGCGATCGCATCGTCAGCCATGCGTCGCTTACGCTGTGCTATCGTTATGCAAAAAATGACATAACTCCGAAGACGGCGCACGCATGACTTTCTTTTCGGTTCTCCTCGCTCTCATCATCGAACAGGTCCGCGCGTTGTCGCCGAGCAATCCGGTGTTCGCGCTGTTCCAGTTTCACGCGGAAACCGTCGCGCATGGCCTCGACGCCGGCAAGCAAAAGCATGGCGTGCTCGCATGGCTCGCGGTCGTGCTGCCGTGGGTGCTGATCGTCGCGCTGATCTACTTCCTGCTGTACAAGGTGAGCTTCGTGCTGGCGTTCATCTGGAACGTCGCCGTCGTGTATTTCACGCTCGGTTTCCGCCAGTTCAGCCACTACTTCACCGATATCCATCTCGCGCTCAACAACGACGACGTGCCGCGCGCGCGTGAAATCCTGCACGAGTGGACGGGCCTCGACACGGTCGACATGCCGGTCGGCGAAATCGTCCGTCATACGCTGATTCATGCGGTCGTTGCGTCGCATCGTCACGTGTTCGGCGTGTTCTTCTGGTACGTGCTGCCGATCGGTCCGGCCGGCGCCGTGCTGTACCGCATCTCCGAATATCTCGCGCGCAGCTGGTCGACGCCGGGCGACGATCGCACGGCCGCGTTCTCGACGTTCGCGCAGCGCGCGTTCTTCGTGATCGACTGGATTCCGTCGCGGCTGACCGCGCTCGGTTTCGCGATCGTCGGCAACTTCGAGGACGCGATCTACGCGTGGCGCAATCACACGCGCCAGTGGCCCGACCCGAACGACGGCGTGCTGCTCGCGGCCGGCAGTGGCGCGCTCGGCGCGCGTCTCGCGGGGCCGCTCGCGGAACCATCGAGCCTCGACGCGCTGGCGGTCGGCGACAGCGGTCCGTTGACGGTCGGTGACGATTGCACGCCGCGCACGCTGCAGTCGGCAGTCGGCCTGGTGTGGCGCGCCGTGATCCTGTGGATGATCCTGCTGTTGATGCTGACGCTGGCCGTCTGGGTATCGTGACGCGGCAGCGCAGTGCGCGATGAAACGAAAAGGCCGGCTTCGTGCCGGCCTTTTTGCTGTGCGTGACCCATTCGCTCAGTCGTCGAGCGGATCGCGTATGGCGCCACATTGCCAGCAGGCGGTGAACTGGGCCTCGAGCGCCTCGCCGCACTGACGGCAGCGCCACGGCGCGGCGACGGCCGACGGGCCGTGCGACGCGGCATCGAGAAGCCGCCGCGCGAGCGCATCGTCGCGCTCGTCGTCGAGCCACAGCTCGGGCGTGCACGCGTCGGCGGGCAGGCCGCCGAGCGCACCGGTCGCGTAGCAGTTGTGCAACTCGCAGCCGATGCCGGCCACCTGCAGCACGTTCGCCCAATGCTGCGCGGTGGCGAGATCGGGGGCCTTGAAACGCATCGCGGCTCCTGTCGGTGAAGGCCGGGCGGGGCACCGGCCGCCTTCTGCCCGCCGCGGTCAGCGGACGATCTGGCTTGCCTCGTGCACGAGCTGCGCGTAAAGCGCATGCCGCGACGGTGCAATGCGGCCGTCGGCGACGGCCTCGAGAATCGCGCAGCCCGGCTCGTGCAGATGATGGCAATTATAGAAACGGCAGTCCGCGAGCAGCGGGCGGAATTCCGGGAACGCGCGCTCGAGGCGGCCTTCCGTCAGGTGGTAGAGGCCGAATTCCTGGAAACCCGGCGAATCGATCAGCGCGCCGCCGCCGTCGAGCGGGTAGAGGCGCGTGAACGTCGTCGTGTGGCGGCCGCTGTTGAGCGCGGCCGAGATTTCGCGGGTCGCGGCCTCGGCATCGGGCACGAGCAGGTTCACGAGCGTCGACTTGCCCATCCCGGACTGGCCGAGCAGGATGGTCGAATGGCCGGCCAGATGCGGCATCAGCTGCGCACGCGCATCGTCGGGCGCGCCCTTCACCGACAGCTCGAGCACGTCGTAGCCGAGCGCGCGGTAGGGCGCGAGGCGCTCGCGGGCGACCGGCAGCGCGGCCTCGACGTCGATCTTGTTCAGCACGACGAGCGGCTTCAGTTCGTTCGCTTCGGCCGCGATCAGTGCGCGACCGAGCAGGTCCTCGCTGAAATAGGGCTCGGTCGCGAGCACGATCAGCAGCTGGTCGAGGTTGGCCGCGAACAGCTTCGACTTGAACTGGTCGGAGCGGTACAGCAGGTTGCGCCGCTCGCCGATCTCGACGATCACGCCCTGGTCGGCCGACGCCTGCTCGTACACGACGCGGTCGCCGACCGCGATCTCGCTTTTCTTGCCGCGCGGGAAGCACTGCAGCATCGGGCCGCCGTCGTCGGGCGCGACGATGTAGTGGCGGCCGTGCGCCGCGATCACGCGGCCTTCGACACGCGGCGCGCCCGACGCGCGCGGGGCCGGCTTGCGGGAGGTCGGCCGGCTCATGCGTGCTGCATCAGGCGGTCGATCCGCTGCGACGCGGGCGGATGCGAGTAGTAGAAGGCCGTGTAGACGGGGTCCGGCGTGAGCGTCGACGCGTTGTCCTCATAAAGCTTCACGAGCGCGCTGACGAGATCCTGCGCGTCGGTCTGGCTGGCCGCGAACGCGTCGGCCTCGAATTCGTGCTTGCGCGAGGTCAGGCTGCTGAACGGTGTTGCAAAGAACAGGAACACGGGGATCGCGAGGAAGAACAGCACGAGCGCGGCGCCCGCGTTGCTCGTGTCGAGCGACGGCGTGACGCCAAGGCCCGTATAGAACCATGTGCGCTGCGCGAGCCAGCCGAGGAGCGCGAGCAGCACGAGGCTCAGCACGAACGACACGAGCATCCGCTTCATCACGTGGCGGCGCTTGAAGTGGCCGAGCTCGTGCGCGAGCACGGCCTCGATTTCCTGGCCCGTCAGCCGCGCGAGCAGCGTGTCGAAGAATACGATCCGCTTCGATGCGCCGAAGCCCGTGAAGTACGCGTTGCCGTGCGCGGAACGGCGGCTGCCGTCCATCACGAACAGCCCCTTCGCCGCGAAGCCGCACCGTTTCATCAGCGACTCGATGCGCGCGCGCAGCGCTTCGTCCTTCAGCGGTTCGAACTTGTTGAAGATCGGCGCGATGAAGGTCGGATAGATCAGCAGCACGAGCATCTGGAACGCGACCCAGACGATCCAGGTCCACAGCCACCACAGGCTGCCGGCCTGGTTCATCAGCCACAGCACGACGAACAGCAGCGGCAGGCCGAGCACGGCGCCGAGCAGCGTGTTCTTCAGCATGTCGGTGAAGAACAGGCGCTGGGTCATCCGGTTGAAGCCGAACCGCTGCTCGATCCCGAACTGGCGGTAATACTCGAACGGCACGTCGATCACGCTCGTGATCGCGAGCACGGCGGCGACGAGCGCGACCTGCTGCCCGTAGCCGCGGCCGAACCAGCCAGTCAGCAGCGTGTCGAGCGCGCCGACGCCACCCAGCAGCGTGAGGCCGACCAGCACGGCCGCGCTGACGACGATCTCGAACATCGCCAGCCGGGTGCGCTCGACCGTGTAGTCGGCCGCACGCTGGTGGGCGGTCAATGGAATGGTGGCGCTGAACTGCGCGGGCACGCTGTTGCGATGTGCGGCGACGAAGCGGATCTGCCGCGACGCGAGCCACAGCTTGGTGACGACCATCGCGAGCACGGCGATCGCGAACAGCAGGGTGAACGAAAAGGGTGACATCGAAGGCGCCAAAGGGTTCTATGCGAGAATTATATGTTCTTGCGGACCGGGCCCGCTCACGCGATGCCGGCCGCCCGGGCGGCGCCATGCGCCGTCCGCCATTTTCCAGGATGACTCATGACCGATACCGCCGCTTCCGCCAGCCAGCCCGCGCTCGTGCGCAACGAGTTGAACCTCGTCTGGCTCGACATGGAGATGACCGGCCTCGACCCGGATAACGACCGCATCATCGAAATCGCGGTCGTCGTGACCAACTCGACGCTCGACATCGCGGTGGAAGGCCCCGTGTTCGCGATCCACCAGAGCGACGAAACGCTCGCGAAGATGGACGACTGGAACAAGTCGACGCACGGCCGTTCGGGGCTGATCGACCGCGTGCGCGCGTCGACAGTGACCGAGGCGGACGCCGCCGCGCAGTTGCAGGCGTTCCTCTCGCAGTACGTGTCGCCCGGCAAGTCGCCGATGTGCGGCAACTCGATCTGCCAGGATCGCCGCTTCATGGCGCGCTGGATGCCGGAATTCGAACGATTCTTCCACTACCGCAACCTGGACGTCAGCACGCTCAAGGAGCTGTGCCGCCGCTGGCAGCCGGCGATCTACAAGGGCTTCCAGAAGCGTGCGATGCACACGGCGCTCGCGGACATCCACGAGTCGATCGACGAACTGAAGTACTACCGCGAGCATTTCCTGATTCCGGCCGCGTCGGCGCCGGCAGGCGAGTCCGCGCCGGCCGCCTGAGCGGGCCGGCACGCGCTCAGCGTGGCGCGCGCTGCGCGCTCTTCGGCCGGAACGCCGCGACCACCGCGGCGTCGGTCTCGATGTACGGGCCGCCGATCAGGTCGATGCAGTAGGGCACCGCCGCGAAGATGCCGGGCACGGTCGACTTGCCGTCGGCGTCGCGCAGCCCTTCGAGCGTTTCCCGGATCGACTTCGGCTGGCCGGGCAGGTTGATGATCAGCGCCGCGTGGTCGGCCGTCTCGCGAATCACCGCGACCTGCCGCGACAGGATCGCGGTCGGCACGAAATTCAGGCTGATCTGCCGCATCTGTTCGCCGAATCCCGGCATTTCCTTCGTCGCCACGGCCAGCGTGGCTTCCGGCGTCACGTCGCGCCGCGCCGGGCCGGTGCCGCCCGTCGTCAGCACCAGATCGCAGCCGGCGACGTCGACGAGTTCGGCCAGCGTGGCGGAGATCGTCGGCGCGTCGTCCTGGATCAGCCGGGTTTCGGCGCGCCATGGCGAGCGCAGCGCGCCGGCGAGCCATTCCTGCAGTGCCGGGATGCCCTTGTCCTCGTAGATGCCCGTGCTGGCGCGGTCGCTGATCGACACGAGGCCGACCACGAGTTCGTCCGGGTGGTTACGCTTCGTCGTCATGGTCGTCTCCGGCGTCGTCCGGCGCTTCGTCTGCCTCCGCCTCGTCGGTACCGCTCGCGGTCTTGATCCACTGGAACAGCTCGCGGAAATAGCGCGGCGGCTTGCCTTGCTGCGCTTCCTTGCGCGCGTTGCGGATCAGCGTGCGGCCTTCCTGGATGTCGGCTTCGGGGTGCTGGCGGAGGAACTCGGTCAGCGCGTCGTCGTTCGCGAGCAGCTGTTCGCGCGTGCGCTCGATCCAGTGCAGGCGGGCGGTCGCGGCCTTGTTCACGCCTCGCTGGGCGTCGAGCGCGGTGCGCAGCGCGGCCGTTTCGTCGTCGGTCAGCGAGCGCATCACGCGGCCGACGTACTGGAGCTGGCGGCGCTTGCCTTCGTGGTCGGTGATCCGGCGTGCCTCGCGCACGGCGTCCGCGAGGTCCTCGGGCATCGGCATGCGCTTGAGCGCGTCCTTCGGCAGGTCGACCAGGGCCTGGCCGAGCTCCTGCAGCGCGTGCATCTCGCGTTTCAACTGGGATTTGCTGGGGCGATCGTAGCCATTGCCGGCGTCGTCGTCGGCGTGCTCGATCGGCTGGATTCGGGTTTTGCGTGTCATGGGCGGCATTGTATCGCGGCGCGGACGCCCCAAGCTTGTCGGTATATGGCCCCGGACCTTGCTATGATCGCGGGATACGCAACATTTTGACCATGCGGGCGGATCGCCCGCCACCGGATAACACGACGATGGCAGCCAATCTCGACGTACAAGCGCGCTATTTCCCGCACACGCAGGACCAGCTCAAAGAAATTGCCTCGGACATCCTTCGCCATGCGAAGGCGCTCGGCGCGACGGACGCCGCGACCGAAATCTCCGAAGGCGACGGCCTGTCGGTGTCGGTGCGCCGCGGCGAGGTCGAGACGATCGAACACAACCGCGACAAGATGGTCGGCGTGACGGTGTTCATCGGCAAGAAGCGCGGCAACGCGAGCACGTCGGATTTCTCGCCGGCCGCGATCAAGGATACCGTCGCCGCCGCGTACAACATCGCGCGCTTCACGGCCGAGGACGACGCGGCCGGCCTCGCCGAGGCCGAACTGCTCGAAACCGACCCGCGCGACCTCGACCTCTATCACCCGTGGGCGCTGACGGCCGACGAGGCCGTCGAGCTCGCCCGCCGCGCGGAAGACGCCGCGTTCGCGGTCAGCCCGCAGATCCGCAACTCGGAAGGCGCGAGCGTGTCGGCGCAGCATTCGCAGTTCGTGCTCGCGACGTCGCGCGGTTTCCTCGCCGGCTACCCGTACTCGCGCCACTACATCGCGTGCGCGCCGATCGCGGGCACCGGCCGCCACATGCAGCGCGACGACTGGTATTCGTCGAAGCGCAGCGCGGTCGATCTCGCGGCGCCGGAAGCCGTCGGGCGCTATGCGGCCGAGCGTGCGCTGGCGCGGATGGGCGCGCGCCGTCTCGACACCCGCAAGGTGCCCGTGCTGTTCGAGGCACCGCTCGCGGCCGGCCTGCTCGGCGCGTTCGTGCAGGCCGTCAGCGGCGGCGCGCTGTACCGCAAGACGTCGTTCCTCGTCGACAGCCTCGGCAAGCCGGTGTTCGCACCGCACGTGCAGGTCGTCGAGGATCCGCACGTGCCGCGCGCGATGGGCAGCGCGCCGTTCGACGAGGAAGGCGTGCGCACGCGTGCGCGCAGCGTCGTCAACGACGGTGTCGTCGAAGGCTACTTCCTGTCGACCTATTCGGCACGCAAGCTCGGCACGCAGACCACCGGCAACGCGGGCGGCTCGCACAACCTCGCGCTGCGCAGCTCGAACACGCAGCCGGGCGACGATTTCGACGCGATGCTGAAGAAGCTCGGCACGGGCCTGCTGCTGACCGAGCTGATGGGGCAGGGCGTGAACTACGTGACCGGCGACTATTCACGCGGCGCGGCCGGCTTCTGGGTCGAGAACGGCGTGATCCAGTATCCGGTCGAGGAAATCACCGTCGCGAGCACGCTGCAGGAGATGTTCCGGCATATCGTCGCGATCGGCGCGGATTCGATCGTGCGCGGTACGAAGGAAACGGGCTCGGTGCTGATCGAGCAGATGACGATCGCCGGGCAGTAAGCGGCGCGGCATCGGCCGCCAGGAAACGAAAAGCCCGATCGGCGTTCATGAGCCGGTCGGGCTTTTTTGTCGCGTGCCGCGTGCCGAGTGTCAGCCGCGCTTGCGCTCGTACACGACGAACGCATAGCCGAACGTATTGGGCGTGGCGGCCTGGTGCGGGTCGCGCGAGACTTCGCGCCAGTGCGCGGGATCGGGCGCCGGGAACGACGCGTCGCCGTCGAAGTCGGCATCGATCTCGGTGACGACCAGCTTGTCGGCGAGCGCGAGGCCTTCCGCATAGAGTTGTGCGCCGCCGATCAGGAATGCTTCGGGCGCGCCGTCGCGCGCGGCGAGCGCGAGCGCGTCGGCGAGCGACGTGACCGTGTCGCAGCCGTCGAAGCGGCGCGCTGCGTCGCGCGTGACGACGATATTGCGGCGGCCCGGCAACGGCCGGCCGATCGACTCGTGGGTCTTGCGGCCCATCACGATCGGCGCGCCCATCGTCGTGCGCTTGAAGAACGCGAGGTCCTCGGGAAGTTTCCAGGGCAACTGGTTGTCGCGGCCGATGATGCCGTTGCGGGCGCGCGCGACGATCAGGGTCAACGTCGTCATGAAGATCGGGGGAAGAGGAGAACCGGAATGGCGCCGATTCTACCGGAATGGCGGCACGCGACCGCGCCGGGGCGGATGCGCGGGCGTAGGTGCGGCGTTTGCTCCGTGATGTCCTGAATAAAAAGAGTGCCCGCCGGGGGACGGACACAAAAAACGGTTCGCGTCGCGAAGTCGACGCTGCAGGAAACGACCTGCGCCGTTCATTTTATTCTGCAATCCTCATCGATCAAGCGGCATGATGGAGTCGTGTGCGGATTATTGATGCATGCGGTTCCCTGCGGTTCCTTCCATCGCATGCTGCGCGTTGCCGGGGAGCGCCACAGGAATCGGTATCGGCAGCCGGGCCGGCGGGACGAGCTCGTCCCACAGCGTCACCGACGACTTGTCTGACGAACGCGCTCGCGGCGCGGCGACGGGCATGATGCGGAAGCGGTGGTCCTGTTGCATGCGCGGCGCGTTACCGGCAAGCGGCATCGCGCGTTCGGGCCTCGTGCTTTCTTCCGAGCGTGCCGGCATGAAGTGGCAGGCGAGTGCGAATGCAATCGTCATCTGCACACAAGACTGCAAAAAAAATGTTCGCATGGCCGCCTTCTCCCGATCCGTTACGCGTTCAGCGAAATGCATGCCATCGGGCGAGGCGCATTGCCGCGTCTGCGATTTGCGGGGAAGCGTCGTGACTGGCGATCGAAAACGCCGGGAAATGTTTCAGGCGTGAAACGAGGGGGCTCGGGAATACTGCGGATTCAATCGATACGCTTCAAGGATGAAAATTTGCGCGTGTGTCGATGCAGGTACGCGTCGCTGCGCGTTTCTATTTGCAGACGATTGATCAACGTCGACCACTGAGCGATTCGACCGTTCGCTCATCCGCGCTGCAATCGGTTTGTCGTATTCGGCGCCTATAACTAAGCTGTCTTGATCAAAAAAATAACTGGACGCGAGATGAGCGCCATCATGCGAGGCCTGTCGTCGCCGCGCATCGGCATGGCGAATCGAGCCGCTTCGGCTGACCCGGTTCGATCCTTTTGCACGCGACTTGGCGTGTACGGCAATCGTTAGACGGTTGATGAACGGGGTGAGCATATGGGAGCCGAGCAGCGGCATGTGATCTACTTCTCGCGCGAGCCGAACGACGCGTTGCGCGGGCATTTCGACGAATGCGGGTGGCGCGTCGATCTTGCGGAAAGCGCACGCGACGTGCGGCGTGTCGTGCAGCACGGCGTGGCAACGGCCGGCCTGCTCGATTTCTCGCCGGGTTTTCGACCCGCGGATCTGCGCGAACTCGAAGCGTGTCTGAGCATCCAGCACATCGGCTGGATCGCGGCGACCCGGCGCGGCCAGCTGCAGGACGCCACGCTGCGGCATCTCATTCGTGACTATTGCTTCGACTACGTCACGATGCCGTACGAGGCGGCGCGCATCGTCGAGACCATCGGGCATGCGCACGGCATGATCGCGCTGACCGAGCCGGTAGCCGCACCCGTCGGTGCCGGACGCGCCGAAGGCGAGATGGTCGGCACCTGCGACGCGATACTCGGGCTGTTCAGGACGATCCGGCGCGTGGCGACGACCGATGCGCCGGTGTTCATCTCCGGCGAATCGGGTACCGGCAAGGAACTGACGGCCGTGGCGATCCACGAGCGCTCGGCGCGCGCGCAAGCGCCGTTCGTCGCGATCAATTGCGGTGCGATTCCGTCGACGCTGCTCCAGGCCGAACTGTTCGGCTATGAGCGCGGCGCGTTTACGGGCGCGAACCAGCGCAAGATCGGCAGGGTCGAGGCCGCGAACGGCGGCACGCTGTTTCTCGACGAGATCGGCGACCTGCCGCTCGAGAGCCAGGCGAGCCTGCTGCGGTTCCTGCAGGAAGGCAAGATCGAACGGCTCGGCGCGCATGTATCGGTGCCGGTCGACGTGCGCGTGATCTGTGCGACGCACGTGGACATGGAAGCGGCGCTGCGCGAAGGGCGGTTCCGCGAGGACCTGTTTCATCGGCTGTGCGTGTTGAAGATCGAGGAGCCGCCGCTGCGCGCGCGCGGCAAGGATATCGAACTGCTGGCGCGCCACATGCTCGAGCGTTTCAAGGGGGATGCGCATCGCCGCCTGCGCGGCTTCTCGCCGGACGCGATCGCCGCGCTGTACGGCTATTCGTGGCCGGGCAACGTGCGCGAGCTGATCAATCGCGTGCGCCGCGCGATCGTGATGTCGGAGGGCCGGATGATTACCGCGGCCGATCTCGAACTCAACGAATTCGCGGTGCTGGCGCCCGTCTCGCTCACCGAGGCGCGCGAAGCGGCCGAACGGCAGGTGATCGAGCAGGCGCTGCTGCGTCACCGCGGCCGGTTTGCCGACGCGGCGCGCGAACTCGGCGTGTCGCGCGTCACGCTGTACCGGCTGATGTGCGCGCATGGCATGCGCGATCGCGGCGACCCGCTGGGCGGGTTTTCGGCGCCGTTGCCGGAGGTTCGGCATCACGCTTGCTAGAATTGGCGGGTAACGGTCGCCCTCGCGGCCGAAGGAACCCGCATGAAACAGTACCTCGACCTCGTTCGCACCATCCTCGACACCGGCACCTGGCAGGAGAACCGCACGGGCATCCGCACCATCAGCATGCCCGGTGCGATGCTGCGGTTCGATCTGCAGCAAGGTTTCCCGGCGGTCACGACCAAGAAGCTCGCGTTCAAGTCCGCGATCGGCGAACTGGTCGGTTTCCTGCGCGCATCGCGCAGCGCGGCCGATTTCCGCGCGCTCGGCTGCAAGGTGTGGGACGCGAACGCGAACGACAACGCGCAGTGGCTCGCGAACCCGTACCGGCAGGGCGTAGACGACCTGGGTGACGTGTACGGCGTGCAATGGCGCCAGTGGCCCGGCTACAAGGTGCTCGACGCGGGCGCCGAGGCGCAGATCGCCGACGCGACGCGCCGCGGTTTCCGGATCGTCACGCGTTTCGACGAGGACGGGGTGCCGAAGGTGCTGCTGTACAAGGCAATCGACCAGCTGCGCCAGTGTCTCGACACGATCATGGAGAACCCGGCCGACCGCCGCATCCTGTTTCACGCATGGAATCCGGCCGTACTCGACCAGATCGCGCTGCCTGCCTGCCATCTGCTGTACCAGTTCCTGCCGAACGTCACGAAGCGCGAGATTTCGCTGTGCCTGTACATCCGCAGCAACGATGTCGGGCTCGGCACGCCGTTCAACCTGACGGAAGGGGCCGCGCTGCTGTCGCTCGTCGGCCGGCTGACGGGCTACACGCCGCGCTGGTTCACGTACTTCATCGGTGACGCGCACATCTACGAGAACCAGCTCGACATGCTGCAGCAGCAGCTCACGCGCGAGCCGTACGACAGCCCGCGGCTCGAAATTGCCGAGCGCGTGCCGGACTACGCGAAGAGCGGCGTTTATGCGCCCGAATGGCTCGAGCAGATCGAGCCGTCGGATTTCTCGCTCGTCGGCTACCGTCACCATGAGCCGCTGACCGCGCCGATGGCGGTCTGAGCCCGGCCTGCGACGGCGGCGGGTGACGCGACCCGCGCCAGGCAGCATGAAGAAGGCCCGACCGGCACCCGCCGGTCGGGCCTTGCCGTATCAACGGTCGGATTATTGGTGGCGCCGCTCGTCGTGGCCGCCGGGCGGCGGATTGCCCGGGTGCGGCGCCTCGACGTGCGGCGCCGGTTGCGGCCGCGGTTCCATGCGCGGCGCGGGCATGGACGGCCGCGGTTGCATGTGCGGCGCGGGCATCGACGGCCGCGGCTCCATGCGCGGGGCCTGCGGCTGCGGTCGCGGCATGTCATGCACGGCGGGCGCGGGCGGACGGTACTCGTTCACGTGCGCCGGCGCGACTTCGCGGCGCGGTGCCGGTTGCGCGAATTCGGGGCGCGGTTGCGGTGCCGGAGCGGTCCGCTCGGGCCGCGGCTGCGCATGCTGGGCCGGTGCCGCGAATTCGGGGCGCGGACGCTGCTGCGGAATCTGCGCGGTCATGTCGAGTCGCGGCTGCGGCAACGCGCGCGGCGTTTCCTGCCGACGGGCGGGCTGCGCACCGGGCGTGGCTTCCGGATGCGGGACGGGCGCCGCGCTGCGCACGGGCGGCAGCGCGTTCTGTCCGGCTGCGTGGAGTGCCGTCGGCGGCGTCGGGCGCTGACGCTCCATCGGCGTGTGCGGCTGCATCCACGCGGGCGCCGCGGCCGCATGCGTGTTGTCGCGCCCGGCCGGCTCGTTGGCGGCCGCCGGCGGATGCGGGACGCCATTTTCGGGACTCAACGCCTGATGCGGAGCCGGATTGCCCGGCGCCTGGGGCATCGCCCCGTTGGCGAAGCGCGGCGCATTGGGGGCTTCGCCGTTCGTGGGTCGTGCGCCGTTCGCCACGACCGGCATCGGCGCACCAGGCCGTGCGGCCTGGGCCGGTGCCGGCTGGCCGTCGCGTGGTGCGTGCGCCGGTTGCACGACGGGACCGTGCGGATTCACGAGCTGCACGTTGCGCATCGCCCACGCACCGGCGTTCGGGTTGCCCGCAACGCGGACCGGGCGAGCCCGATAGTCGGCCGGCACGCTCGCCCTCGCGACCGGTGCGCCTGCGCCCGGCACGAGCTGGCCCTGCCGTGCGAGATGCGCGGCCGCCTGGTCACGATAGGCGGCCGGCACGGCCGGATTGCGCGTCGCGACGAACGTGTGCTGTCCGAGCGCCGCCGGCGGACGGTAGCTGGCCGTGCGCAGTGCGCCGGTCAAGCTCTGGCGTACCGGCGCAATGCCGGGCGTGCCCGGCATCACGTGCGCGTTGCGCCACTGCTGCGGATCGACGCGTTGCGAGAAGTGCGCGACGGGCTGGCCGTGCACGAACGCGGACGCCGGCACGGCCGTGATCGCATGCGGCGCGCGGAAGTTCACGTACGTCTTGTTGATGTTCGTGATGTTGGTGATGTTCGTCACGTTCACGGTCTTGTTGACCGTCACGTTGTTGACCACGATGTTCCGGTTCACGCGATCGTAGTAATGCGGGCTCCAGCGGCCCCAGCCGGGATGCCAGGGTTCGCCCGGGCCGAGTGCGAACCATGCGCAGCCGGCTGCCGCGACGCCGCCGACCGTCAGCGCGACGCTCCAGTCGGGACCGCCGCCGCCGCCCACGAAAGCGACGAGCGCCGGCGCGTAGACGGGCGGCTGGCTGACGACCATCGGGCCGGGCACCCACGCCCAGCTGTCGTCGACATAGGCCCAGCGGCCGTAGTGATACGGCGCGAAGCCCCACGGCGCATCGTCGACCCAGGTCCAGCCCCACGGCGCCTGCCAGATCCAGTGACCGTCGTGATACGGCGCCCAGTCGGCGGGCGTGTCGTTCGGCACCCAGACCTCGCCGTAATTCGGGGTTTCGCGCCACGTGCCGTTCGCGTCGAGATCCTGATAGCCGGGCACGTCGCGCGATACGTAGCGGGCTGACACCGAGCGCTGCTCGGCCGCATCGCGGCCGGCGGCCCACTGGTCGAGCGCATCGGGGGCCGGCGCGGCCGATTGCTGCGCGACCTGCAGGTCGGTGCCGGTGAACACGACCTGCTGTCCGGGCGACAGCGGATACTGCCCGTTGCTGCCGTAGACGGTCGCGCTGCCGCTGCGCACGGTGACCGTCGTGCTCGCGCCGTTCGGTGCGACGTCGACGCGATAGTCGCCCGGGCCCGAGATGCCGAGCGCGAGATTGGGCGTGTCGATTTCGTACGACCCGCCGGACGGCAGATCGCGCACGTGCGTCGATACGGTGCCGAGCCCGACCTTCAGCTGCGTCGCGGTGTCGTCGAGGTTCAGCACCGACAGGCTCGTCGATTCGCCGAGTCGCACCGCGGTCGAGCCGATGTGCAGTTCCGAGCGCGCGCCGGCATCGTTCCACAACTGGTCGCCGGTGGTCAGCGGCCGGTTCACGGCGGCGTACGACCACGTATCGGTGCCGGCGGGCTCCGTCGTCACGGCACCCGACTTGTAGTTGAGCCGGGCGACGCGGCTCGGCGGATCGCCGCCCGGTTGCCGGGCGGCGGCCGCATACGCGGCGGCCTCGGTCGTTTGCGCGAATGCGGTGGGCACGGTCGCCAGCGCGGCGAACGCGAGCAGCGTGCAGCGGGCGGTTCGCTTGAGCGTGAACAGGGAAGCCATGGTGAGCGTCTTCGTCGTTATCGCGGCGCGTCGATTCGTGCCGTTGAATTCACGATATCCGCTCGGCCTGTTTCAGTGCTCGGTGTTTTGTAAGTCGGATGGCACGCGATGTAACAAAACCTGTCCATCGCGCGCCGTTGTCGTCCCGTCGCAATGTACGCGTCAAGCGGACGTAAGCCAGTCGTCGAAAACCTGCTGTCCGGGCACGGTGACGCGCAGCACGCGCGGCCGTGCGGTGCGCTCGATCCAGCCGTGGGCGCAGAAGCTGTCGAGCAGTGCCGCGCCGAGCGCGCCGCCGAGATGGGGGCGGCGCTCGCTCCAGTCGAGGCAGCCGCATGCGAAGCGGCGGCGGCGCGTGCGCTGCTGCGCGACGTCGATGCCCCAGCGCGCGAGCGCCTGGGTGCCGAGTTCGGTGGCTTCGATCGCGTCGCCGTCCGCCTGCAGCCAGCCGCGTGCGGTGAGCCCGTCGAAGATGCGGACCGCGAGTTCGCCGGCCATGTGGTCGTAGCAGGTGCGCGCGTAGCGCAGTTCGGCCGGCACCGCGCGCGACGGCGGCGGCACCGGACGGTTCGGCGCGGCCGCGCGGGCCACGTTCGCGAGCGCCTCGAGCGACGCCGCGATGTCGGCCGACGCGAGCCGGTAGTAGCGGTGCCGGCCGCGCACGTCGAGCGCGAGCAGGCCGCCTTCGGTCAGGCGCGCGAGGTGCGCGCTCGCCGCGGACGGCGACAGCCCAGCGATCATCGTCAGTTCGCCGGCCGGCCGCGCGCTGCCGTCCATCAGCACCCACAGCATCGCGGCGCGCCCCGGATCGGCGATCAGTGCGCCGATTCGGCTCAGGCCCGGAAAGTGGTGGTCGTCTTGATCGGTCATCGTCGTGTCTCGTCAGGCGGAATGACTGCAGTGTAGGTGCTGCGCACATTCGATGTTTCGGGTTCGGGTGAAATGTCGGATGCGGCGGGGCGGTGCGCGAACCGCGGTCGCCGGCCGCGCACGCGTAGAATGGCCGGACGCGGCGGCAGTGGGCCGCCGGATGCGACACGATGCAACGATGAAGACGATTTTCTGCCTGTTGGCCGCCGCGTTCCTTTGCGCGGCCTGTGCGCAGGGCGGTGCGGGCGCCGCCGGCGAGCGGGGCGGCAGCCTCGAGATGTACGGGACGATCGATCAGGGCATCACGGTGCGCCGCTGACGGACGTCGATCGCCGGTGCCGATGCCGGTTCGGCGCACGGCCGCGGCCGGCCCTGCGGCGGGCGCTGCGACGTGTTGCCGCAGTGCAACGTATAATGCGCCGATTGCCGTACCCCCCGCCGCCTGGAGCTACCACGATGTCCCAACCATCCCCCGTACCGGCCGCCCTCGACCGCACCGAAACCGTATTCCGCTTCCTCGCCGAGCCGTCGTCCGTGAACTTCGGCGGCAAGGTGCATGGCGGCGCGCTGATGAAGTGGATCGACGAGGTCGCGTATGCGTGCGCGGCGGTCTGGTCGAGCCGCTATTGCGTGACGGTCAGCGTCGGCAACATCCGCTTCCAGCGTCCGATCCTCGTCGGCAACCTGGTCGAGCTGAAGGCGCGCGTCGTCGCGACGGGCCGCACCAGCATGCACATCCATGTGTCCGTGCACGCCGGCGATCCGAAGGGCGGCGTGCTGCGCCAGACGACCGACTGCCTCGTCGTGTTCGTCGCGGTCGACGAGAACGGCAACCCGGTGCCGGTGCCGCCGTTCGTGCCCGAGACCGACGAGCAGAAGGTGCTCGCGAAGTATGCGGCCGACGTGCGCGCCGCGCTCGACAAGATCGTCGAGATGAAGCCCGAGGAAGTGGCGAAGGGCACCGTCTGACGACAACGGGCGCGGCGTTCGCGCCGCGCCCGTCGCATCATCGCGTCGCCCCCGCGATTACCGCGATCCGATCATTTCCTCGGGGCGCACCCACGCGTCGAATTCCGCCTCGGTCAGGTAGCCGAGCGCAAGCGCGGCGGCCTTCAGCGTCGTGCCTTCCTTGTGCGCCTTCTTCGCGATCTGCGCGGCCTTGTCGTAGCCGATATGCGGGTTGAGCGCCGTCACGAGCATCAGCGATTCGTTCAGCAGCAGATCGATGCGCGCGCGGTTCGGCTCGATGCCCGCCGCGCAGTGGTCGTTGAAGCTCTGCGCGCCGTCGGCGAGCAGCCGCACCGATTGCAGCACGTTGTGCGCGATCATCGGCCGGAACACGTTCAGCTCGAAATTGCCGCTCGCGCCGCCGACGTTCACCGCGACGTCGTTGCCGAACACCTGGCAGCACAGCATCGTCACGGCTTCCGACTGCGTCGGGTTCACCTTGCCCGGCATGATCGAGCTGCCCGGCTCGTTTTCCGGAATCGACAGTTCGCCGAGCCCGCAGCGCGGCCCGCTCGCGAGCCAGCGGACGTCGTTGGCGATCTTCATCAGGCCGGCCGCGACCGTCTTCAGCGCGCCGTGCGCGAACACCAGCGCGTCGGCGGCCGCCATCACCTCGAACTTGCTCGGCGCGGTCACGAACGGCAGCGTCGTCAGCCGGCCGATCTCGTCGGCGACGCGCACCGCGAACTCCGGATGCGCGTTCAGCCCGGTGCCGACGGCGGTACCGCCGAGCGCGAGTTCGTACAGGTGCGGCAGCGCCGATTCGACGTGCCGAATGCCCTGGTCGAGCTGCGCGACGTAACCGGAAAATTCCTGCCCGAGCGTGAGCGGCGTCGCGTCCTGCAGGTGCGTGCGGCCGATCTTCACGATATCGGCGAAGGCCTTCGACTTCGCGTCGAGCGTCGCGCGCAGCGTGCGCAGCGCGGGCAGCAGATGGTTGACGATCGCGTACGCGGCCGCGACGTGCATCGCGGTCGGGAACACGTCGTTCGACGACTGGCCGCGGTTCACGTCGTCGTTCGGGTGGACCTTGCGTGCTTCGCCGCGCTCGCCGCCGAGCAGTTCGCTCGCCCGGTTCGCGATCACCTCGTTGAGGTTCATGTTGGTCTGCGTGCCGGAGCCCGTCTGCCACACCGCGAGCGGGAATTCGCGCGGATGCTTGCCCGCGATGATCTCGTCGGCCGCGTCGATGATCGCGCGCGCCTTGTCGTCGGCCAGCACGCCGAGCGACTGGTTCACGGCGGCCGCGGCGCGCTTGACGATCGCGAGCGCGTGGATCAGCTCGGGCGACTGCTTCTCCGTCGAGATCCGGAAATTTTGCAGCGAGCGTTCCGTCTGCGCGCCCCAGAGCCGGTTGGCCGGCACGGCGATCTCGCCGAACGTGTCGCGTTCCATCCGAACTGCTTCGTTCATGATGCACTCCTCTTGGGAAGGGGAAAGGCCGCGCGTCGCGCGGCGTCTGGCGTATCGTGAGGCAGTCGCGCCGCTGGCGCGACGTGTTGGGTCTTCAACCGACAAGCATAGCGCCGGCCGCGATTTTGCGTCGTGTCGTCGCGCTCAGCGGCTCGATGCGACGAGCGATGCGCTCTTCAGATGGAAGCGCCAGGCCATCAGCGCGGCGACGCTCGCGAGGCCGGCCGCGAGCCCCCACCACAGGCCGCGTGCGCCGAGGCCGGCATGGAATGCCAGCCAGTAACCGGTCGGGAAGCCGATGCCCCAGTAGCCGAGGGTCGCCGCGAGCATCGGGATGCGCGTATCGCGCAGTCCGCGCAGCGCGCCCGAGCCGACGGTCTGCATGCCGTCGACGATCTGGAACACCGCGGCAATGCCGAGGAGCGACGCGGCCAGCGACACGGTCGCCGCGTTGGCCGGATCGTCGAGCTGGAGGTACAGGCCGACGATCGCATGCGGCACGACGATCAGCACGAGCCCCGACAGCGACATGAACGCGACGCCGAGGCCGAGCGCGACGAAGCCCGCATGCCGCGCGGCGACCGGCTGGCCGGCGCCGACCCAGTAGCCGACCCGCACGTTGGCGGCCTGGCCGATCGCGAGCGGCACCATGAACGCCACCGACGCGACGTTCAGCGCGATCTGGTGCGCGGCAAGCGACGTCGCGCCGAGCACGCCGATGGTCAGGCCCGTGGCGAGAAACAGCGTCGATTCGACCCCGTACGTGATCGCCACCGGCCAGCCGATGCCGATCAGCTCGCCCATCATCGGCAGTTTCGGGCGGGCGGCGGTCACGAAATGGCGGAACCGCTGGCGGCCGTGCAGCAGCCAGATCAGCGCGAGCGCGGTGAGCCAGATGGTGATGGTCGTCGCGACCGCCGAGCCGAGGAAGCCGAGCCGCGGCAAGCCGAAGGCGCCGTGGATCAGCCCGTAGTTCAGCACGCCGTTCACGCCGACGCCGCCGATCGACACCCACAGCAGCCGCCGTGCGGCGCCGATCGCCGGCAGGAAGGCGCGCATCAGCCCGACGCCGATCAGGCTGCCGAGCGCCGCGAACCGCAGGATGCCGGTGTACTCGCCGACGTGACGCGCCAGCGTGGGCGGCTCGTGGAACATCAGCAGGATCGGTTCGGACAGCGATAGCGCGACGATCGCCGGAATCGCGAGCAGCACGGACAGCACGAAGCCGGTCCAGTAGATGTGCGGCACGCGGTGTTCCGCCTGTGCGCCGCGCGCATGCGCGACGCTCACGCTGACCGACGACAGCACACCCTGCAGCACGGTCACGATGACGAAGAAGAAGTTCGCGCCGAGGCCGCCGGCCGCGAGCGAATCGGGGCCGAGCGAGCCGAGCAGCACCGTGTCGGTGACGCTCATCGCCATTTGCGAGAGTTGTGCGATCGCGAGCGGCGCGGCGAGGCGCGCGGTTTCGGCGGCATGACTGGACAGCGACGGCGGCGCGGCGGCCGTCCGCGTAAGACCGGAATGCGACATGGAATGGGCGCTCGCGCGGGTGCGGGCCCGCGCTGTCTGTATTTATTTTGAGAGACGGCTAGCTTACGGCTTTATTCGAACGGTGTCGAACGCGCGCGCCGATGGCCATGTCACGGTCAGGGGGAACCGCTATGCGTCGTGAACCGCGATCCGCGTATCGCCGAACAGCACGACCTGGCCCGCGCGGATCTTGCAGGTCTTGCGCAGTTCGACCACGCCGTCGACTTTCACCGCGCCGGACGCGACGAACATCTTCGCGGTGCCGCCACTGTCGGCGAGGCCGGTGATCTTGAGAAGGTTGTGCAGCTCGACGTATTCGCCGGTCAGCGTGAAATCCAGGTTGGGCATGACGAAGGAGGCGCGCGAGGCGCGGGAGGAATCGCCCCGCATCATACGGCACCGCGGGCCCGCGCGCGAGTGCGGCCGCGCGCGCATGTTTGCGCCCCGTAGCTGTTAAGGACTGTGAGCGATTCGTCAGCAAATGAAACGGTGGGTAACAGTCTGAGAGATTCGAGAACCGGCCGTGCCGCCCGCGGGTCTTTCATCGTACCTGCTGCGTGTCGCGGCAGGGGACGCGACGGAGCGTATCGATGCGCTCCGCGCCCACAACTTCTTGAGGAGGATTGTCATGTCCAAGATTCGTACGATGCTGATCGGTGCCGCGCTGACGGCGTTCGCCACTTCGGCCGCATTCGCGCAGACCGGCGTCGCGGCGCAGGGCGCCGCAGGCGCCGGCGTGCAGACGCAGGCGCCGGCAGCGGGGGCAGGCGCAGACGCGGGTATGCAGGGTGGTGCCGGCGCGAATGCGTCGGGCAACGCGGTCGGCGGCGCAACCGATGCGGTTGGCGCGGCAGCCGACGGCGCGAAGGATACGGCGGCGTCGTCGGTCCACTCGACCAAGAAGCACGCGAAGCATGCGGCGAAGTCGGCCAAGCATCACGCCGGCTCGGCGAAGTCGAAGGTGGGCGACGAAGCGGTCGAAGGCAGTGCGTCGGCCGGCGTGCAGGGCGGTGCATCGGCCTCGGGCGCCGCGCAGTAAGCGGCACCCCGACGTCGCACGACGCTCGCCCCGGACGGCGCGTCGTGACGGCGATCGACCGGCGGCCCGGTTTGCTTCGCGCGAACCGGGCCGTTCTTCATGCGTGGACGCGGGCCGTCACGGCCGGCGCTGCTCCGGCCCCGGTCCGTGCGCCGGTCGTGCCGCGGACGGGGTAAATACGCTGCGCAGCCACGCGGCGAGCCGCGTGAATACGTCGTATGGCTCGTCGACGAAGATCTCGGGCTTCAGCAGCCGCAGATATTCCATGATCTGCTGCGCTTCCTGTTTCTGGAACGAGCCGTGCGCGAGCCCGAGCCGCAGCAGGCCGCGCAGTTCGCCGAGCTTGTCGCGCGCGGCGCTGCCGACGCTCATCTCGCACGCGAGCTTCGCCTCGTAGATGCGCTGGCGCAGCGATTCCGCGAGCCGCCACGCGGGCGTCTGCATCGATTCCTCGAGCGCCTGGATGTCGTGGACCGCGCTCTTGATCTGCGCCGCGAGCGGATCGACCAGCGACGCATCGCCCTGCGCTTCGGCGACGATCGCCTTGGCCCAGTCGCGGCACGCCTTCGCTAGCTCGTCGGGCGTCCATTCGGAGCGCGACGCGAAGCCGAAGCCGAATTCGCCGGCCTGCCGCATCAGGATCGCGACGACGTCCGGGAATTCCTTGTCGAGCGTGCGCTTCGCCCACGCGTACTGGCCGCCCTCGAGCATCCGCTGCACGGCGTGCTCGGTCAGCGGCACCATGTTGTCGAGCAGCTTGGCGCGCAGGAAATCCTCGAACGACGGCGTCGCGAACTGCGGGTCGAGTTTCAGCGACACGCGCACGAACGCGTCGTAGTCCTTGCGCAGGGACGCAAGCGTGTCGTCCTTGAGGGAAAGGGTGATCTGGCCCATGAATCGTCTCGATGGCGGCCCGCGCGGGCCGGCGGCCGACATCGCGCACCGGTGCGGGCGCGGCGTCGACGGACCGGTTCGCGCCGAGGCCGATGGCGGGTCTTCACTTCTTATATCGGCGCGCCGGACGGAAACTTGAGCGCGGTCGGCGCGGTCCGCTCAGGCCGGCAGCCAGTGCGGCATCACGACCCCTTGCCAGAAGAAGAACACCGCGAGCCCGACCGCGATCGTCACGAGCGGCCGGCGTGTCGTCGCCGACACGAGCACGGCGGCGAGCGCGCCGACCAGCTGCGGATTGCGCCAGGTCAGCTCGGCCGTGCCGCCGTGCGGCGAGACGGTCATCGGCACGATGATCGCGGTCAGCACGGTGACGGGCACGAAGCCGAGCGCGGTTCGCACGAGCGGCGGGAAGGTCAGCCGCTCGCCGAACAGGAACAGCGTCGTCCGGATCGCATAGGTGATCACGGCCATCCCGAGGATCAGCAGCGCGTAGCTCACGATGCGGCCTCCGTGCGTGAAGCGGTGCGCGAACGCTCGTGCAGCAGCGTGAGCGCGACGCCGACCACGACGCCGGCGGCGACCGCGCCCAGCAGCCCGAGCTTGTACGGCCAGCCCTGCCAGAAGTACGCGAGCGTGCCGGCTGTCGCGGCGGCCGCCAGATAGCGCAGCGTGCCGAGCTGCGGGACGACGATCGCGATGAAGGTGGCCGCCATCGCGAAATCGAGGCCGAGCGACTGGAGGCCCGGAAAGGCCGCGCCGAAGCCGATGCCCGCGAGCGTCCAGACCTGCCAGTTCAGGTACATCGCGAGGCCCGAGCCGAAGAAGTAGTGCGGGCCGATCGCGCCGGGCGGGAAGTGGCGGTAGTGCGCGTAGGCGACCGCGAACACCTCGTCGGTCATCAGCGCGCCGAGCGTCGCGCGCCAGCGCAGCGGCAGGTGCGCGACGTACGGCGCGAGCGTCGCGCTGTACAGCAGGTGACGCAGGTTCACGATCAGCGTCGTCGCGAGCACGACGACGAAGCTCGCGCTGCCCGCGATCAGGCCGAGCGCGATGAATTGCGCGGAGCCCGCGAACACCGCGAGCGACATCAGCGCGCCGTGCCATGCGGCGAGCGGGCCGCCGCCGACGAGCGTGCCGAAGATCACGCCGAACGGTGCCGCGCCGATCATCATCGGGATCGTGTCGCGTGCGCCGTCGAGCCACTCGTTGAGCGGGCGGCGAGGCGGGGGCGTCGGTGTGGGTGTGGGGTTCAAGGGGCGCGTCTCCATGAAATGGAGGATAGCGGGGTGATGCAGCGGCGGCTTGTATGTTCTTGCGCCCGCGCGGGTGCCGATGGCGCTGCGTGCGTGCGGGTTGCGGTCCGTCGTCGAATGCAGGGAAGGGCGTCAGCGCGCCTGCCAGCGTCCGGGCGGCACGCCGAACATTCGTTTGAAATGCCGCGTGAAGTGACTCTGGTCGACGAAGCCGCTGGCCGCGGCGACATCGGCGATCGGCACGCCCGCGCGCAACGGCGCAAGCGCGCGCTGCAGCCGCAGCTGGTTGCGCCACGCATGCGGCGGCATCCCGGTCGTGCGCGTGAACAGGCGCGCCGCGTGAAACGGCGACAGGCCGGCGGCCTGCGCGACGTCGTCGAGCGTGACCGTGCCCGTGAGATCGGCGGCGAGCCGCTCGCGCATCGCGTCGACGCGCGGTTCGTCGGCCGCGAGCGCCGCCGGTTGCAGCCGCGCGTCGGCATGGCGCGCGATCAGTGTCGACAGCGCATCGAGCATCGCCGTTTCGGCGGCGAGCGGATCGTAGACGCGCGGTGCCGCGGCGGCCGGATCATTGGCGGCCGGCTGCTCGTGGGGGTGGAACGGCGGCATGCGTTCGCTGCCGGCCTCCATCATCCGGTGGGCCAGCGCGAGCCGTGCCGCGAGATCGGTGTCGCGGATCACGTCGGACGGGAACCATGGCGCATCCTGCGGCCGCCCCGCGATCGCGCTCGCGAGCGCGCGAATGTAGTCGACCGGCACGTAGCTCACGCGATAGCACCAGCCTTCGTCGGTCGCGCGCGAGCCGGTGTGCACTTCGCCGGGATTGATCACGGGCACGGTGCCCGTTTCGGCGACATGGCCGCTGCCGCGACAGGTGTAGCGCTCCGCCCCCTCGAGGATCACGGGGATCGTGTACGCGTCGTGCCAGTGCGGCGCGAATGTATGGTCGCGATAGGTGGCGGTGAGCAGATCCGCGTCCGGCAGCAGCGGCGTGCGCCAGTAACGTGCGGAGTCCGGAAGAAGGCGGGGGGCGGACATGGTCGGGCGAGGGCGGTCGAATCGACAGTGTAGCGCTCGCGCGCCCGGCCGGCGCGGGCTTACTTGACCGGAATCGTCGTGCCGGCCGGCATCGGCACGGCGGTCACGGCGTTCTTCGGGCTGCCGCTGACGATGCGGTCGCTGTAGGTCAGATAGACGAGCGTGTTGCGCTTCTTGTCCACCACGCGCACGACGTGCAGCGTCTTGAAGATGAACGACATCCGTTCGCTGAACACGTCGGTCTGCTGCTTGAGCGGCTCCTTGAAGCTGAGCGGGCCGACTTGCCGGCACGCGATCGACGCTTCGCTCGGATCCTCGGCGACGCCGAGCGTGCCCTTGATCCCGCCGGTGCGCGCCCGCGACACGTAGCAGGTGACGCCCGTCACGATCGGATCGTCGTACGCTTCGACGACCACGCGGTCGGAGCCCGTCACGCGGAAATGGGTGTTGACGCTGCCGACTTCCTCCGCGTGCGCGAGCGGCGCGGTGGCAAAGGCGGAGAGCAGAAGGGCGAGCGACGCGGCGGAAAGGAGGCGGTGTTTCATCGACGGAACCGGATGCGAATGCGGGATAGAAACTCTAGCATGCGCGGCGGTGACCGGCGGGCGCCGGAAAAACAAAAGGCCCGTCGAATGACGGGCCTTTCGCTGTCTGGCTCCCCGACCTGGGCTCGAACCAGGGACCTACGGATTAACAGTCCGGCGCTCTACCGACTGAGCTATCGGGGAATAAATCGGTACATCTGCTTGCGTGTTCGGTAACCAACAAAAAACCCGTCCACTTTCAACGGGCCTTTGTTTTTTTGGCTCCCCGACCTGGGCTCGAACCAGGGACCTACGGATTAACAGTCCGGCGCTCTACCGACTGAGCTATCGGGGAACAAACAACAACAGCAGAGAAACGAGATTGTATGGAGTGTTCGCTAACCTGTCAACACTTTTGAGCGGCGGCGCACCAAAAAATTTTTGCAGCGCCGCTGCGCGATCAGCGCTCGAGCAGGTGCAGCTTGTCCTGCACGTCCTTCCACTCGTCCGCGTCGGCCGGTGCCGGCTTGGTCTTCGTGATCGACGGCCAGTCCTTCGCCAGCTCGGCGTTCAGCGCGGTGAACTGCTGCTGGTCGCCCGGAACGTCTTCTTCGGCATAGATCGCATTGGTCGGGCACTCGGCGACGCACACGGCGCAGTCGATGCACTCGTCCGGATCGATGGCGAGAAAGTTGGGACCTTCACGGAAGCAATCCACCGGGCACACATCCACGCAATCCGTGTATTTGCACTTGATGCAGCCTTCGGTCACAACGTGAGTCATTAAAACGCTCCTGCTTGGCGGTATATATGGGGTGGCGTGTGCGCCAAAAGCGGCATTGTAACTGAAGCGCAAAACCCGCATGGCGTGGTCGGCTTTCCGGCTTATATCGTTTCGTGATTAGTTTATGGGGCTGGCGGCGGGCGCGGCGCGTGCGGCCGCGCGCCCGGCGCGTCGGGCAGGGCGGTTTCACGATGGTCGGGCCCGCATTCGGGTAACATGGCCGACAGACCGGGCGGCGCGCGGTGCGCCGGGCCTGTCACGATATTGGCGGTGCCGCAAACATGATCATCACTTCGCTGCTCGACACGGATCTCTACAAGTTCACGATGATGCAGGTCGTCCTGCATCACTTTCCTGCCGCAAACGTCGAGTACCGGTTCCGGTGTCGCACGCCCGGCGTCGATCTCGTGCCGTACATCGACGAGATCCGCGACGAGGTGCGCGGCCTGTGTGCGCTGCGCTTCACCGACAACGAACTCGACTACCTGCGGCGCATGCGCTTCATCAAGAGCGACTTCGTCGACTTCCTCGCGCTGTTCCACCTGAACGAGAAGTACATCTCGATCACGCCTTCGCCGAAGGGCAACGGCGAGATCGACATCGTGATCGAAGGGCCGTGGCTGCACACGATCCTGTTCGAGATCCCGGTGCTCGCGATCGTCAACGAGGTCTATTTCCGCAACACGCAGCGCGAGCCCGACTATCGCGAAGGCCGCGAGCGGCTGGGCGAGAAGATCAAGCTGCTCGGCGCGAAGCCCGAGTTCGCCGACTGCAAGATCGCCGACTACGGCACGCGCCGGCGCTTCTCGAAGGTCTGGCACGAAGAGGTCGCGCTGACGCTGCGCGACGGGCTCGGACCGCAGTTCGCGGGCACGAGCAACGTGTTCTACGCGATGAAGCACGGCCTGACGCCGCTCGGCACGATGGCGCACGAATACCTGCAGGCCTGCCAGGCGCTCGGCCCGCGGCTGCGCGATTCGCAGACCTACGGTTTCGAGATGTGGGCAAAGGAGTATCGCGGCGACCTCGGGATCGCGCTGTCGGACGTCTACGGGATGGATGCGTTCCTGAACGACTTCGACATGTACTTCTGCAAGCTGTTCGATGGTGCGCGCCACGATTCGGGCGACCCGTTCGAGTGGGGCGAGCGCATGCTGCGCCACTACGAGGCGAACCGCTGCGATCCGCGTACCAAGGTGCTCGTGTTCTCGGACGCGCTCGACATCCCGAGGGTCATGCAGCTGTACGAACGGTTCCGCGGCCGCTGCAAGCTCGCGTTCGGCGTCGGCACCAACCTCACGAACGATCTCGGCTACGTGCCGCTGCAGATCGTGATCAAGATGGTCCGCTGCAACGGCCAGCCGGTCGCGAAGCTGTCGGATACGCCGGGCAAGAGCATGTGCGACGACAAGGCGTATCTCGCGTACCTGCGCCAGGTGTTCGGCATCGCGCAGCCGGCCGACGACGCATCGCAGTAAGCGTCGGCCATGCGGCCAGGTGCGTCGCGGCGGGGGCGGCCGGTATAATCCGACGGTATCGCACGCCAACGTCACGAGGACCGTTCATGGACACTTCCGCTGCCCGTCGCCAGATCCTCGCACGCATTCGCGCGGCGCAAGGACGTGCGCCCGAGCCCGATGCAGCGGAGCGCGACGGCGTCGCCGACTATCTCGCCCGCCATCCCGAGGGGCCGCGCCCGCCGATGCCGGCCGACCTCGTCGCCGCATTCGTCGATGAAGCGGCGCGCCTGTCGACGACGGTCGACGAAGTCGCGACGCTGGCCGACGCGCCCGCCGCCGTTGCCCGCTATCTTTCCGCTCACGGCTTGCCGATGCAGGCCGTCGCGTGGCGCACGCTGGCCGAGCTCGACTGGGCCGGCGCCGGCCTGTCGGTCGAATGCCGCAAGCCGCGCGACGGCGACCTCGTCGGCCTCACCGGCTGCTTTTGCGCCACCGCCGAAACGGGCTCGCTGGTGCTGCTGTCCGGCCCCGACACCTATGCATCGGCCGGGCTGCTGCCGGAAACCCACATCGCGATCGTGCCGGCGTCGCGGATCGTCGCGGGCCATGAAGACGCATTCGCGCTGATTCGCGCGGAGCGCGGCGAATTGCCGCGCGCGGTCAATTTCGTATCGGGCCCGTCGCGCACCGGCGATATCGAGCAGACCATCGTGCTCGGCGCACACGGCCCGTACCGCGTTCACGCGATCGTCGTGCGCGGTGCATGACGATCGCGTCCGATCGATCCTCACTCGACTCACTCGCACAAGGAAGTTCTGCATGAAACGACATGCCGCCTGGGCGGGCATGGCGTCGGGAGCCGCGCTTGGCGCCGTTCCCGCGCTCGCATCGGCCGCCACGCTCGACGGTGCCACGCTGTCCGCACTCTGGGGCATTCCGTTCGCCGGGGTCCTGCTGTCCATCGCGGTGTTCCCGCTCGTCGCGCCGGTGTTCTGGCATCACCACTTCGGCAAGATCGCCGCGGCGTGGGCGATCGCGTTTCTGGTCCCGTTCGCGGTCGCGTTCGGCGCGGGCACGGCGTTCGGAACGCTGGTGCACGCGCTGCTCGAGGAGTACATCCCGTTCATCGTGCTGCTGACCGCGCTGTATACGGTCGCCGGCGGCATTTGCGTCAACGGCAATCTGCACGGCACGCCGAAGCTGAACACCGCGATCCTCGCGCTCGGTACGCTGCTCGCGAGCGTGATGGGCACGACGGGCGCCGCGATGCTGCTGATCCGGCCGCTGCTGCGCGCGAACGACAATCGCAAGCACGTCGTGCACGTCGTGATCTTCTTCATCTTCCTCGTCGCGAACGCGGGCGGCTCGCTGTCGCCGCTCGGCGATCCGCCGCTGTTCCTCGGCTTCCTGAACGGCGTGAGCTTCTTCTGGACGACCACGCATCTCGCGCTGCCGATGCTGTTCATCTGCGCGGTGCTGCTGACGCTGTTCTTCGTGCTCGATACGTACTTCTACCGGAAGGGCGGCGAGGAGCGGCCGGTCGTGCTCGACCCGACACCCGACGATGGCGCGCTGTCGATCGACGGCAAGGTCAACTTCGTGCTGCTCGCGGCCGTGATCGGCCTCGTGCTGATGAGCGGCATCTGGAAGCCGGGCATCGCGTTCGACGTGTGGGGCACGCACGTCGCGCTGCAGAATCTCGTGCGCGACGTCGCGCTGGTTGTCGTGGCACTCGCGTCGCTCGCGCTGACGCCGCGCTCCGCGCGCGAAGGCAACGCGTTCAACTGGGCGCCGATCGAGGAGGTCGCGAAGCTGTTCGCGGGGATCTTCGTGACGATCGCGCCGGTGATCGTGATCCTGCGCGCGGGGGCGGACGGTGCGTTCGCGCAGATCGTCCATCTCGTGACGGGGTCGGACGGCAAGCCGATCGATGCGATGTACTTCTGGGCCACCGGCCTGTTGTCGTCGTTCCTCGACAACGCGCCGACCTACCTCGTGTTCTTCAACCTCGCGGGCGGCGACGCGCAAGCGCTGATGACGGCGGGCGCGACGACGCTCGCCGCGATCTCCGCGGGGGCCGTGTTCATGGGCGCGAACAGCTACATCGGCAACGCGCCGAACTTCATGGTGAAGGCGATCGCGGAATCGCGCGGCGTGAAGATGCCGAGCTTCTTCGCGTATCTCGGCTGGGCGCTCGTGATCCTGGTACCCGTATTCCTGCTGACGTCGTGGATCTTCTTCCCGGCGTAGGCTGACGATTTTCAACCAAGCGCGGACGGTTCCGGCGGCGCACGATGCGCCGCGTTCCGGCCGCGGCATGCGGAGATGGCGATGCAGAAGATCCTGGTCGCACGTCCGATCTTTCCGGACGTGATCGAACGGCTCGAGCAGTATTTCGAAGTCGACTGGAACAACGGCGACGCGCTCGCCCCCGATGCGCTCGCCGCGCGTCTCGCGGACAAGGACGGCGCGCTGACGGCGGGCGACCCGGTCGGCGCGGCGGCGCTCGCGGCGGCGCCGCGCCTGCGCGTCGTGTCGAACATGGCGGTCGGCTACAACAACTTCGACATGGCCGCGTTCAACGCGGCGAACGTGCTCGGCACCAACACGCCCGACGTGCTGAACGAGTCGACCGCGGATTTCGGCTGGGCGCTGATGATGGCCGCCGCGCGCCGGATCGCCGAATCCGAGCACTGGCTGCGCGCCGGGCACTGGCAGAAGTGGGCGTACGACGGTTTCCTCGGCGGCGACATTTACGGCTCGACGCTGGGCGTCATCGGCATGGGGCGCATCGGCCAGGCGCTCGCACGCCGCGCGCGCGGCTTCGGGATGCAGGTGATCTATCACAACCGGTCGCGGGTCGCGCCCGAGATCGAGGCCGAGCTGAACGCCGAATACGTGTCGAAGGATGCGCTGCTGGCGCGCGCCGATCACGTCGTGCTGGTGCTGCCGTACACGAAGGAGAACCATCACACGATCGGCGCGGCCGAGCTCGCGAAGATGAAGCCCACTGCGACGCTGACCAACATCGCGCGCGGCGGCATCGTCGATGATGCGGCGCTGGCCGTCGCGCTGCGCGACGGGACGATCGCCGCGGCCGGCCTCGACGTGTTCGAAGGCGAGCCGAGCGTGCACCCGGCGCTGCTCGAGGTGCCGAACGTCGTGCTGACGCCGCATATCGCGAGCGCGACCGAAAAGACGCGCCGCGCGATGGCGAACCTCGCGGCCGACAACCTGATCGCCGCGCTGGGCGAAGGGCCGCGCGCGGGGCAGCCGCCGAATCCGATCAACCCTGACGTGATCGGGAAGCCGCGCGCATGACGACGATGTTGTTGCTGGCGGCGGTCGTCGTGCTGGCCGTCGCGCTGGCGGTGGCGATCGTCGCGATCGTGCGCGGCGGCGGCCGCCATGACGACGCGGCCGTGCTCGGCGACCAGATCGAGGACGCCGCGCACGCGCAGGCGCTTGCGGTCGAGCGGCTCGAACGCGAGCTGCGCGGCGAGATCGTCGAGAACGCGCGCGGTTCGCGCACCGAGCTGGCCGGCAGTTTCTCGCAGCTTCAGCAGACGCTCGCGACGCAGCTGACGAGCATCGCGACCGTGCAGAACAACCAGATCGACGGTTTCGCGCAACAGCTCGGCAAGCTGGTCGCGGGCAACGCGCAGCAGTTCGACGCGATGCGCGAGAGCGTGCAGCGCCAGGCGCAGCAGGCGCGCGAAGAGCAGACGGTCGCGCTGCGGCTGTTCGGCGATACGCTGAACCGGCAGCTCACACAGCTGACCGAGGCCAACGATCGCCGGATTGGCGAAGTGCGCGCGACGCTCGAACAGCGATTGAAGGAAATCGAGACGAACAACGCGGCGAAGCTCGAGGAGATGCGCCGCACCGTCGACGAGAAGCTGCATGCGACGCTGGAGCAGCGGCTCGGCGAATCGTTCAAGCTCGTGTCGGACCGGCTCGAGCAGGTGCACCGCGGGCTCGGCGAGATGCAGACGCTCGCGGCCGGCGTCGGCGACCTGAAGAAGGTGCTGACCAACGTGAAGACGCGCGGCACCTGGGGCGAGGTGCAGCTCGAAGCGTTGCTCGAACAGATGCTCACGCCCGACCAGTATGCGAAGAACGTCGCGACGGTGCCGAAGAGCAGCGAACGCGTCGAATTCGCGATCCGGCTGCCGGGCCGCGAAGCCGGCACGCGCGACGCGCCGCCGGTGTGGCTGCCGATCGACGCGAAGTTTCCGCGTGAGGACTACGAGCGGCTGATCGATGCGCAGGAGCGCGCCGATTCGGTGGCGGTCGAGGAGGCGGCCCGTGCGCTCGAGGCGCGCGTGCGGATGGAGGCGCGCACGATCGCCGAGAAGTACGTCGCGCCCCCGCATACGACCGATTTCGCGCTGCTGTTCCTGCCGACCGAGGGGCTTTATGCGGAGATCCTGCGCCGCCCGGGGCTGACCGACCTGCTGCAGCGCGACTATCGCGTGACGGTGGCCGGGCCGACCACACTGACCGCGTTGCTGAACAGCCTGCAGATGGGCTTTCGCACGCTCGCGATCGAGCAGCGCTCGAGCGAGGTGTGGCAGGTGCTCGGTGCGGTGAAGACCGAATTCGGCAAGTTCGGCGACGTGCTCGCACGCACGAAGGCGCAGCTCGAGACGGTCACGCGTTCGATCGAGGCCGCCGAGCAGCGCACCCGCGTGATGAACCGCAAGCTGAAACAGGTCGAGGCGTTGCCGGGCGAGACGGCGGCCGGGCTGCTCGGCGCGGAAGCCGCCGACGGCGCCGATGCGGACGACGCATGACGCATCCCGCATGATGCACGCAGCCGAAACCGGCTGGAACGAAGACGGGCGCCGCGGCGCCCGTTTTCCTTTGACACGGCGACCGGCGTAGCCGGCGCGCGTTCAGCGTGCGGCGAGCGCGTCCAGTGCGTCGCCGGTGACGCGTACGATGCGCCACTCCGGCAGCACGGTCGCGCCCATCTTCTCGTAGAAGTCGATCGCCGGCTGGTTCCAGTCGAGCACCGACCATTCAAAGCGAGCGCAGCGGCGCTCGACGGCGCGTGCCGCGAGGTGCTGCAGCATCGCGGTGCCGAGGCCCGTGCCGCGCTGTGACGGCTGCACGTACAGATCCTCGAGATACAGGCCGCGACGGCCGAGGAACGTCGAGTAGTTATGGAAGAACAGCGCATACGCGACGATCGCGCCGTCGCGCTCGGCCACCAGCGCTTCGGCGGCGGGGCGTTCGCCGAACAGCGCGTCGGCCAGGTCGGCGTCGCTCGCGACGAACAGGTGCGTGAGCTTCTCGAACTCGGCCAGCTCGCGCATCAGCGCGAGGATCGCGCCGACGTCGCGCGTTTCGGCCGCGCGGATCAGCGGTGCGCCGCTCACGCTTCCTCCGGCGGATCGGACAGCACGATCTCGATGCCGCCGAAGCGCGACGCGACCCAGTTGTACGCGTGGCAGGCGATCCACAGCAGCACGAAACCGAGGATCGCGTTCAGCAGCAGCGCGCTCAGGATCGTGCTCAGTTCGACCATCCCGTAACGGATGTACGCGACCAGGATGCCGAGCAGCACGATCGGCACGCTGAACGTCAGGTAGACGAGGATCAGCGCCTTCGCGGTCTGCCCCGCGGCGATCGACGAGATTTGTTTCTTCATGTGCGGATTGCCCCCGTAGAAATATACCGATTGGAATTCAGATCAGGCCGTCGAGCGGCAGGATGTCGACCGGGGCGCCCGCGTCGACTGCCGCGGAATCGTGGCCCAGGACGATGAAACAGTTGGCGGCCGCAAGGCCGCTCAGCGATGCGGAACTCTGCGAACCGGCCGGCGCGACGTCCCACTGGCCGTCGGCGGCGCGCGTCGCGATCGCACGCAGGTATTCGGTACGGCCCGGACGCTTTTTCAGCGCCTGCGTGCTGCGTGCCGTGTACATCGCCGGCGGCGGCGTGTGCGCGCCCGCCAGCGTCAGCAGCGCGGGGCGCACGATTGCGTAGAACGTCACGGCGGAAGCGACCGGATTGCCGGGCAACCCGAAGAACAGCACATGGCCGTCGCCCGTGCGCGCGAGCGTGCCGCACGCGAGCGGCCGGCCGGGCCGCAGCGCGAGGCTCGCGAAGGTCACGTCGCCGAGCCGCGCCATCACGTCGCGCGTGAAATCGGCTTCGCCGACCGACACGCCGCCGGACGTGATCACCGCGTCGGCCTGTGCGGCGACCGCATCGCGCAATGCGCGTTCGAGCGCGGCGGGATCGTCGCGGACGATCCCGAGATCGAGTGCGTCGATGTGCAGCCTTTCGAGCATCGCGACCAGCATCCCGCGATTGCTGTCGTACAGCGTGCCGCGGCCGAGCGGCTCGCCGGGTTCGCGCAGTTCGTCGCCGGTCGAGAACACGGCGACGCGCACGCGGCGGCGCACCGTGACTTCGCGCAATCCGAACGATGCGAGCAGGCCGAGATCGGACGGGCACAGGATGCGGCCGGCGGCAAGCGCGCAGGCGCCGCGCGCGAGATCCTCGCCGGCCCGGCGGCAGTTTGCGCCGCGCGCGACCTCGTGTGCGGCGAAGCGGATGACGTCGCCGTCGACGCGCACGCGTTCCTGCGGAATGACCGTGTCGCATCCGGCCGGCATCGCCGCGCCGGTCATGATGCGGATGCACGTGCCGGGCACCACGGCCCCATCGAACGGATGGCCGGCGAGCGCCGTGCCGGCGACCGTCAGCGCGATGTCGGCGGCCGCTGCCAGCGCGAGTGCGCTGCCGTCGAATGCGTAGCCGTCCATCGCCGAGTTGTCGTATGCGGGAATGTCGAACGGCGCATTCACGTCGGCCGCGAGCACGCGGTCGAGGGCGTCATGCAGCGGCACCGTTTCGCACGCGTCGACCGGCACCGCGAACCGGCACGCGAGCGCCTGCGCATCGGCGAGCGACAGCGGGGCCGCGGAATCGGGTGCGGTTCGGGAGGCGGGCGAGGATTGCGTGATCATCAGTCGGACTGCGCCGCAAGGCGTATCGGGTTCGTGGCCGGTGGCGCGCGGAGGGCGCCGAAGCGCGAAGGCGCATGCGGCGGGCGGGAACGGATGCCGGTGCCGTCAGCGGCGTGCAAGCGCGGCAAGTTCCTGCCAGGAATTGGCATTGTAAAACGCACGCTCGTCGTGAAACTCGACTTCGACCGTCTTGTGGCGTGCGTACCACGCACGCACCTTGCGCTCGCCGGCCATGAGCCTGGCCGCGAGATCGTCGGCGAGCGACGCGCGCAGCAGCGCGAAGGTCGGCTGCGGCGAACGCGCGTGGTGCGCGTCGACGGTCACCGCCATCGCGATGTCGGCCTGCTGCGCGTCGAGCGCCGCGTGCAGCCGCGCGACGAGGTCGGCCGGCAAATAGGGCGTATCGCACGGCGAGCACACGACGAGCGGTGCGCGCGCCGCGCGCATGCCGGCGAGCAGGCCCGCGAGCGGGCCGGGGAAATCGGGGGTTTCGTCCGGCACGATGCGCGCATCGAACGGCGCACCGAGTTCGGCGTAGCGCGCGGCGTTGCGATTCGCGCTGATCAGCGTCTCGTCGACCTGCGGCGCGAGCCGGCGCAGCACGTGCAGCGCGAGCGGCGTACCGTCGAGCAGCTGCAGGCCCTTGTCTGCGCCGTCCATGCGCGTCGCGCGCCCGCCCGCGAGCAGCAGGCCGGTGATGGAAGGCGAGGCGGAAGCGGACATCGCGGGAAAGCGGGGCGGGCGGCGCGCGTCAGCCGCCGATGTACGACATTTCGACGCGCTTGCCGGCGCCGTCGGGCGCGGCCTCGGCGGCCGCGCTGCCGCGCAGCTGCGAGTAGCGGTCGGTGCGGGCCTGCCAGATCCGGGCGATCGCGGTCGCGATCTCGGCGTCGCTCGCGCCGCCGCGCACCAGTGCGCGCAGGTCATGGCCGGTCGACGCGAACAGGCACAGGTACAGCTTGCCTTCGGTCGACAGCCGCGCGCGCGTGCAGTCGCCGCAGAATGCCTGCGTCACGCTCGAGATCACGCCGATTTCGCCGCTGCCGTCCGCGTAGCCCCAGCGCTGCGCGGTTTCCGCCGCCGTGTGCGGCTCGAGCGGCACGAGCGGGAACTGCTCGGCGATCCGTGCGACGACGTCCGCGGACGGCAACACTTCGGTCATGTTCCAGCCGTTCGACGTGCCGACGTCCATGTATTCGATGAAGCGCAGGATCACGCCGGTGCCGCGGAAGCGCTCGGCCATCGGCAGGATCTCGCCGTCGTTGGTGCCGCGCTTCACGACCATGTTGACTTTGACCGGCGCGAGGCCCGCGGCCTGCGCGGCGAAGATGCCGTCGAGCACGTCGGCGCTCGCGAAGTCGGCATCGTTCATGCGCTTGAACAGCGTGTCGTCGAGCGCGTCGAGGCTGACCGTCACGCGTGTGAGGCCGGCATCCTTCAGCGCGCGCGCCTTGCGCGCGAGCAGTGAGCCGTTGGTGGTCAGCGTCAGGTCGAGCGGGCGGCCGTCGTGGGTCGTCAGGCGCGCGAGGCGCTCGATCAGGAATTCGAGGTTCTTGCGCAGCAGCGGCTCGCCGCCGGTGATCCGGATCTTTTCGACGCCGTGTGCGACGAACAGCCGTGCCACGCGCTCGATCTCTTCGTGCGTGAGCAGGGCGCTGTGCGGCAGGAACGGGTAGTCCTTGTCGAACACGTCCCGCGGCATGCAGTACACGCAACGGAAGTTGCAGCGATCCGTCACCGAGATGCGCAGGTCGCGCAGCGGCCTGGCGAACGTGTCGGCCAGGGCGCCGTCAGGGGTATGCGCGACGCCGGAGATATCCGGCATCCCGCTGACGTCGGCGAGGGGAATGATGCGTCGGGACATGTTGAAAGAAGCGCGAGCCAGTCTTCTATTTTAGCCGCAAGCGGCCGGCCGGGCCGGTGGGCGGAAACCCGCAGCGCGGACATGAAAAAGCCCGCCGGAGGCGGGCTTTTCCTGGTCGGGCGATGCGCCGCTTAATGGTGCGACGTCTCGACCTGCTGCATCGGGGTCGTATCGACCGGCGGCAGCGCCTTGCGCTCGCGCGGCACGCGGGCCGGACGCGGCAGGCGCGACGCGGCTTCCTGGGCAGCGCGGAACTTGTCGGCATCCGTGTTCACCCACACGAGGCCGGCTTGTTCCAGCACGACGTCGAGGCTCGCCGAAGCGGGCGCAGCGGCCGGTTCAACCGGCGCCGGCGCGGGCGCGGCAACGGCTTCGACCGGGGCCGGTTCGACCTGAGCCGGTTCGACGGCTGCCGGCGCGACCGGTGCCGGAGCGACTTCAACCGCGGCGACCGGTGCCGGTGCGGCTTGCTCGACGGGCGCGGACTGCGGCGCTTCGACGACAGCCGGCACTTCGAACGCATCGGTCGGCGACACCGCGACCGGTGCCGGGCCGGCTTCCGGAGCAGCGGCCGGCGCGACCGGTACCGATTCGGCGACCGGTGCGACCGGGGCGGGCTCGATCGGCGCGACCGGCGTCGCTTCGACGCGAACCGGTGCCGGTTGCGGCTCGACCGCGGCCGGCTCGACCGCTTCGGCGCGCTGTTCGACTGCGGCCTCGGCTACCACGGCGCCCGCTGAGGCGACCGCTGCCACGGCGACCGGTGCGGCCGTATGGGCCGGCTCGACCGCGCGCGGGGCTTCCGTCGTCACAGCTTGCACGGCTTCGCCGTCCGCGCCTTGCTCGGCGTGGTCGACGACTGCGCCTTCGTCCTCGCGCTCGCGACGACCGCCGCGGCGACCGCGGCGGCGGCGACGACGTTCCTCGCCGTCACGTGCGCCGGCTTCCGCGTCGGCTGCGACATCGGCGCCCGGCAGGGCGACGGCTGCGGCCTGGTCGGCTTCCGCTTCCGGATGGTTCTCGCCACGGGTGACGGTCTCGAGCGTAGCCGCGTGTTGCGTCGGCTTGCGGCGCTCACCGCGCTCGCGACGTTCGCCGCGTTCCTGGCGCTCGCCGCGGCCGGCTGCCTCGACGGCTTCCGGCTGCTCGGTGCGCTCGCGCGGTTCGCGGTTCTCGCGCGGTTCGCGCGGCTCACGGCTTTCACGCGGCTCGCGCGGTTCGCGGCCTTCGCGCGGGCCACGGCCCTCGCGACCTTCGCGGCCCTCACGACCTTCACGACCTTCACGACCTTCACGACCTTCACGACCTTCACGACCTTCACGACCTTCACGGCCTTCACGCGGTTCGCGACCCTCGCGCGGTTCACGCGGCTCGCGCGCTTCCTTGCCTTCGCGCTCCTGGCGTTGCGACTGGCCACGGCCTGCCGCTGCCTGGTCGCGACCACCCTGAGCCTGCTGGGCGCCGCCACGACGATTGCGGTTGCGATCGCCGCCGCGCTGCTCGGTCTTCTCGGTCCGCTCGCGGGCCGGACGGGCAGCCTGTTCCTTGGCCGGTGCCGGTGCGACCGGCGCGGGCGCCGGAGCCGGCGACATGCCGAACAGACCCTTCAGCCAGCCGATGAAGCCGCCGCTCGCCGCGGCGACCGGTGCGGGTGCCGCAACCGGCTCGACCGGGCGCTGCGGTGCCGGGCTCGGCGCCGGACGCTCGGGCGTGATGCCCTTGACCGCCGCTTCCTGCTTCGGCTTCACGTCGGCCGCGCGCTTGCTGTAGCCGGTTTCCGACTCCAGTTCGCGGGCGGCTTCCTCGGCCATCTTCCAGGACGCGCGCGGATCGTCGAGGCGCGCGTCGTCATGGCGCAGGCGCTCGAGCTTGTAGTGCGGCGTATCGAGGTGCTTGTTCGGGATCAGCACGATGCCGACCTTGAAGCGCGACTCGATCTTGTTGATTTCCTGACGCTTTTCGTTGAGCAGGAAGGCGGTCACCTCGACCGGCACCTGGCAATGGATCGCCGCGGTGTTTTCCTTCATCGCTTCTTCCTGAATGATCCGCAGGACTTGCAGCGCGGACGATTCGGTATCGCGGATGTGGCCCGTGCCGTTACAGCGCGGGCACGTCACGTGGCTGCCTTCCGACAGGGCCGGACGCAGGCGCTGGCGCGACAGTTCCATCAGGCCGAAGCGGGAGATCTTGCCCATCTGCACGCGCGCACGGTCGTGCTTGAGCGCGTCCTTCAGGCGTTGCTCGACTTCGCGCTGGCTCTTCGCCGACTCCATGTCGATGAAGTCGATCACGATCAGGCCGCCGAGGTCGCGCAGGCGCAGCTGGCGGGCCACTTCATCGGCCGCTTCGAGGTTCGTGCGGGTCGCCGTTTCCTCGATGTCCGCGCCCTTGGTCGCACGCGCCGAGTTCACGTCGATCGCGACGAGCGCCTCGGTGTGGTCGATCACGATCGCGCCTCCCGACGGCAGCGGCACCGTGCGCGAGTACGCGGTCTCGATCTGGTGCTCGATCTGGAAGCGGGAGAAGAGCGGCACGTCGTCGTGGTAGCGCTTCACCTTCGACACGTTGTCCGGCATCACGATGTCCATGAACGCACGGGCCTGATCGTAGATCTCGGTCGTGTCGATCAGGATTTCGCCGATATCGGGCTGGAAATAGTCCCGGATCGCGCGGATCACGAGGCTCGATTCCAGATAGATCAGCATCGGCTGGCCGGCATTGCCGCTTTGCGACGCCGCTTCGATCGCGCGCCACAGCTGCAGCAGGTAGTTCAGGTCCCACTGCAGTTCCTCGGCGCTGCGGCCGATGCCCGCAGTGCGGGCGATCATGCTCATGCCGTCCGGAATCTGCAGCTGCGCCATGGTTTCGCGCAGTTCCTGACGCTCGTCGCCTTCGATCCGGCGCGACACGCCGCCGCCGCGCGGATTGTTCGGCATCAGCACGAGGTAGCGGCCGGCGAGCGAGATGAAGGTCGTGAGGGCGGCGCCCTTGTTGCCGCGCTCTTCCTTCTCGACCTGGACGATCAGCTCCTGACCTTCGCGCAGGGCATCCTGGATGCGCGCGGAGCGCATGTCGATGCCTTCCTTGAAGTACTGGCGGGCGACTTCCTTGAACGGCAGGAAGCCGTGGCGGTCTTCGCCGTAGTTGACGAAGCACGCTTCGAGCGACGGCTCGATGCGCGTGATGACACCTTTGTAGATATTGCCTTTGCGCTGTTCGCGCCCGGCTGTCTCGATGTCGATGTCGATGAGCTTTTGCCCATCGACGATGGCGACGCGCAGCTCCTCCTGCTGCGTCGCATTGAACAGCATGCGTTTCATGAACGACTCCAGGCGGCTCTGCTGCCGGCGCCTCGCGGTTGTCAGTCGCGAGGGCGGGAACGACGGCAGGCCGCGCCTTGTTGTGTTGTCACAAGCACGCTGGAGCGGGAAGGATGGCGGGGAGAATTGCCTGAAGAGGCGCTTGGGCCCGAAAGACGGGGCCGGCGGCCATAGGGCACCTGCGAACACGGCTTCAAAGCACGGCGTCCACACACCGCACGCTGCGAAAGCGCGCTAAGCCTGAGACCGGGGCACTGCCACGGGGCACGCGCAATGCGTCGCGCGCGCCGACGGGCGGCAGATGCTGCGGCTTGGGCCGCAGCGGGGAGTATCGAATCCAGCCCGACTTTCCCGCCTGGGGTGTACTTCCCTGGTTTGACGTCGCCAAGCCCCGCACGCTTCGCGGGGCCAAATCGGGCGCAACGCCGTAATTTTCGCAACCGGCAGCCTGCGGACGCACCTCGCGCCGTCGGGCTGCCGATCAAATTCTTTTCAACCAACTTTCCGTTACCGCGGCGCCTGGTCGACCGAATCCGCCTGTGGGCGCGATCCTTGCCGACGGCCGGCGCCGTGCGTGCAACTTGCTGCATCTCTTTGATTAGGGGCGAGCAGCAGACCCCCGGCGCAAGTAAAATAACGGTTTGCGCTTGCGCCTTGCCCGATTCCGTCGGGACCGGCCTGTCAGGCCACCCTCAACGTCAGGCTGGGCAAAATTATATTCAGTATGAATGAGTTAGGCAAAATATCCCAGAATTCAGTCGCAAGCGGCCAGGTATCGATGATCCAGATCGACGAAAACTCGGCCGGTCAGCGGATCGACAACTTCCTGTTGCGCGTCTGTAAAGGCGTGCCCAAAAGCCATATTTACCGGATCCTGCGCAGCGGCGAAGTCCGCGTGAACAAGGGTCGGGTCGACGCCCAGTACCGTCTCGCGTTCGGCGACCTCGTCCGCGTGCCGCCCGTGCGGGTGGCGGCGGCCGACCTCGCGCGTGCCGACACGCCGATCGTGCCTCCCGCGCAGTTCGAGGTGCTGTACGAAGACGACGCGCTGCTCGTCATCAACAAGCCGGCCGGCGTCGCCGTGCACGGCGGCAGCGGCGTCGCGTTCGGCGTGATCGAGCAGATGCGCCAGGCCCGCCCGCGCGCGAAATTCCTCGAACTCGTGCACCGGCTCGACCGCGAGACCTCCGGGATCCTGATGCTCGCGAAGAAGCGCACGGCGCTCGTCGGCCTGCACGAGCAGATCCGCGAGAACCGGATGGACAAGCGCTACTTCGCGTGCGGACACGGCGAATGGCAGCCCGACTGGGGCCGCCGTCGCGTGGTGAAGGCCCCGCTGTTCAAGTATTCGACCCCGGAAGGGGAGCGGCGCGTGCGCGTGCAGGACGATGGCCTGCCGTCGCACACGGTGTTCAACCTGATCGAGCGCTGGCCGGACTACGCGCTGGTTGAAGCGGAACTCAAAACAGGTCGGACCCATCAGATCCGGGTGCACCTCGCGCATCTCGGCCTGCCGATCGCCGGCGACGCCAAGTATGGCGATTTCGCACTGAACAAGGCGCTGGCGCGCGCGAACGCGCAACCGTCGCTCAAGCGGATGTTCCTGCATGCGCACCGGCTCAAGCTCGCGCATCCGCTGACCGGCGAGGCGTTGCAGTTCGATGCGCCGCTGCCGGACGAATGCCGGCGCTTCCTCGATCAACTCAGCGCTCTGCGCGATACCGCCTGACTCGCATGGCCCGACAGCAATTTGATCTGATCGTCTTCGACTGGGACGGCACGCTGATGGATTCGACTGCGCACATCGCGCACAGCATCCAGGCCGCCTGCCGTGATCTCGGCCTGCCCGCGCCGTCGGACGAGGCGTCCCGCTACGTCATCGGCCTCGGCCTGCGCGATGCACTGCAGATTACTGCTCCGACCCTCGATCCGTCCGACTATCCGCGGCTGGCCGAACGCTACCGCTATCACTACCTGCTGGACGATCAGCGCATTGAGCTGTTCGCCGGCGTGCGCGAACTGCTCGCGGAATTGCGCGATACCGGCTACCTGCTCGCGGTCGCGACCGGCAAGGGCAGGGTCGGGCTGAACCGCGTGCTCGACCAGTCGAAGCTCACGAGCCTGTTCGATGCGACGCGCTGCGCCGACGAAACGTTCTCGAAGCCGCATCCGGCAATGCTGCACGAACTGACCCGTGAATTGGGGCAGGATCTCGCGCGTACCGTGATGATCGGCGACACCACGCACGACCTGCAGATGGCCGCGAGTGCGGGGGCGGCCGGCATCGGCGTCGCGTACGGCGCGCACACGGCCGATGCGCTGGCCGCGCTGACACCGCGCTTCGTCGCGCCGGACGTCGGCGCACTGGCCGCGTGGCTGCGGGAGCACGCATGAGCGCGGCGCCGGATGCCGTGCGCGTGTGCGCATCGGACGCGCTGGCCGACGGCGGTGCCGGCGTGCGCGTCGATGCGACGCTGCGCGGCGAGCAGGCGGTCGTGTTCTTCGTGCGCTACGAAGGCCGTGCATACGGCTACCTGAACCGCTGTGCGCACGTGCCGATGGAGCTCGACTGGGCCGAAGGGCAGTTCTTCGAGTCGTCGGGCCTGTACCTGATGTGCGCGACGCACGGCGCGATCTACGCGCCGGATACCGGCAAGTGCGTCGGCGGCCCGTGCCGTGGCGGCCGCCTGCGGCCGGTCGAGGTCGACGAGCGCGACACGCCGGACGGGCGTGCGGTATTCTGGGTACCGGATGCTGACCTGGGTCCCGCCGCTCCACCCCCTCCCGCCACGACCGACTGACGACACCACTGCATGGCCGACCAACCGAACCTTCCTGATTCCTCGTCCCGTCCCGACAGCCGCGAACCGAACTGGGAGCGCGCGGCGCTCGAGCGGATCGCGCTTGCGGCCGTCAAGGAACAGCGCGCCGCGCGGCGCTGGAAGATCTTCTTCCGCTTCGCGTTCCTCGGCGTGTTCGTGCTGCTCGCGTTCGCGCTGATCGATTTCTCGAGCGACTCGAAATTCTCGGCGAGCGGGCGCCACACGGCGCTCGTGACGATCGACGGCGAGATCGCGGCGGGCACCAACGCGAACGCCGACGACATCAACACGGCGCTGGATACTGCTTTCGACGACAGCGGCACGGCCGGCGTCGTGCTGCGGATCAACAGCCCGGGCGGCAGCCCGGTGCAGGCCGGGATGGTCTACGACGAGATCCGCCGGCTGCGCAAGAAGTATCCGGACAAGCCGTTGTACGTCGTCGTGACCGACATGTGCGCATCGGGCGGTTATTACATTGCGTCCGCCGCCGACAAGATCTTCGTCGACAAGGCGAGCATCGTCGGCTCGATCGGCGTGCTGATGGACGGGTTCGGCTTCACGGGCCTGATGGGCAAGCTCGGCGTCGATCGCCGCCTGCATACGTCGGGCGAAAACAAGGGCTTCTACGACCCGTTCTCGCCCGAGACGCCGAAGATGGATGCCCACGCGCAGGCGCTGCTCGACCAGGTCCATGCGCAGTTCATCAAGGCCGTGAAGGACGGCCGCGGCAAGCGGCTGCACGAAACGCCCGACATGTTCTCGGGCTTGTTCTGGACCGGCGAAAAGAGCGTCGAGCTCGGGCTCGCCGACGGCTACGGCACGACCGACACGGTCGCGCGCGACGTGCTGAAGGCGCCGGATCTCGTCGACTATACGGTGAAGGAAAGCCTGACGAACCGCGTCGCGCGCAAGTTCGGCGCGGCGGTCGGCGGTGCCGCGATGAAGGCGCTCACCGCGGGCGGCACGTCGTTCAGCCTGCGCTGAGCGGCGGCCAGCCGGCGCCGCGGCGAACGGGGCAGGGCGCCCCGGGTCGCGCGGCCGCCGGCTTCAGTTCGCGAGCAGCAGGAAGATGGCGGGGCGCTTCTGCAGATTCGGCGCAGGCGTCTTTTTCCAGTCCGCCACGGAGCGGCTGGCGATCGTCTCGGTCTCGAGGGTCAGGTCGGCCGCGACGCAGATCTGCGTCGACGGCGCGCAGGTCGCGATCAGCGTATCCAGCATCGCCTGGTTCCGGTACGGCGTCTCGATGAAGATCTGCGTCTGGCGCGCCTTGCGTGACAGTTGCTCAAGTTCGCGCAAGCGCTTCGCACGCGCGGCCGCATCGACCGGCAGGTAGCCGTTGAACGCGAAACTCTGGCCGTTCAGGCCCGACGCCATCAACGCGAGCAGGATCGAACTCGGCCCGACGAGCGGCACGACCTTCACGCCGCGCTCGTGCGCGCGGCGCACCAGCAGCGCGCCCGGATCGGCGACGGCCGGGCAGCCGGCCTCCGACACGAGGCCGGCGTCCGCGCCGGCCAGTATGGGCGCGAGCAGCCGGTCGATGGCGCCGGCCGGCGTATTGACGTTCAGTTCGCTGATCTCGATTTCCTGGATCGGCCGCGTCGTGCCGATCTTCTTCAGGAACGCGCGGGTCGTTTTCGCGTTTTCGCCGATGTAATAGCCGAGTGTGCCGGCGCGCGCCTGCACGGCGGCGGGCAGCACGGCGGCGAGCATCGATGCGTCGCCCTCGCCGAGCGTGTTCGGGACGAGATAGAGCGTGCCGGCGGTCATGCGCGGTCTCCTTGGGGTGCGGCGAACAGCGGATAACCGACGGCGCGCAGCATCCGCGTGAGCGCGATCAGCGGCAGGCCGACGAGCGCCGTCGGGTCGTCGGAGTCGATGGCATCCAGCAGCGCGATGCCGAGCCCTTCGGACTTCGCGCTGCCGGCGACGTCGTACGGCGTTTCCGCGCGCAGGTACGCATCGAGTTCGGCCTCGGGCAGCGAGCGAAAGCGCACGTGCGTGACGACGTCCTCGCTCTGCGTTTCGCCGGTGCGGCTGTCGTACAGGCTGAGCGCGCTGTGGAATTCGACGTCGCGGCCCTGCATCGACAGCAGCTGCGCGAGCGCGCGCTCGTGCGTGCCGGGCTTGCCGATCTGGTGGCCGTCGAACGTCGCGACCTGGTCCGACCCGATCACGAGCACGCCGTCCGGTGCGTCGATCGTCGCGGCGACCGCGCGCGCCTTCGCACCGGCGAGGCGCAGCGCGGTCGCGGCCGGCGCTTCGCCCGCGAGCGGAGTTTCGTCGAGGTCGGGCGACACGACGTCGAACGGCAGGCCGAGGCGCTCGAGGAGCGCGCGGCGGTAGCGAGAACTGGAGGCGAGAATCAGCCGCGGCGGGCGGCAAACGGTATCCGGCATGGTCGGTTGGGTCGGTGAGTCGTCGGGTGTGGCGCGGTGTTGCAAGGGCGCAAGCATAAGTGATTGACCGCAAAAGGTAAAACAGGTATGCTTTCCCGCTTTTCGTCGGCAGGCTTTCCGCAGTGGTGGCGCCTGCCGGGTCTTCGGAAGTAAAGTACGTAATCGTGCGAGGCGTACGCGGCGTAGATCGCGCACGTGTGCGGCGCCAGGTGAGCAGCGCCAGCAAGCCGGATCCCGCAAGTCAGCCTGTAGGCAGGAGCGCAACATGAACACTTCTTCTGGCAAGCCTGCGGCAGCGCTTGATCCGCACGCGGTCGACCTGTTCGAATTCGCCCGCAGCGGGCGGCAGGCAGCGGGTGCCGTGCGCCTGTCGCAACTGCCGCGCATGCTGAACGAAGTGCCGGCGGACGCGCCCGATCGCGACACGGTCTTCACGTGGCAGGCCGAAGGGTTCACCCAGAAGGAGTTGCAGGACGACGGCGCCGATGGGCAGCAGCCGTATCTGCGCCTCGCGGTGCACGGCCATGCGTGGCTCACGTGTCAGCGCTGCATGACCCCGTACGACCAGACGTTCGACGTCGACATGACGTACCGGGTCGTTGCGACCGAAGAAGAAGCTGAAGAATTTCCGCTCGACGACGATGAAGCCGATGTGATCGTGGGCTCACGCCAGTTCGATCTCGTCGACTTGATCGAAGAGGAATTGCTGCTTTCGTTGCCGCTCGTGCCCAAGCACGAGGTTTGCCCGGCAGTTCACGAAAGCCTCGTGTCGGGTGCGAGCGGTCCTTCGGAAGACGCGGACGACGAGTCCGCCGAAGACGAGGACGAAGGCAAACGGCCGAATCCGTTCGCAGCGCTGGAAGCGCTGAAGAAGGACGGGGACGGCAGCAAGAAACACTAAGCAGTTGTGGCGCGGGAAGGCGTAAGGGCTTTGGGCCAGGGTAGTTAAGCGCCGGATCGGGCTGTGTTAGAATCCGGAAAATTATTTAGGAGTTAGTCATGGCAGTCCAGCAAAACAAGAAGTCGCCGTCGAAGCGCGGCATGCATCGTTCGCACGATTTCCTGACGGCAGCGCCGCTGGCAGTCGAGCCGAGCACGGGTGAAGTGCACCTGCGTCACCACGTCAGCCCGAACGGCTACTATCGCGGCAAGAAAGTCGTCAAGACGAAGAACGACTAAGCGTCAAGTCACGCGTTGCGCGCTACGATCGCCGTTCGCGTGACAACTGGTTCGCTTGACACTTTCCTGGCGCAACAAAAAGGCGGCATTCAACTGCCGCTTTTTTGTGCCTGAAATTCGTCGCATTCCATGACCGTAAAGCTCACAATCGATTGCATGGGAGGCGACCACGGCCCGTCCGTGACCGTTCCCGCGGCAGTCAAGTTCGTCCGCGCGCATCCCGATGCGCACCTGATGCTCGTCGGCATCGAAAGCGCGATCCGCGCGCAGCTGAAAAAGCTGAAAGCCCTCGACGATCCCGCGCTGACCATCGTGCCCGCCACCGAAGTCGTGGCGATGGACGACCCTGTCGAAGTGGCGCTGCGCAAGAAGAAGGATTCTTCGATGCGTGTCGCGCTCAACCACGTCAAGGAAGGCGCGGCCCAGGCCTGTATTTCCGCCGGCAACACCGGCGCGCTGATGGCCGTTTCCCGTTATGTGCTCAAGACGCTGCCCGGCATCGAGCGGCCCGCGATCGCGTTCGCGCTGCCGAACCCGACCGGCTACACGATGATGCTGGACCTCGGCGCGAACGTCGACTGCGAGCCGCAGCACCTGCTGCAGTTCGCGGAGATGGGGCACGCGCTCGTCGCCGCGCTCGAAGGCAAGGAGCGTCCGACGATCGGCCTGCTGAACATCGGCGAAGAGGTCATCAAGGGCAACGAGACCATCAAGCGCGCCGGCGAACTGCTGCGCGCCAGCACGCTGAATTTCCGTGGCAACGTCGAAGGCAACGACATCTACAGAGGCACGGTCGACGTGATCGTCTGCGACGGCTTCGTCGGCAACGTCGCGCTGAAGACGTCCGAAGGGCTCGCGCAGATGCTGTCCGACATCATCCGCGAGGAGTTCGGCCGTTCGCTGATGTCAAAGCTGATGGCGCTGCTCGCGCTGCCGGTGCTGATGCGCTTCAAGAAGCGCGTCGATCACCGCCAGTACAACGGCGCGGCGCTGCTGGGGCTGAAGAGCCTCGTGATCAAAAGCCACGGTTCGGCCGACGCCTACGCGTTTGAGTGGGCGATCAAACGGGGTTATGATGCCGTCAAAAACGGCGTGCTGGAGCGCCTCACGCGTGCGATGGCGGACAATTCGGTGTCGCTCGGCGACGGCGAACACGACGCGGGCGGCGCAGGCCCGACGAGCCCGGCCGCAGGCCACCACGCCGAACCTTCCGCTGCGCAATCCTCTAAAGCATAAATGGCCCAATCGACTCTCTATTCCCGCGTGCTCGGCACGGGCAGCTACCTGCCGCCCGACCGGGTCACGAACCAGCAGCTCGCCGACCGTCTCGCGAAGGAAGGCATCGAGACGAGCGATGAGTGGATCGTTGCGCGCACGGGCATCCATGCGCGCCATTTCGCCGCACCGGACGTCACGACGAGCGATCTCGCGCTTGAAGCGGCGCGCCGTGCGATCGAGGCGGCCGATATCGATCCGCAGTCGATCGACCTGATCATCGTCGCGACTTCGACCCCCGATTTCGTGTTCCCCAGCACGGCTTGCCTGCTGCAGAACAAGCTCGGCATCAAGAACGGCGGCGCGGCATTCGACGTGCAGGCCGTGTGCTCGGGCTTCGCCTATGCGATGGCGACGGCCGACAGCTTCATCCGCAGCGGCCAGCACCGCACGGCGCTCATCGTCGGCGCGGAGACGTTCTCGCGCATTCTCGATTTCAAGGACCGCACGACCTGCGTGCTGTTCGGCGACGGCGCGGGCGCGGTGATCCTGTCCGCATCGGAAGAGCCGGGCGTGCTCGGCAGCGCGCTGCACGCGGACGGCAGCTATTCGAACATCCTCTGCACGCCGGGCAACGTCAATCGCGGTGTGATCGACGGCAGCGCGTTCCTGTACATGGATGGGCAGGCCGTGTTCAAGCTCGCGGTCAACGTACTCGAAAAGGTCGCGATCGAGGCGCTCGCCAAGGCGAATCTCGCGCCCGAGCAGGTCGACTGGCTGATTCCGCACCAGGCCAACATCCGCATCATGACCAGCACCTGCCGCAAGCTCGGCCTGCCGCAGGAGCGCATGGTCGTGACGGTCGACCAGCACGGCAACACGTCGGCTGCGTCGATCCCGCTGGCGCTCGACGCCGCGGTGCGCGACGGCCGCATCCAGCGCGGTCAGCACGTGCTGATCGAAGGCGTCGGCGGCGGCTTCACGTGGGGCGCGTCCGTCTTCCGCTACTGATCCGCGGCGCGCAATTGCTGCGCGCGGATCCCGAACCGGCGCGCCGTTCGTGCGCGCCGTCCGAATCGATTCAATTGGGGACGATATGAAATTCGCATTCGTTTTTCCGGGGCAGGGCTCGCAGTCGGTCGGCATGCTCAACGCATTCGCCGATCTCGCCGTCGTGCGCGAGACGCTCCAGGAAGCATCCGATGCACTCAATCTGGATCTCGGCAAGCTGATCGCCGAAGGTCCGGCCGAAGAGCTGAATCTGACCACCAACACGCAGCCTGTGATGCTGACGGCCGCCTACGCGTGCTATCGCGCATGGCAGCAGGCCGGCGGTCCGGCACCGTCGATCGTCGCGGGCCACAGCCTCGGCGAATACACGGCGCTCGTCGCCGCGGGCGCGATCGCGTTCAAGGACGCGGTGCCGCTCGTGCGCTTCCGCGCGCAGGCGATGCAGACGGCCGTGCCGGTCGGCCAGGGCGGCATGGCGGCGATCCTGGGTCTCGATGACGACACGGTGCGCGCGGTGTGCGCCGAAGCCGCGGAAGCGGGCATCGTCGAAGCGGTGAACTTCAACGCGCCGGCGCAGGTCGTGATCGCGGGCGCGAAGGCGGCCGTGGAGAAGGCCTGCGAGATCGCGAAGGCGAAGGGCGCGAAACGCGCGCTGCCGCTGCCGGTATCGGCGCCGTTCCATTCGTCGCTGCTCAAGCCGGCATCGGACCAGTTGCGCGACTATCTGGCAAACGTCGACGTGAAGGCGCCGCAGATTCCGGTCGTCAACAACATCGACGTCGCGGTGGTCAGCGATCCGGCCGCAATCAAGGACGCGCTGGTGCGCCAGGCCGCAGGCCCGGTGCGCTGGGTCGAATGCGTGCAGCACATCGCGGGCACGGGCGTCACGCACGTGATCGAATGCGGTCCGGGCAAGGTGCTGGCAGGCCTGACGAAGCGCATCGACGGCAACCTGGTCGGCGCATCGGTGTTCGATCCGGCTTCGCTCGACGAAGCACTGAAGCTGGCGACCGCCTGACGCGGCGCCTTTCCTCAAGAGACGGATATTCGATTCATGGAAAAGACTCTCGATAAACAGGTCGCGATCGTGACCGGCGCATCGCGCGGCATCGGCCGGGCGATCGCGCTCGAACTCGCGCGCCTGGGCGCGACGGTGATCGGCACGGCGACGAGCGAATCGGGCGCCGCCGCGATTACCGCCGGGTTCGCGGAAGCGGGCGTGACGGGCCGCGGCGCGGTGCTGAACGTCAACGACGCGGCGGCGGCCGAAGCGCTGATCGACGCGACCGTGAAGGAATTCGGCGCGCTCCACGTGCTCGTCAACAACGCGGGGATCACGCAGGACCAGCTCGCGATGCGGATGAAGGACGAGGACTGGGACGCGGTGATCGACACCAACCTGAAGTCGGTGTTCCGCCTGTCGCGCGCGGTGCTGCGCCCGATGATGAAGGCCCGCGGCGGCCGCATCATCAACATCACGTCGGTGGTCGGCTCGGCCGGCAACCCGGGCCAGGTCAACTACGCGGCCGCGAAGGCCGGCGTCGCGGGCATGACGCGTGCGCTGGCACGTGAAATCGGCAGCCGTGGCATCACGGTGAACTGCGTCGCGCCGGGCTTCATCGACACCGACATGACGAAGACGCTGCCGGAAGAACAGCAGGCCGCGCTCAAGACCCAGATTCCGCTCGGCCGCCTCGGCAGCCCGGCAGACATCGCCCATGCCGTCGCGTTCCTCGCATCGCCGCAGGCCGGTTATATCACCGGCACGACGCTGCACGTGAACGGCGGCATGTACATGTCGTAACGGTTTTCGTTTACCATCCGCGCCGTATCCCGTTTTTCAGGCGGATCGGTGCTTGATCGACCATCAAGCCAACGCGCGTTTTGCCGTCAGCAAACCTGATAAAATGCGCGCACTTGTAAATCTGAACTTTCCCTCGGAGGGGTAATGGATAACATCGAACAACGTGTCAAGAAGATCGTCGCTGAGCAACTGGGCGTCGCGGAAGCCGAGATCAAGAACGAAGCATCGTTCGTGAACGATCTGGGCGCGGATTCGCTCGACACGGTCGAACTGGTGATGGCTCTGGAAGACGAGTTCGGCATGGAAATCCCGGACGAAGAAGCAGAGAAGATCACGACCGTTCAGCAAGCGATCGACTACGCTCGCGCAAACGTCAAGGCGTAAGCGCCTTTCGCGCTTGTCCGCCACGTCGCCGCGATCTTCGCGATTGACGCGCCATCCTGCCGGCTTCGTGCCGGACGGACTAACAGCCACAGGGCTCGCAGGGCTGGTTCCTGTGGCCACTGTGGCTTTTGTTTTTGTCATCCAATAATGGAAAAGAGGTTACCGTGAGCCGCCGTCGTGTTGTTGTTACAGGCCTGGGGCTGATTTCGCCTGTTGGCAATAATGTTGCCGACGGCTGGGCCAATCTCGTCGCCGGCAAGTCCGGTATCGCCACCGTCACGAAGTTCGATGCGTCGAACCTCGCCTGCCATTTCGCGGGCGAAGTGAAGGGTTTCAGCGCCGAGGAGTACATCCCGGCGAAGGAAGCCCGCAACATGGATACGTTTATCCATTACGGCATCGCAGCCGGCGTCCAGGCGATCCGGGACAGCGGCCTCGAAGTGAACGAAGCCAATGCGGAACGCATCGGCGTGCTGGTCGGCTCCGGTATCGGCGGCCTGCCGATGATCGAAGACACGCACCAGACCTACGTCGATCGCGGCCCGCGCCGGATTTCGCCGTTCTTCGTGCCGGGTTCGATCATCAACATGATCTCGGGTCACCTGAGCATCATGTTCGGCCTGAAGGGCCCGAACCTCGCGGCCGTGACGGCCTGCACGACCGGTCTGCACAGCATCGGCCTCGCGGCGCGCCTGATCCAGGCCGGCGACGCCGACGTGATGGTCGCGGGCGGCGCCGAATCGACGGTGTCGCCGCTGGGCATCGGCGGTTTCGCGGCCGCGCGCGCGCTGTCGACCCGCAACGACGATCCGGCCACCGCGTCCCGTCCGTGGGACAAGGACCGCGACGGCTTCGTGCTGGGCGAGGGTGCAGGCGTGATGGTGCTCGAGGAATACGAGGCGGCGAAGGCACGCGGCGCGAAGATCTATGCGGAAGTCTCGGGCTTCGGCATGACGGGCGATGCGTACCACATGACCGCGCCGAACATGGACGGTCCGCGCCGCTGCATGGTCGCGGCACTGCGCGACGCCGGCGTGAACGCGGACGAGGTCCAGTACCTGAACGCGCACGGCACGTCGACGCAGCTCGGCGACAAGAACGAGTCCGATGCGGTGAAGGCGGCATTCGGCGAGCACGCGTACAAGCTCGTGGTGAACTCGACGAAGTCGATGACGGGTCACCTGCTGGGTGGCGCGGGCGGCCTCGAGTCGGTGTTCACGGTGCTGGCGCTGCACAACAACGTGTCGCCGCCGACCATCAACATCTTCAACCAGGACCCCGAGTGCGATCTCGACTACTGCGCGAACACCGCGCGTGACATGAAGATCGACGTGGCCGTGAAGAACAACTTCGGCTTCGGCGGTACCAACGGCACGCTGGTGTTCAAGCGCGTCTGACGCTGAAATCGCTTGACGAGTCCATTCGATGCTCCGGCCGGGCGTCCGCAATGCTTTGCATTGCGGGCCTCGGCCGTGTCGTATGTGGTGCTGGCCGCGTTCGTCGCGGCGGCGGCCGCCTCCGCGTACCTGTTCTGGGCGCCGCGGGCCGGTGCCGCTGCCGGCGCGTGGGTGTCGGCGGCGACGGCCGCACTGCTTGCCGTGTGCGCCGCGCGGGCCTGTGCCCGCCGGCTGCCGGCCGAGTTGCGGATCGATGCATTCGGGGAGATTGCGGCGTTTGGCCGCACCGGGCGCTTGCTGGCCCGGGGCCGCGTGACGGGCCATGCACACTGGAGCAGCCTGCTGCTCGTGCTGTCGGTCGGGCAGGGCGCCCGGCGCGCGCGGCCGTTGCTGATCCCGGCCGATGCGCTCGACGCCGCGTCGTTCAGCGCGCTGTCCGTGCTGGCGCGTACCGCGGGCACGGCGGGGCGGGCATGACGGCGGCACGGTTACCAGCCGTAACCAGCGGCCGGCGCCGGAACGCTACAATAACGCTCCGCGTTGCATCCCTAGTTAACGGATTTGTCAGGTGAGTGAAAAAGAAATCGATCAGGCTCTGGTCGAGCGCGTACAGAAAGGCGACAAGGCAGCGTTCGAACTCCTGGTCTCCAAATACCACCGCAAGATCATTCGGCTGATCTCGCGCCTCGTGCGGGATCCCGCCGAGGTCGAGGATGTGGCCCAGGACGCGTTCATCAAGGCGTATCGTGCGCTGCCCCAATTTCGCGGCGAGTCGGCGTTCTACACGTGGTTGTACCGGATTGCCGTCAATACGGCGAAGAACTACCTTGCGACGCAGGGCCGGCGGGCACCGACCTCCACCGAGGCCGATGCCGAGGAAGCGGAAACTTTCTCCGACGCAGACCAACTAAGGGATATCAACACGCCTGAGTCGATGTTGATGAGCAAGCAGATTGCCGAGACGGTCAACGCTGCAATGGCCGTCCTGCCCGAAGAGCTGCGCCAGGCGATTACGCTGCGCGAGATCGAGGGCTTGAGCTACGAAGAGATCGCGGAAATGATGGATTGTCCGATCGGGACGGTCCGGTCGCGGATCTTCCGGGCGCGCGAGGCAATCGCTGCGAAATTGCGTCCGCTGCTCGATACGCCCGAAGGCAAGCGCTGGTAAGCGCGACGGGCGCAACGACGCGGGTCGGGGTCTATTACGGATAGAGTCGTGAAATCACGACGGGGTGTGTGCAAGATGGGGAGCATCATGGGGTCGGTCAATACGCAGTCGCAAGCGTGCTCGCGCAGCGAGCGCCTTTCCGCTCTGGTCGACGGTGAACTGTTCGACGGCCCGGATCACGGGCAGTTTCTGGCTGAGCTCGACCGCGCGGATCGCGCTGCGTGGGCCCATTACCACCTGATCGGCGACGCGCTGCGCTCGGACGAGCTCGCGCTGTCGCCCGCGCTGAGCGTCGCGTTCACCGCGCGCATGTCCGCCGCGCTCGAAAGCGAGCCGCACCTGCTCGCGCCGGCCGCCGCGCCGGTCGCGCGCAAGCTGCTGTCGCTGCGCCGGCGTGTCGTGCCCGCGTTCGCGGTGGCCGCCGCGGCAGCCACGCTGACGTGGATCGTCGTCCCGCAGATGCAGACGGCCGGTGTGCCGGGCGCCGTCCAGGTCGCATCGGCAGGCGCGCCGCAAGGCGGCAACCTGCAGCGCGTGACGGTTGCACAGGCATCCGCGCAGCCGGGCCTGCAGGACGTCAACATCATCCGCGACGCAAGTCTCGACCAATACCTTGAAGCGCATCAGCAATTCGCGCAGCAGCCCGTCGTCACGGGCTCGATGCCGCTGATCCGCGCTGCCGTGACCACCACGCCAGGCCAATAAACCCGATGCGGACATTGCAGTTGAATCACGCCATCTCCGGATGGAAGCGGCTGCCGGCTCTCCTGCTTTGCGCAGCCGCCCTGTTGTCCGTTCAATCCCTGCCTGCCAGCGCCCAGCAACCGGACGATCCCGTCGCGACCCGCAAGGGTGCGGCGGACTGGCTCGACCGCATCCAGCAGGCGGCGCAGCAGCAGAGCTACGAGGGTACGTTCGTCTACCAGCGCGGCGGGTATGTCCAGTCGTCGCGCATCGCGCACGTGGCGTCCCGCGACGGCGAGTTCGAGCGCATCGAGTCGCTCGACGGCAAGCCGCGCAAGGTGCTGCGGCATAACGACGAGCTTTACACGTTCGTGCCCGAGCGCAAGCTGTGCGTGGTCGAGCGCCGCCAGACGCGCGACTCGTTCCCCGCGCTGCTCGGTGCCGGCGGCGAGCACGTAATGTCCGTCTACGACGCGAAGCTGCTCGGCAAGGACCGTGTGGCCGGGATCGACGCGCAGGTGGTCGAGCTCGTGCCGAAGGACGCGTACCGCTTCACCTACAAGCTGTGGGCCGACGCCCGCACCGGGCTGCTGCTGCGTTCGCAGACGCTCGATGCGAGCGATCACGTGCTCGAGCAGGTCGCGTTTTCGCAGCTGCAGACGGGCGGCGCGACCGGTGACAAATCCGCGATCGCGGCCGGCATGCGCAACCTGAGCGGCTGGACGGTGGTCCGCCCGCCGGTCGCGGCGGTCGACATGGAGGCGCAGGGCTGGCAGATCGCGCCGACCATCGCCGGCTTCCGGAAGATTCGCGAGGTGCGCCGGCCGATGGCCGCGCGCGACGCCGGCGATCCGCCGATTCCGGTCGACCAGGCCGTCTTCACGGACGGCCTCGCGACGATCTCGGTCTTCATCGAGCCGGCCGAAAAGAATACGCGCAAGGAAGGCGCGGGCAGCACCGGCGCGACCCACGTGCTCGTGAAGCGTCGCGGCGACTACTGGATCACCGTGCTCGGCGAAGTGCCGCCGGCCACGTTGCAGCAGTTCGCGTCTGCCATAGAATACAAGGCTTCCAAGTAACGCTACGGCTTCCGACATGACGAAACTCACGCTGCGCAAAGTGTTCGCGGCGGCGGTGCTGTGTGCCTGCCTGCCGCTCGCCCCGCATACCGCGGCCGCGGTCACGCCTCCCGCTGCCAGCCTTCCCGATTTCGCCGATCTGGTCGAAAAGGTCGGGCCGGCTGTCGTGAACATCCGGACCACCGCGAACGTGCCGACGCCCGGCCCGCGCGGCGTGCTCCCGCCAGGCTTCGATAATGGCGACATGTCGGAATTCTTCCGGCGCTTCTTCGGCATTCCGCTGCCGCAGGCGCCCGGCAACGGTGGTGGCGGCGGCAATGGCAATCCGAAGAACGCGCCGGCGCCGGACAACCCGCCCGACACCGAGCAGAACCGCGGTGTCGGTTCGGGCTTCATCGTGTCGGCTGACGGCTACGTGATGACCAACGCGCACGTCGTCGACGACGCGGACACCATCTACGTGACGCTGACCGACAAGCGCGAATTCAAGGCGAAGCTGATCGGCGTCGACGACCGCACGGACGTCGCGGTCGTCAAGATCCAGGCGTCGAACCTGCCGGTCGTCGCGATCGGCGATTCGAACAAGGTGCGCGTCGGCGAGTGGGTCGTCGCGATCGGTTCGCCGTTCGGCCTCGACAACACCGTGACGGCCGGTATCGTGAGTTCGAAGAGCCGCAACACGGGCGATTACCTGCCGTTCATCCAGACCGACGTCGCGGTGAACCCCGGCAACTCGGGCGGCCCGCTGATCAACATGCAGGGCGAGGTGATCGGCATCAACTCGCAGATCTACAGCCGCACCGGCGGTTTCATGGGCATTTCGTTCGCGATCCCGATCGACGAGGCGATGCGCGTGGCCGACCAGCTGAAGGCGACCGGCAAGGTCACGCGCGGCCGCATCGCGGTGGCGATCGGCGAGGTGACGAAGGACGTGGCCGACTCGATCGGGCTGCCGAAGGCGGAAGGTGCGCTCGTCAGCAGCGTCGAACCGGGCGGTCCGGCCGACAAGGCCGGTATCCAGCCGGGCGACATCATCCTGAAGTTCAACGGCCGGCCGGTCGATACGGCGTCGGATCTGCCGCGCATGGTCGGCGACACGAAGCCGGGCACCAAGGCGACCGTCAGCGTGTGGCGCAAGGGTCAGGCGCGCGATCTGCCGATCACGATCGCCGAGACGCCGGCCGAGACGACGGCGAAGGCCGAGCAGCGCAAGAGCGCGCCGCAGAAGCCGCGCCAGGCGAATTCGCTCGGCTTGACGGTCAGCGACCTTTCCGCGGATCAGCTGAAGTCGCTGAAGCTGAAGAACGGCGTGCAGATCGACGGCGTCGACGGCCCGGCGGCCCGAGCGGGGCTGCAGCGCGGCGACATCGTGCTGCGCGTCGGCGACACCGACATCACGAGCGCGAAGCAGTTCGCCGACGTGACCGCGCAGCTCGATCCGCAGAAGGCGGTCGCGGTGCTGGTGCGGCGCGGCGACAACACGCAGTTCGTGCCGGTGCGCCCGCGCGCGGTTCAGAAGTAACGCGCCGATGTTTACGCTCTACGGCCGCGGCTGGTGCCATCTGTGCGACGACCTGCGCGATGCGCTGGCGCCGGTGGCGGCCGAATTCGGCATCGCGGTCGACTACGTCGACATCGATGCGGATCCGGCACTCGTTGCGCGTTACGACGAGGACGTGCCGGTGCTGTTGCTGGACGGCACGGAAGTGTGCCGCCACCGGTTCGACGAGGCGAGGGTGCGCGGCGCGCTCGCGGCCCGGCGCTGAACCCGGCTCCGCTGCCGGCCGGCCGCGCGTTGCGCGGGGCTTCCGGCGGCGGACGCGCCGGCCAGGGCCTCCGGTGGGGCGTCCCTGACCGGCCACCCCAAATTACCGCCCGGCAAAGGCCTTTTCGGCTAAAATAAGCCGTTTTTTCACCGACTTACAAGGCGTGCTCCGCAGTCGTCGAGCGCGCCTTTTTCGCTTGATCGGCACTGAATGGATCATATTCGCAATTTCTCGATCATCGCGCACATCGACCATGGCAAGTCGACGCTCGCGGATCGCATCATCCAGGTATGCGGCGGCCTCGCCGACCGTGAAATGGAAGCGCAGGTGCTCGACTCGATGGATATCGAGCGCGAGCGCGGCATCACGATCAAGGCGCAGACGGCTGCACTGAGCTATCGCGCCCGCGACGGCAAGGTCTACAACCTCAACCTGATCGATACGCCGGGGCACGTCGACTTCTCGTACGAAGTCAGCCGTTCGCTGTCCGCGTGCGAAGGTGCGCTGCTCGTGGTCGACGCGAGCCAGGGCGTCGAGGCGCAGACGGTTGCGAACTGCTACACGGCGATCGAGCTCGGCGTCGAGGTCGTGCCGGTGCTGAACAAGATCGACCTGCCGGCCGCGAACCCCGAGAACGCGATCGAGGAGATCGAGGACGTGATCGGCATCGACGCGACCGACGCGACGCGCTGCAGCGCGAAGACGGGTCTCGGCGTCGAGGACGTGCTCGAAGCGCTGATCGCGAAGGTGCCGCCGCCGAAGGGCGATCCGGCCGCGCCGCTGCAGGCGCTGATCATCGACTCGTGGTTCGACAACTACGTCGGCGTCGTGATGCTCGTGCGGATCGTCAACGGCACGCTGCGTCCGAAGGACAAGATCAAGATGATGGCGACCGGCGCGCAGTATCCGGTCGAGCACGTCGGCGTGTTCACGCCGAAGTCGCGCAATCTCGACTCGCTGTCGGCGGGGCAGGTGGGTTTCATCATCGCCGGCATCAAGGAACTGACGGCCGCGAAGGTCGGCGACACCGTCACGCACGCGACCAAGCCGGCCGCCGAGCCGCTGCCGGGCTTCAAGGAAGTGAAGCCGCAGGTGTTCGCGGGGCTGTATCCGGTCGAGGCGAACCAGTACGACGCGCTGCGCGAATCGCTCGAGAAGCTGAAGCTCAACGATGCATCGCTGCAGTACGAGCCGGAAGTGTCGCAGGCACTCGGCTTCGGTTTCCGCTGCGGCTTCCTCGGGCTGCTGCACATGGAAATCGTGCAGGAGCGACTCGAGCGCGAGTTCGACATGGACCTCATCACGACCGCACCGACGGTCGTCTACGAGGTCGTGCAGAGCGACGGCTCGACGATCATGGTCGAGAACCCGGCGAAGATGCCGGAGCCCGGCCGCATCGCCGAAGTGCGCGAGCCGATCGTCACCGTGAACCTGTACATGCCGCAGGACTACGTCGGTTCCGTGATCACGCTGTGCGAGCAGAAGCGCGGCTCGCAGATCAACATGCAGTATCACGGCCGCCAGGTGCAACTCACATACGAAATCCCAATGGCCGAGATCGTGCTCGACTTCTTCGATCGCCTGAAGTCGGTGTCGCGCGGCTACGCGTCGATGGACTACGAGTTCAAGGAATACCGTTCGTCGGACGTCGTGAAGGTCGACATGCTGATCAACGGCGACAAGGTCGACGCGCTGTCGATCATCGTGCACCGGTCGCAGTCGCAATACCGCGGTCGCGAGGTCGCCGCGAAGATGCGCGAGATCATTCCGCGCCAGATGTACGACGTGGCGATCCAGGCCGCGATCGGCGCGCACATCGTCGCACGCGAGAACATCAAGGCACTGCGCAAGAACGTGCTCGCGAAGTGCTACGGCGGCGACATCACGCGAAAGAAGAAACTGCTCGAGAAGCAGAAAGAAGGTAAGAAACGCATGAAGCAGGTGGGTTCGGTCGAGATCCCGCAGGAGGCGTTCCTCGCGATCTTGCGCGTCGAAGACAAATAACAGGACTGATCCTTTTATGAATTTTGCGCTGATTCTTTTTGTGCTCGTCGTCGTGACGGGCGTAGCGTGGGTGTTGGACAAACTGGTGTTCCTGCCGCAGCGGCGCAAGGCGGCCGACGCGGCGATCGAGGAGTTCGATCGTCAGCAGTCGCGTATCGACAAGCGTTTCGCGGACGAAAACGCGGGGCAGACGCGTTCGAAGCTGCGCGACGAAAAGCTGCGCCAGCCGTGGTGGCTCGAGTACACCGCGAGCTTCTTCCCGGTGATCCTGGCCGTGTTCGTCGTGCGTTCGTTCATCGTCGAGCCGTTCAAGATCCCGTCGGGCTCGATGGTGCCGACGCTGCTGGTCGGCGACTTCATCCTCGTCAACAAGTTCGAATACGGCCTGCGCATGCCGATCACGAACACGAAGATCACGCAGGGCAGCCCGCTGTCGCGCGGCGACGTCGTCGTGTTCCGTTATCCGAAGGACGAGTCGGTCGACTACATCAAGCGCGTGATCGGCCTGCCGGGCGACACGGTCGCTTACCAGGACAAGCAACTGACGATCAACGGCCAGCCGGTGCCCGAAACGCCGCTGCCGGATTTCTTCGACGACGAGCGCCAGAACTACGCGAAGCAGTTCGAGGAAACGATCGGCACGAAGAAGAACGCGATCCTCAACAATCCCGCCGTGCCGCCGTTCGTGATGGGCGCCTACGACTATCCGTATCGCGACAACTGCACGTACAACAGCCGCGGCGTGATCTGCAAGGTGCCGCCCGGTCACTACTTCATGATGGGCGACAACCGCGACAACAGCGCGGACAGCCGCTACTGGGGTTTCGTGCCGGACAACAACATCGTCGGCCGCGCGTTCTTCATCTGGATGAACTTCGGCGACCTGAAGCGCATCGGTTCCTTCAACTGACCGTATTCGACTCGCACGCAATATGCGACGCACGGGCCGCGTCGCGTATTGCCGAACTACTTTAAGAACCGGCGGCAACACCGCCTCGTCACGCCTTTTCGCGTCCGGCCGTGCCGTTTCGGCCCGACCGGCGCCCGCGTTATACTCCTGCACATGCCCCTATCCCAGTTGGAAAGCCGGCTGCGCTACGAATTTCGCAATGCGGAATTGTTGCGCCAGGCTTTGACCCATCGCAGTCACAGTGCCACGCACAACGAACGGCTCGAGTTTCTCGGCGATTCCGTTCTGAATTGCGCGGTGGCCGCCCTTTTGTTCCAGCGTTTCAGCAAGCTGGACGAAGGCGACCTGTCGCGCGTGCGCGCCAACCTCGTCAAGCAGCAGTCGCTGTATGAAATCGCTCAGGCCCTGAATATTTCCGAAGGGTTGCGGCTGGGCGAGGGCGAGTTGCGCAGCGGCGGCTTCCGTCGCCCGTCGATCCTCGCGGACGCGTTCGAAGCCATCATCGGGGCGGTATTCCTCGATGGCGGCTTCGAAGCCGCCCAAGGGGTCATCAAGCGCCTCTATATCCCGATTCTCGACCACATCGATCCGCGCACGCTCGGCAAGGACGCGAAGACGCTGCTGCAGGAATACCTGCAGGGGCACAAGATCGCGCTGCCGACCTACACGGTCGTCGCGACCCATGGTGCGGCGCACAATCAGCAGTTCGAGGTCGAATGCACGGTGCCGAAGCTCGACGTGAAGGTGTCGGGCTCCGGCGCGAGCCGGCGGGCGGCCGAGCAGGCCGCCGCGAAGAAGGCGCTCGACGAGGTGCTGGCAGCCGCGCCGATGCTGGCCGCGAAGCCGAAGCGTTCGAAGAACGCACGCGGGTCGAAGCATGTCGAGCCTGAAATCGTGCCCGGCGTGAAGGGTGTGCAGGAAGCGCTCGACCTGCGTTCTCCGGAACGTAAGGAGCGTGCAGCGGCGCGCGACGCGAAGGCGGCCGCTGCCGCGTCCGCAGCGGCCGATGCCGGCGCACAGCCGGGCGACCGGCCGGCGCAGGCGCCGATGGCCGCGATTCGCGCGGCGCATGTCGATACAGCCGCGGACAAGGCCGACCGGCCCGCGAAACCGACGGCCGACAAGCCTGCCGACAAGGCGAGCGACAAACCGTCAGACAAGCCGGCGGATCGCAACGAACCCGGCGTGCGCGCGGCGGAGAAGCCTGCCGAACGCGCCGACAAGCCAGCCGAAGGCGCGCCCCGCGCAGCCGACAAGCCGGCGGGGCAGGCGACCGATCCGGCCGTGTCGTCCGCCGACAAGCCTGCTGCCGGTTCCGACGCCGCGTCGCGTGCGACGCCGCGCGCCCGCGACGCCGCGGCGCCGGGCCCCGAGGCGCCGCAGGGCGGCGCAAGCCTCGCTGCCGCGCAGGCGCGCGTGGCCGATGCCGATCACTGAATTGCCCATCGATCGTGCCGCGCGTCGCGCGGCCGTTTCCGAACCTGTCTCCCAAACGATATGAACACTCCCGCTCCTACCGGTTTCCGTTGCGGCATGATCGCGATCGTGGGCCGCCCGAACGTCGGCAAGTCGACGTTGATGAACGCACTCGTCGGCCAGAAGATCAGCATCACGTCGCGCAAGGCGCAAACCACGCGCCATCGCATCACCGGCATCAACACGTTCGACGACGCGCAATTCGTGTTCGTCGACACGCCGGGCTTCCAGACCCGTCACAGCACCGCGCTGAACCGCTCGCTGAACCGCGCGGTCACGTCGACGCTCACGTCGGTCGACGTGATCCTGTTCGTGATCGAGGCCGGCCGCTTCGGGCCCGACGACCAGAAGGTGCTCGACCTGATCCCGCCCGGCATGCCGACGCTGCTGATCGCGAACAAGATCGACCGCGTGAACGACAAGGCCACGCTGTTCCCGTTCATGCAGAAGGTGAGCGAGCTGCGCGAATTCACCGAGCTCGTGCCGCTGTCGGCGCAGAAGCCGGAAGACATCAAGCGCCTGCTGGACACGATCAAGCCGTACCTGCCGGAAGGCGAGCCGATCTACGGCGAGGACGAGCTGACCGACCGCAGCTCGCGCTTTCTCGCGGCCGAAATCCTGCGCGAGAAGGTGTTCCGCTGGACCGGCGACGAACTGCCGTACACGAGCACCGTCCTGATCGACAAGTTCGAGGAGGAAGGGCGCCTGAAGCGCATCTTTGCGACGATCCTCGTCGAACGCGATTCGCACAAGGCGATGGTGATCGGCAAGAAGGGCGAGAAGCTCAAGCAGATCAGCACCGAGGCGCGGATGGACATGGAGAAGCTGTTCGACGGCCCCGTGTACCTCGAGACCTTCGTGAAGGTGAAGAGCGGCTGGGCCGACAACGAGGCGGGGCTGCGTGCCTATGGGTACGAATGACGCGCTGACGTCGACCGAAGATGCGGTGACCGCCGGCGCGAACGACGCGCCGTTGCCGGCACCGCCCGAACCGCCGCGTCGCAAGGCGCGGCGCGCGACCTCTCGCACGTCCGATTTCCGCGTCGCCGAGCAGCCGGCGTTCGTGCTGCACAGCTATCCGTACCGTGAAACGAGCCTGATCATCGACGTGCTGACGCGCGATCACGGCCGGCTCGCGCTCGTCGCGAAGGGCGCGAAGCGCCCGCACTCCGCGCTGCGCGGCGTGCTGCAGACGTTCCAGCCGCTGCTGCTGTCCTGGTCGGGCAAATCCGAAGTGCGCACGCTGACGGGCGCCGAATGGGTCGGCGGGATGCTGCCGCTCGGCGGCGACGGGCTGCTGTGCGGCTTCTACGCGAACGAGCTGCTCGTGAAATTCTGCGCGCGCGAGGATCCGCAGCCGCCGCTCTTCAATCATTACGTGCTGACCTTGACGCGCCTCGCGCACGGCGAGCCCGCGGTGCAGGTGCTGCGCTCGTTCGAGCGCGTGCTGCTGCGCGAGACCGGCTATGCGATGGCGCTGAACCGCACGGTCGCGCGCCGGGCGGTCGAGCCCGATCGCCGCTACGTGTTCGATCCCGAGCGCGGCGTGCGCAATGCGGACGACGACGTGCCGTCGCACTGGCCGGTGATTACCGGACAGACGTTGCTCGACATGGAGCAGGACGATTACCATCGAGCCCAGACGGTCGCGCAAAGCAAGACGCTGATGCGCTTCCTGCTGAACACCTATCTCGGCGGTACGCCGCTTGCCACGCGTCAGATCCTGATCGACCTGCAAAACCTATGAGCTTCTTCCTGACAACGCCCACCGTCATCGACCTCGGCGTGAACATCGACCACGTCGCGACGCTGCGCAACGCGCGCGGCACGGCCTATCCCGATCCGATACGCGCGGCGCTCGCGGCCGAAGAGGCCGGTGCGGACGCGATCACGCTGCACCTGCGCGAGGACCGCCGCCACATCGTCGACGCCGACGTGCGCACGTTGCGCCCGCAGCTGAAGACGCGGATGAACCTCGAATGCGCGGTGACGGCCGAGATGCTCGACATCGCATGCGAAGTGCGTCCGCACGACGCGTGCCTCGTGCCCGAGAAGCGCGAGGAACTGACGACCGAAGGCGGTCTCGACGTCGCCGGCCGCTTCGAGGCCGTGCGTGCGGCATGCAGGCAGCTCGCCGACGCCGGCGTGCGCGTGTCGCTGTTCATCGATCCGGACGAAACGCAGATCCGCGCCGCGCACGAAGCCGGCGCGCCGGTGGTCGAGTTGCATACCGGCCGCTATGCCGATGCGCACGACGAAGTCGAGCAGCAGCGCGAATACGAACGCATCGTCGCGGGCGTGCAGGCCGGCGCGCAACTGGGCCTGAAGGTCAACGCCGGTCACGGACTGCATTACACGAACGTGCAGCAGATCGCCGCGATCGACGGCATCGTCGAGCTGAACATCGGCCACGCGATCGTCGCGCACGCGATCTTCGCGGGCTGGGACAACGCGGTGCGCGAGATGAAGGCGATCATGGTCGCCGCGCGCGTGGCCGCGCTGCACGGCGGCGCGCGCTGACGATGCATTCCGTGCGCGCGCGCTTCGCTCGTCACCCGGCGTCGTCCGTGCGTCACGGCGGGCGCTGACATGGCGATCTACGGCATCGGTACCGACATCGTCCAGGTGAGCCGCATCGCGGCCGTGCTCGAGCGCACGGGCGGCCGGTTTGCCGAGAAGGTGCTGGGCCCCGACGAGCTGCGCGTGTTCCATGCGCGCCGCGCGCGCTCCGAGGCGCGCGGCATCGCGTTTCTCGCGACGCGCTTTTCCGCGAAGGAAGCGTTCTCGAAGGCGATCGGGCTCGGCATGCACTGGCCGATGACGTGGCGCGCGCTGCAGACCCTCAACCAGCGCAGCGGCGAACCGTACGTCGTCGCGTCGGGTGAACTGGCCGACTGGCTCGCCGCGCGCGGCATCACGGCGCGCGTGACGGTCAGCGACGAACGCGACTACGCGGTGTCGTTCGTGGTCGCCGAGACCGACGCAGCGCCGCCTGCACCCGCACCTGTTTCCCGAACCACTCCCTGACGGACTTTCCGATTCGATGAAAACGACTCCCGGCCCGGTCATGCTCGACGTCGTCGGCACGGCCCTGTCGCGCGACGATGCGCGGCGCCTTGCGCATCCGAACACCGGCGGCGTGATCCTGTTCGCGCGGCATTTCCAGAACCGTGCGCAGCTGAGCGCGCTGACCGACTCGATCCGCGCGGTGCGCGAGGACATCCTGATCGCCGTCGATCACGAAGGCGGCCGCGTGCAGCGGTTCCGCACCGACGGCTTCACGGTGTTGCCGGCGATGCGCCGCCTCGGCGAACTGTGGGACCGCGACGTGCTGCTCGCGACGAAGGTCGCGACCGCGGTCGGCTACATCCTGGCGGCCGAGCTGCGCGCATGCGGCATCGACATGAGCTTCACGCCGGTGCTCGATCTCGACTACGGGCATTCGAAGGTGATCGGCGATCGTGCGTTCCATCGCGACCCGCGCGTCGTCACGCTGCTCGCGAAGAGCCTCAACCACGGGCTGTCGCTCGCCGGCATGGCGAACTGCGGCAAGCATTTCCCGGGGCACGGTTTCGCGGAAGCCGATTCGCACGTCGCGCTGCCGACCGACGACCGGCAGCTCGACGCGATCCTCAAGCAGGACGTCGCGCCGTACGACTGGCTCGGCCTGTCGCTGACCGCGGTGATTCCCGCACACGTGATCTACACGCAGGTCGACAAGCGGCCGGCCGGCTTCTCGCGCGTGTGGCTGCAGGACATCCTGCGCGGGCAGCTCGGCTTCACGGGCGCGATCTTCAGCGACGACCTGTCGATGGAGGCGGCACGCGAGGGCGGCACGCTCACGCAGGCGGCCGACGCGGCGCTCGCCGCCGGTTGCGACATGGTGCTCGTCTGCAACCAGCCGGATGCGGCCGAAGTCGTGCTGAACGGCCTGAAGGCGCAGGCGTCGACCGAGTCGGTGCGGCGCATCAAGCGGATGCGGGCGCGCGGCAAGCCGCTCAAGTGGGACAAGCTGATCGCGCAGCCTGAGTATCTGCAGGCGCAGGCGCTGTTGAGCAGCGCACTGGCGTAAGCGGGAAGGGCGGCGCGAGGCCGCCGGTCCCGTTGCCGAAGCAAAAAAGCCGCGCTTTTGCGCGGCTTTTTCCATTGACGGCGAAGCGCGGGGTCACACGTCTTTGCGCAACTAACCGTCAGCTCCGGCCGGCGCCCCGAACAACGGCAGCCCGGTCAGTTGACCTTCATCCGCTGCAACTTGTTGTACAGCGTCTTGGGGCTGATGCCGAGCAGCGTCGCCGCGCGATGGCGCGTGCCGCCGACCGCGTCGAGCGTCGCGCGGATCAGCAGATCCTCGACGTCGGACAGCGGGGTGCCGACCTTGATCTGCACGCTGCTGCCGTTCAGCGCGGCGCCGGCCGCGAAGCTTGCTTCGCCCGCGCGCAGCGTTTCGATGAAATCGCCGGATGCGTCATAGGCGAAGCGCACGCGCTCCTGGAGTTCGCGCACGTTGCCGGGCCATTCGTAGGACACGCATTCGCGCACGAAGCCCGGCGCCGCGCGCTTGTCGGTCGTGCTGCGGCCGGTGCCGCGCGCTTCGCGGTTGAGGTCGTCGATCAGCGCGTCCGCGATGGCGAGGACATCGCCGTCGCGTTCGCGCAGCGGCGGCATCGTGATCGACGCCGCATCGAGACGCAGCCACAGATCCTCGCGCAGCATGCCGTTCGCGACCGCCTCGCGGGCCGGGCGGCGCGTGGTCGCGATCAGCCGGAAGTCGCTCGCGATCGAGCTCGTGCCACCGATCCGCATGAAGTTCTGCGAGTCGAGCGCATGCAGCAGCGCCTCCTGCAGCACGAGCGGCAGTGCGGTGATCTCGTCGAGGAACAGCGTGCCGCCGCCGGCCTGTTCGAACAGGCCCGACTCGCGCCGCTCGGCACCGTCGAACGCGCCGCGTTCATGGCCGAACAGCACGCTGTCGAGCGACGCGCCGTGGCGTCCGGCCTGGGCGATCGTGCGGCAGTCGAACGACACGAACGGCCCCTTGCGGCGCCGGCTCAGGTCGTGCAGCGTGCGCGCGGCCAGCTTCTTGCCGGTGCCGGCTTCGCCGGTGAACAGCACGGCCGTTTCGGTGCCCGCGTTGTGCTCGATCATGTCGTACACGTGCTGCATCGCCTCGCTGCGGCCGACCAGCGCGCCGAAGCGGCCGAGGTGGCGCAGCGACGCGCGCAGCGTCCGCACTTCGTCGATCAGTTCGTAGGGGCGCGGAATCCGGGCCAGCAGGCTGCGCAGGCGCGGAATGTTGATCGGCTTCAGCAGGTAGTCCCAGATGCCGTGACGCAGGCCTTCGATCGCGCTCTCGACCGTCGCGTTGCCCGTCAGCACGATCACCGGCAGCGAGCCGTTCGGTTGCTGCTGCGGCAGGTGCTGGAGCAGGTCGAATCCGCTGCCGTCCGGCAGGTTCAGGTCGACCAGGACGACATCGGGAATCGAGCGGCCGAGCGCCGTGCGTGCCTCGGCGAGCGACGTGGCCGTGTCGACCGAGAAGCCGTCTGCGGCGAGCAGCGCGGTCAGGCCGGACAGACTGTTGGGATCGTCTTCGACAATCAGGGCGTGTGGCATGGTGGACGCGAGTCGAGTCAAGAGAGGCGGGCTGTCGGCCATCGGAGCCGGCCGCAGCCGCATGTCAGATTAAAAACTGATTTTATGCCCCGCTGAACGCCTGACGTGCATTATTTCTTTCACGCTATAAAACAGTTACCGATGATACAAATTGAATACCTTTAATGCTGGATTTCGTGCTGTCCATGGTGCCGACGCCCGCTGCTGTTGACGCCAGACAAACAAAAAGCGCCCCGAAGGGCGCTTTGTTCGATCCGGCAATCGCAGGCGATTACGCGCGGCTGCGATATTCGTTCGTACGCGTATCGATTTCGATCTTGTCGCCGGTATTGCAGAACAGCGGCACTTGCAGTTCGAAGCCCGTTGCGAGCTTGGCGTTCTTCAGCACCTTGCCCGACGACGTGTCGCCCTTGACGGCCGGTTCCGTGTAGGTGATCTCGCGAACCAGGATCGTCGGCAGTTCGACCGAGATCGCCTTCTCGTTGTAGAACACGACTTCGCACGCCATGCCGTCTTCGAGGTAGTTCAGCGCTTCGCCCATCATTTCCGCTTCGACTTCGTACTGGTTGTAGTCGGCGTCCATGAACACGTACATCGGGTCGGCGAAGTACGAGTACGTCACTTCCTTGCGGTCGAGCACGACGACGTCGAACTTGTCGTCAGCCTTGTAGACCGATTCCTGGCCTGCGTTCGTCAGCAGGTTCTTCATCTTCATCTTGACGACGGCGGAGTTGCGGCCCGACTTGTTGTATTCCGCCTTTGCGATGACCCATGCTTCGCTGCCGATCTGCACGACGTTGCCTACGCGGAGTTCCTGTGCGGTCTTCATAAAAACTGTCCTGATCCAATCAAATAAATAGGTGCCTGAGCGTTGCGCAACGGCTGACGGCGCAAGCGGCGGTGCGTTCCGGTAGGTGCCAAGAGCCCCAAACGCGAGCGCTTGCGTGGTCAGCCGTCGGATAACCGCTTATTTTAACTGAGATTTTACGTATTCCGCCAGCTTTCCGGCGAGATCGCCGACGCTCGCCAGCGCGTCGGCCCAGCACGCCGCGTTGGCATCCAGTGCGGCACGGTGTTGCAGCAAATCGCCCCAGTCGGGCGTGCCGGCGCCGTTCCATGCATGCCAGAAGCGCCCGAGCGCCGCGCGCGGCGCATCGGCGAGGCCGGCCGACAGGTGCGCGAGCGCGGCGTCGAGCTTCGGCAGGTGCGCATCGTCGGCCTGCGGGTAGATGTGCCATACGAACGGCTTGCGCGCCCATTGCGCGCGGACGAACGAGTCCTCGCCGCGCACGAAGTTGACGTCGGCCACCCACAGCAGCGGGTCGTAGTCGGCCTGCGGGACGAACGCGAGCCCGTACGCGGTCAGATTGCCGCGGCTTGCGCGCGCGCCGGCGCCGAACGGTTCGACCCCGAAGAAGCGGGCGACGGCCGGCGACACGCGGCCGGCGGGCACGAGCGCGACGACGGGCGACGGGCCGTCGCGCCACTGCGCGAGCAGCGCGTCGACGCCCGGATTCTCATACGCGAACAGGCTGACGACGGTCGTGCCCGGCGCCGGTGGCGCGTCGCCCGTCGCATGCCGCCACCAGGCGGTGCGCGCCGCCGCGTCGGCTTCGAAGGCCGTGCGGCGCGCGTCGAGGTCGCGTTCCTTCAGCACGCCGCCCGTGCCGGCCGACAGTCCCGGGAAGAAGAACGTCTTCAGCAGCGGATAGCGCGGATGCGGCGACGGCCGCAAATGGAAATCGGCGACCCAGTCCTCGGCGCTCAGGTATTCGAGATTGATCCACACTGGGCGGCGCGCGCGGCGCGCCATCGCGGCGAGATAGGCGCCGGGCAGCTCGCACGCGAAGGCCTCGATCACGACGTCGGCGATCTCCAGTGCGTCGCCGACTTCCGCATGCCAGTGCTCGATCACGATGCCGTCGAGCGTCTGCCGCCCGGCATCGGGATCGACCCCCGGCAGCAGCCGCGCGAACGTGCGCAGGTCGTCGATGAACAGGCGCACCTGCCAGCCGTGCTCGTGCGCGAGCTGGCGGGCGAGGCGCCAGCACACGCCGATGTCGCCGAAGTTGTCGATCACGGTGCAGAAGAGGTCGCACGCGATCGGTTCGTCGGGCGCGAGCGGCGCAGCGGAGGCAGGGGAGGCGGGGGCGGGGCGGGGCATCGAAGCGGACCGGTGAATGCTCTAAACTGGCGATTCTAATGGACTCGTTCCGCGCCACAAGGCACCCGAATCGCGCATGACATCCCCAGAAGCCGCCGACACCCCGTTCGAACCGAAGAAGATCCTCGTGCAACTGCCGCACATGCCGGGCGTCTACCGCTACTACGATGCGGCGGGCGCCGTGCTTTACGTCGGCAAGGCGCGCGACCTGAAGAAGCGCGTCTCGAGCTATTTCACGAAGACGCAGCTGTCGCCGCGCATCGCGATGATGGTCACGCGCATCGCGCGCATCGAGACGACCGTCACGCGCTCGGAGGCGGAGGCGCTGCTGCTCGAGAACAACCTGATCAAGGCACTCGCGCCGCGCTACAACATCCTGTTTCGCGACGACAAGTCGTATCCGTACCTGAAGCTCACCGCGCACCGCTTTCCGCGCATGGCGTACTACCGCGGCTCGGTCGACAAGCAGAACCAGTATTTCGGGCCGTTCCCGAGCGCGTGGGCCGTGCGCGAGAGCATCCAGATCCTGCAGCGCGTGTTCCAGCTGCGCACCTGCGAGGATTCGGTCTTCAACAATCGTACGCGGCCGTGCCTGCTGCATCAGATCGGGCGCTGCACGGCGCCGTGCGTCGGCGCGATTTCCGAGGACGACTACGCGATCGACGTGTCGAACGCCGCGCGCTTCCTGCTCGGCCGGCAATCGGAAGTGATGAAGGAACTCGAGCAGAAGATGCACGCGTTCGCGGCCGAGCTGAAGTTCGAGCAGGCGGCCGCCGTGCGCAACCAGATGAGCTCGCTCGCGACGGTGCTGCACCAGCAGGCGATCGAGGTCGGCAGCGACAGCGACGTCGACATCCTCGCGGTGGTCGCGCAGGGCGGACGCGTGTGCGTGAACCTGGCGATGGTGCGCGGCGGCCGGCATCTCGGCGACAAGGCCTATTTCCCGGCGCACGTCGAAAGTGCGCTGACGCTGGCCGAAGGCGGGCTCGGCGACGAGGCCGAGGGCGAGGCCGACGCAGCGGAGGCTGCCGGCGACACCGCTGCGGCGTTGCCCGACCGGCCCGCGGAAGACGCTGCCGCCGCGCGTGACGCGGGCGCGTCGGTGGAGGCCGAGGTGCTCGATGCGTTCATCGCGCAGCACTATCTCGGCAATCGCGTGCCGCCCGTGCTGGTCGTGAGCCATGCGCCCGCGAGCCGCGACCTGCTCGAGCTGCTGTCCGAGCAGGCCGGTCACAAGGTCTCGCTGGTGCGGCAGCCGCAGGGGCAGCGGCGCGCGTGGCTGTCGATGGCCGAGCAGAACGCGCAGATCGCGCTCGCGCGGCTGCTGTCCGAGCAGGGTTCGCAGCAGGCGCGCACGCGCGCGCTCGCGGAAACGCTCGGCTTCGAAAGCGACGATCTCGCGACGCTGCGGATCGAATGTTTCGACATCAGCCATACGATGGGCGAGGCGACGCAGGCGTCGTGCGTCGTCTATCACCATCACAAGATGCAGTCGGGCGAGTACCGTCGCTACAACATCACCGGCATCACGCCGGGCGACGATTACGCGGCCATGCGGCAGGTGCTGACGCGCCGCTACGAGAAGATGGTCGAGCAGGCCGCGCAGGCGGCGGCCGCCGACGATGCGGCCGGCATCGACGGCGAATCGACGCGCCAGGCCGAGGCATCGAGCCTGCTGCCGAACATCGTGCTGATCGACGGCGGCAAGGGGCAGGTCGAGATCGCGCGCCAGGTGTTCACCGAGCTCGGGCTCGATACGTCGATGCTGGTCGGCGTCGCGAAGGGCGAGGGGCGCAAGGTCGGCCTCGAGACGCTCGTGTTCGCGGACGGCCGCCCGCCGCTCGAACTCGGCAAGGAGAGCGCCGCGCTGATGCTCGTCGCGCAGATCCGCGACGAGGCGCACCGTTTCGCGATCACCGGGATGCGCGCGAAACGGGCGAAGGCGCGCCAGACCTCGCGGCTCGAGGAGCTCGAAGGGGTCGGTGCGAAACGCCGGCAGCGGCTGCTTGCGCGGTTCGGCGGGCTGCGCGGTGTGGTCGCGGCGAGCGTCGAGGAGCTGGCGAGCGTCGACGGCATCTCGCACGCGCTCGCCGAGCAGATCTACAAGCAGCTTCACTGATCCGGCCGTGCGACCGGCCGCGCCCGAGCGCGATCTCGCGTTCTTGTGGCAGGCCGGTCGACACGGCACAATTGCGAATCCTTTACTGACCCGCATGCCATGCCGTTCAATTTCCCGATTTTCCTGACGTGGGTACGGATCGTGCTGATCCCGCTCGTCGTCGGCGTGTTCTATCTGCCGGACACGGTGATGGGCGGCGCGCACCGCAACCTCGCGGCGGCGGCGATCTTCATCCTCGCCGCGCTGACCGACTGGTTCGACGGGTTTCTCGCCCGCAAGTGGAACCAGACGTCGTCGTTCGGCGCGTTCCTCGATCCGGTCGCGGACAAGCTGATGGTGACGGCCGCGCTGCTGATCCTCGTGCAGATTTCGCGGGTCGATGCGGCGATCGCGCTCGTGATCGTCGGCCGCGAGATCGCGATTTCGGCGCTGCGCGAATGGATGGCACAGATCGGTGCGTCGAAGAGCGTCGCGGTGAACCAGCTCGGCAAGTTCAAGACCGCGTGCCAGATGGTCGCGATTCCGATGCTGCTGTACTACGGCCCGCTGCCGCTCGGCATCGCGACGATCGACACGCGCGTGTGGGGCGAGTGGCTGATGTACCTCGCCGCGGTGCTGACGATCTGGTCGATGCTGTACTACATGAAGCTCGCATGGCCGCAGATTCGCGAGCGCGGCGGCGCGTGACCGGCCCCTGCACGGTCGTTTCCCAGTTTTTTGGAAAAAGGGCTGGAAAAGCCCTTGACACACGAATGTGCCTTCGACATAATCTCGCTTCTCCGCTGCACGACGAAGTAAGTGTGTGACGGGGAAGCAGTAGAAGTAGCGCAGCAATACGCGGGAGTAGCTCAGTTGGTAGAGCGCAACCTTGCCAAGGTTGAGGTCGCGAGTTCGAGACTCGTCTCCCGCTCCAGATTTTTTCTGGCAGCGTGTTGTACGGCAAAGCGCTGCAGATGCAGGACACATGCGGGAGTAGCTCAGTTGGTAGAGCGCAACCTTGCCAAGGTTGAGGTCGCGAGTTCGAGACTCGTCTCCCGCTCCAGATTTTTCTGGCAGCGTGTTGTAAGGCAAAGCGCTGCAGGTGCAGGACAATGCGGGAGTAGCTCAGTTGGTAGAGCGCAACCTTGCCAAGGTTGAGGTCGCGAGTTCGAGACTCGTCTCCCGCTCCAAGTCATGGGGAAGCCACGCTTCCCTTTTTATTTGATGGACCGACGGTCCTTGAATAAAAGAATCTGTCGCTTGCCTTCATGGCATCCGGACAGTCCGCTTTTGGCGCGATAGCAAAGCGGTTATGCAGCGGCCTGCAAAGCCGTTTAGGCCGGTTCGACTCCGGCTCGCGCCTCCAGGTAGGAAGAGAAAAAGCCCTGAGAAATCAGGGCTTTTTCTTTTTCCGGCCCCGCTTTCATCCTTGTAAGAAAGTCGCCTAGAGTGGTACAAAGTCGCCTCTAACCACTCAAGAAACACGCGTAACCACGCCTAAGTCGGCTCTTTGGCCGTATAGGTGAGTTCGCGTCAGTGCATGGCGACCAAGCGACTACGACCTCCGGAACGTGGGAATACATCATCCGACGTTCAAAGCTCCTCCCAAAGCCACTTTCCCTTACCTTCCAGTCCGAAGAAGAGGGCGATGCATATGTCGCTCGTCTTGAGCAATTGCTCGATGCCGGCATTGTGCCGGCTGACGTCATTGAGCAGCGCGAAGCGATCGCGACGACGCTGGACGCTGTTCGGGAGTATCTGCGTCGCTTGTCGGTACCCGACTCCGATGTCCAGGTGTTAAATACGTTGCTCGGCGGCCGGCTGCAATCGAGAGCGCTCTCAACCGTGGACTACGACTGGGCAGAACGATGGGTGACAGCTATGAAGCGTGAGCACCATTTGTCGCCGTCGACGATTCGCCACAATGTCGGGGCGCTCGCACGCTGTTTCGATTGGGTGGTCAAGTCCGGCACTCCAATGCTTGCCGTCAATCCGCTTAGATTGCTGCCTAAGCGCTATGCGACGTATACAGACGAGGATCGCGTGGCCGTTGAGGCGCAAGACGTCGCGGTGAAAGAAGACGTGCATCGCGATCGGCGGCCGAGCGTCGTTGAGGAAGCGGAGATCCGGCGCATTATGGCGGGAGGGAAGCCGAAGGGACGTGAACGAGCCTTCGAGCTACCGTATCGGCCAGCGTTGGTGTTCCTGTTCGAACTTGCGATCGAGTCAGCGATGCGCATGCGTGAAATGTACACACTGGAGATCGCGCAGTTTGACGTTGACCGGCGCACGGCCGCCCTTGAGCGGACCAAGAACGGCAGCAAGCGCGCGGTTCCGCTTACGACAGTTGCGGTAGGAGCGTTTGAGCGTTATGTCGCGGCTGTGAATAGCCTAGATCCAGAAATGGAAGGATTCACGTTTGATGACGGGCGGCTGTTTCCGTGGATTGCCGAGATCGAGGCGGGCATGCGAGCGAAGAATATGCCGCTCCTCAACCGGAAGGTTCTGGAGCGCGTTACGGTGCGGCTGTCGGGCCAGTTCGGCAGGATATTCGACGCAGCCTGCTGTCCAGATCTCGTATTCCATGACCTGCGGCACGAGGCTACGTCACGGCTGTACGAACGGACCACGCTGAGTGATATTCAGATCGCGAAGATCACGGGCCATACTGATCCGAAAGTGCTAATGCGCTACGCGAATTTGCGCGGGAGCGATTTGGCAGCACGGCTATGGTAGCGTCTTGATCTCGGACATTGCCGATTCAGCCAATTGCGTCGTTGCGGTTCGTCGAGGCCGCTTTAGTTGTCTTGTTCCAGTGTACGAAGCAATTCGCGGTAGACTCCTCAGTCGAATGGTGATGGGGCGTTATTGGCAATTGCCGACTTCGGACGCGCCAATACTCGAAAACCACAATCAGTTACGAAAATGGCAAAGCGGAATGTGCGAGGGGAAATGGTGGATAACGACGCTCTTGGTGAGAAAGGGGAGCAACGCTTCGGCGAAATGTGTGCCGAAGCCGGCCTGATTTGTAATAAAGCTGTGCGTGATCGCGCCGGTTGGGATTTTGTCGTCAACTTTGGAGCGCCTGGCGTAGGTAAGCTAGATCAGCGGACAGGGGCGCTGTCGTGCTACGTGCAGGTTAAAACGATTCTCGACGAGTCGCGCTCTGCAAAGCTCAAGCTAAATATGGCGGAGCGCCTCGCAAAAGAGCCGAAACCATCTTTCATAATGGTTTTCAAGGTTGATGCAAATAAAAATTACACGGGTGTTTTTCTAATTCATATTGCCGATAATAGGTTGGGGGCGATACTGAGGCGGTTGCGTGAAGAGGAGAAAAAGGATCCGGAGTGTTCGTCGCTGCATAAAAAGTCAATATCCTTCGTGCCAGTAGTATCGGAGAGAATTGATTTGAACGGCGATTCGTTGAGGGTGGCGCTGCTCCGGTGCATAGGCGACAGTCTTCCGGATTATATTGAGCGTAAGCAGGCCAGTCTCAAGAAGTTGGGGTTTGGCGAGCAGCCGTACTCAGTAACAACTACGTTTCAAGGTCTCACCGAATCAGATATGGCCGACGTATTCCTTGGCCTGAAAGGAGAGATTCAGAATACTATTCTTCAGGTTTCGGAAACCCGTTTCGATATCACAATAACTGAACCCGAGTCGATTGGTGCGGTTGTTTTCGAGCCTGCACCTACCGATTCCTGTAGAGTCACGTATCGTGCATCTCCGGCGGATATTCCAATCACATTTCGAGGTGATGTGATGGTTGCGCCGCCGATGATTGGGGTGCTCAAGGCCCGAATCCGATGCGCCTTGATTGATTTTGTAATCGAGAAAATTGGCGGCGATACTGCCGTGCACTATATGTTTTCGCCAAGCGAAAAGAGGTGTACACCGGCGGAGTGGGTTAATCACTGGAAATTCGCGATCGGTCTGCTTTCTGGGGTCGGTATCCTTGAGCTGCAATTTGATAACTTTAGTCATTTGATTAAGATTGAGGTTGCTCCGCGACCGATTCCTAATCATGAAATTATTTTGCGTGATGCCGTAAACTGTCTGCACGTTTTTGATTCGCTATTGAATCTATGTCGTCAGGCGGGCGTTGAATCTGATGTGATGTTTTCGTATGACGATGTGTTTGAAAAGTCGCGATCTATTAGAATATTTGATGCTTTGGTCGCTGGTCGGCAGCCGCCTAAAATCAAAGTGGATGCTGGTACTGAATCGATTCTTCTTGATGAGAAACCGATGTCGACAATCGCCATAGGATGCTTTGCGATTGGAGCGAGAGGGTTTGCGATTTACGGCGTTTCGGATGTGAATATCGATGATCGCGAGTCGCAGGTATCACTGAATGGTTTTAAATTTAAACAAATTCGCGCCATTCCTATGACGGGCGTGGCGCTTAAATCGTTTGTGGAGGATGCGGTAAAGGTGGAGAAAATTAAAAGCTACCTTTATTTTTCGCGATTCAGTTTTGGAGAGGAAGTCGGCGGATCGCCGGCTATTTTACCGCCGGACGTTCCACATCTTTCTGAATAGATTGCTCGCTGTAACAACAATGCGTTGAGCGTTTTTGGCTGCGTTACGATCAATCAGGGTTTGGGATTGTGACGCCGAGCGGCGCAATGCAGTTTGATCGCCGTCTCTGCGTTGGCTGCCCGGCGATAGGCGGGCAGCCAACGGTTCACGCAGGTTGTATCGCGGCTGAGTTGGCGGGTAGTTCAGGAAGGCGAGGTAGCGGTCGCGCTGAGCGCCCCGGGCGACGAACTGGCGTTGCTTGCAATTGGCGTTGAATTGCGGCCTGAGTCCGGCGGTCAGTCTCGGCCCGATCGGGATTTGTGCGCGCTTCGAGCCGTTCGAGGGTCTGCTGTTGTGCCTGTTCGCGCAGGAATGTGACGACGTCGTCTTCGATGAACACCCATGCGCGCCCAATGCGAGCGCCGACAATTTCACCTTGTTGCGCAAGTCTCATTGCCGTTGTGCGGTCGACTTTGAGGAAGTCTGCGCACTCTTGAAGATCAAAGGTTCTCATTCTTGTTTTCCGTGCTCGGGGTCATCGTAGTGGGGACAGCCCGCGGCGATGTACCATGACGCCCGCTGGATCTGCTGGCGCGCGTCGCGAATAATCTGCTGGTTGGTGTTCCACGCGCCAGTGTCGATCACGGTGTCAATGTGGGATGCGACCAACTCGTCTAGGTACTGCGGGGGCAGAGCGTCGAGTTCCCAGCTCGACTCGCCGTATTCGCGCAGATACGCACCGAAGCGTGAGTCGGTGGACTTGGCCGGGTTTTCGGGGGGGCTGCAGCTCCTCGACCTGCTGGATGTTGAGCGCGATGCGCTTCAGGTCGAACGTGTGGCCGCCGAACGTACGCAGGCGTTCGAGCAGGTCGCGCGTCATATCGATGCCGCTCGGGTCGTGGTCGCCCAGATGCAGGACTAGACCGCTTTGGCCTTCGCGCATCGCCGGCAGGATGTCGTTGATCGCAAACTCGCGCAGCACGGTCGACGAGGGGTAGCCGCGCGCGGCGAGCAGCGGTGTGTCGTACCGATGGCAGACGCGTTCAAGCACTCCGACGAGCGCCTCTTTCTCTACGATAACGAACACGCGGCGCGATTGGCCGACCCACATATCTTGGTGATACTGCTCGGCACACGCTTCGATAATCGACGTCGGCGACGTCCATCGGCCACGACGAACGAAAGACCGTGTGCGGTCTTCCAGCATGTCCCAATCGATCAGCCCGGCCAGCTTGGCGTCATTGATGATCGCGGCTGCGCGTTTGTACTCCTGCAGGTTGTTTGGGATGATGTCGCGCGCGACGAGCTGGTAATACAACTGCCGGGTGGTCAGCACGTAGCCCTGCGACTCGTACTCGTCGACGATCGAGTTGATCGTCTCGATGAGGTCGAGCGTGTCGGCCCGGAAGCGCTTCTCTTGATAGCATTGCTTGGTCATGACCGCTCCCCGTTGAGTGTTGCCGGCAGCGCTCGGCCAAGCTGCATCAAGCCGGTTTCCAGCGTGATCCCAGCGGTTGCTGCCCAGGTGCGTGCGTCCTGCGCCGCCTTGTGGCGAGCGAACGATCCGACCTCGTCGGCCATCAGGTCCAGCAGCTCGACGTCGGCCGCGTGCGAGATCTCCGTGATCAACGCGCGGATCTCGTTGCGAAGGGCGTCGAGGCGCGTGAGCCTGCCTTGGCGGATATCCGCCAAGGCTTCGTTCATCTGGATAGGTTTGCGCCGCGCGAGCGGCGCTTCGTCCTTCTGGATCGCTTTTGCGGGCGTCAGCCCGCTGCAGTCCGACTGCGTTGAAGTACCGTTGACGCTCGCCAGAGCGATAGCCGGGCGCTTCTCCGCGTGTTCCCGCTTTCGCGGCAGCGGACGTGGGGTAGAAAGGGCCGGGCGCGGGTTCAATTTGCGGCTCCGGTCGGGAACGGCCATGCGGACGCAGGGCCAAGAGCGAGCTTCGCCTTGTAAGTCGGGAATGCGGCGTCGAGCAGCGCCCGATTCGACGCGATCCGTTGCTTATGCCCGATGGCCGTCAGCACATCCGACAAATCGGGGCGTTCACCCTTCGCGGTGGCAGCGGAGAATTCGGCCGTCATGTCGGGATCGGGCATGCCGATGATCTCGTGCGCCCATTCGAGAATGCGCTTGAATGATGCTTGCTCGGCCTTGGTTCGCCCGTGGACCGGCGATTTGATCGTCTCGATGAGCCGCGCTGCGCCGGAACGAATCGCTTGAACTCGCGTCCATACCGCGCGCGTCTGGGCGATACCTTCAGTGGGTCGCTCGCGAAGCTGGTCCCGGTGTTGTATTCGATCGCGTAAATCCACGCGCCGGGTGCGGGTTGAGCGACGCGAATGTAGGCCAGCGGGCCCTTGATTCTCCCGGTTCGGTCAGGTCCGCATACCGTATCGATAGGCTCGCAGCCACCATTTGCGTCCGGCTCGGAGACCGGCCAGACCTTTCCGGACGAAGGGCAGCCGAGAAGATCGGCGAGCGGCAGCAGCGCAGTGTGTACTGCTTCGATGGTCGGCTTTGCCAGTCGGCCGAAATTCTTGTCATGGAGTACAGCCTGCAGGGCCTGCAAAAGTTGCTTTGACTGTTTCTCACTGATCTTGGCGGGGGCGGTTTGGCGCGACACTGCCTGCACCGGCGCATGTGTCTCGATCGTGGCATCCGCGGCCGTTGACGCGACGAGCGGTGCGGCGTCGCTGTCGGTGCCGCTGTTGGCGGCTGCGGCTACGTGCTCGGGAGAGGGGTTCGCGTCCGGATGCGTATCGAGCAGGGGCGCTGCTTCGAGGTACTTCTTCGTCACCTTCGTCTTGCCAGCTTCAGCGGCTTTGGAGATCCCGACGACGATGCGTTCGAGCGCCTTGTCGCCGCCGTGCAGGCGGATCTGCTCGATGGCCAGTGTGCCGGTACATTGGCCGTTCCGTATGAGTTGATGCAGTTCGGCCGGTGCCCGTTCGAGCAGGCCGACGTTGCGGATCGTTTGATCGGTGACGTTCAAGCGCTTGCAGATGGCGGCAAGCGTCATGCCATGAATGTCGCGCAGCTCTGCGACGGCAGCGGTCAGATCAAGCGGCGACGACTGCTTGCCGTTGTTGCTGAGATAACCGTCGATCACCATTTCGGCGCGGTTGACCGTCTTGGCGTCACGGACGACGACCGGAATCTTTCCGATGTCCTTGCCCGCTTCAATCGCCTTGCCGGCCGCGAGGAAGCGGTGCTGCCCTTTGTATACGAACTGCTTTGGTGGGAAGCTCGAAGGGCAGACGTTCGGATCGAAGACGCTGGCTGCGCCGGGATTGAATCCCATTCGTCTCAAGGAGGAGCTATCCGTCGCGCATCAGCGGTTGGCGAATGCCTTCATCGAACGCTTGGATTGGGCTGCGTGCATTGATCGATACGATCGGCCGCACACGCTGTTCTATCTCGATCCCCGTATTACGAGACGCAGGGGTATGGCGTGCCGTTCCCGTTCGCGGAGTACGAAAAGATGGCCGAGCGGTTGCGCCGTCTCAAAGGTCGCGCGATTGTGAGTCTCAACGATCACCCGGACATTCGACGCGTGTTCGAGGGGTTTTACATCGAGACCGTGCCGATCCAGTACACGGTTGGTGTTGAGGCCGTCGACCGTAACGAGCTGATCATTTTCAGTTGGGATGACGCGTCGCAGCCGGTTGGTCTGTTCTAGCGGATGGCTCGCCCGCAGGACAGCTCCTGCGGCATACCCGGCAATTTTGCGGGGTTTTGAGCGCGGGGGCGAGTTGGTTAAATGTCACATTTGGTCAAGTCGCCTTCCGACTCTCGACATCGGTCTCTTGCTCGGGTAATAGTCGGATCATTAGAAACCGAGAGGGCCTGCATGTGAAGCGGAACTATCTCCGAGTCGGAGACCAATCGACCAGCGGCGGGGTGGTCGTCGACGCTATCCCGACAATGAGTTGCGACGGGGTTGGACTCACCTACGTAGGTGCCAAAGTAACTTGTCCAGCGTGCAAGCGTGTCGGCGTCATCGTTGCAGAGGGGCCGCGTTGGCCGGGTAACTTGATGGGGCACGAAGCTGCGCTGGAAGGCGATAAGGTCGCTTGCGGGTGCAGTCCTCTCCCAACCATGATTGCATCGCAGTCAGAGATGTTTCAGTCCTTCGAGTCGGATGCACTCGTCAGAATGGGGTTCTCTGCGACAGGAGGTCCGGTCGCGCTCGAACTCGCTACCCCGAAGCCATCACAGGGATTCTGTCTCTCGTGCATGGTTGCTGCTGCCAAGAATGCGGCTGCGATGGTCGTTCGCGGGTGAGCGTCGATGAGCATTCAAGCTATCTATTCAGCGATGCAAGAGCGGGCGAGCCTTCCGGTTCGTCTGTTTGTGCTTGTGGATGGGCTGTTGTATTCGGAGCAGGGCGGTTCCGAGCCGCGCCGGGCGCGTGACGCGGCAATTGCGCTGCTTGATGCAACACCAGACGCCCCGCTCGCGGATGCCGGCCCGTGGCTATTCGACTTCGCGGCTGTCGACGGCGATTGCCGGCGTGTGCTCGGGCAGTTAGCGCAGGGTGAATATGGGGTGAGCTGGATTATCAGCGCGTATCAACCGCACCAGCTTGCGGCAGAACTTCGCGACCGGCTCGACGGCATATTGCCGGATGGCCGGTCGGTAATGCTTCGCTATTACGACGCCCGTGTGATGCGGCATTTCGCACCTGCCCTTAGTCCGACCGAGCGGACGACATTTTTCTCCCCGACCTTCGACTGGTTGATCGAGATCGACGGGCAGCTCTTCAGGGCGCATCCCCATGCCGCTTAACCTTACTCCCGCCCACGTGTCTGCACTCACCGAGGGCGAGGCTCGCAATTTCGTTGACGGCGTGCGCCGTGATCTGCTCAAGGCAGATCCTGCTTTGACGCAGGATATCGATCTTCATAACCGGCTCTGGGATGCATATCGCGCCGCTCGATCTCTCGGGATTCAGGATAGCGAGCATCTGGTTCAGTTCTTGAAAATCGAGGCGTATTCGCCGCACTTTTACGAGAAGCCGGCTGCGAAGGCATGGTTGACGAAACCCGGCCGTAGCGCCGATGAGCGTTTTCACGTCTACGTCCAAGAGATCACTTGGCGATCACAACATCCCGATAGCTTGAAAGGAGTTCCGCATGGCGGCACCGTTAATCCCTCTAGTGACAGCCGCAGCAGCGGAAGCGGGGCCGGTATTGTCGGCTATTGGAAGCGCTTTATTGGGGGGCGTGGCAGTAGCGGGGATCGGTAGCCTTCGGGGCGACGTCAGCAAGATGGACGAGCAGGCGAAGGCAAAAACGGAATCGCGGACAATGTCCGATTCCACTGCGCCTTGCAAGAAGTGCCCACCCGAACAGACGGGCAAGCTTGTGCGGAGCCGACACGGCGCAAACTGGCCGGCGTACCGATATCAGGCGCGCGTAACCGGATTTGCGTTCGATACGGAGAGCTGCCAGTGGAGCGACGAGTGGGAGTGGCTTGGAATCGATTTTGACGGGTTCAAGCCGCAAGAGTGCTTGCTGCAAGAGGCCAAGGGGAACTATGACCAGTTCCTTGATGGATCTATTCCGAAGTCCGAACAGTTCTTCAAGGGCTTTCGCCATATGCGCGATCAGGCGATCAAGCGCGCGATGCGGGTCAAGGCGAATCCGCCGACGCGGCTACGGTACTATTTCCAAGGGCCGTTGACCTATAGGCGGATGTCGGTATGGTTTAAGACCATGTCGATCGAGTCGGAGTATTTTCCGTAAATTCCTACCATCATGAAAATTGATTCCTTCATCAAGGCCGGCGGGATCGAGGTGTTCGCTTTCTCGCAAACACTCGCGAAGGTCGGTGCGATTGTTGATGTAATGGCGGCAGCGGCTCCGGAACTGTCGCGTCCGAATTGGCGAATGCAGGGCGATACGCTCGAAGAGGCTCAGACGGGCGAGGTGTACGCGGCCGATGGCCAGCCCAGTAGCACGGCGGTCGCGGCGCTGGAGAATGAATACCGGGGCGAAGAAACGTCATCGCTCGGGATATGGGACGGCAGCGCCGACGATTCCATCGGCGCGTCCGTAGAGGTCTTCGCCTGCGGTGGGCATTTCCCTGACACGGTTTCAATTGGCGCGCGCGGGGCGTTTATCGACAACAAGGATCTTGTGGCTGGTGTTGTAGTCAAGACCGCACAGGAATTTTTGCCGGCCGTGATCTCGGCCGCACCTGATGGCTACTCGGAGAAGCAGGCGTTTCAGGATCGCCCCGGTGTCGGTTGGATGATCTATCTGCCGGTGGAGCTGACCACTCAACAGATTCCCGAGGCGCAGGAGATCGTGCCCGTGCTATCGGCAGACCGGAAGAAGCGGCTCGGGACGATCCTCGTCAGCATCAAGGATGAGGTGTTCTCGACTGACAACGAGGAGCACCTGGCCGTGGCGCACGACATCGAGGCGCGACTCATTTCTATGGACTTGCTGCCGCTCCTATCTGAAATCTGAATACAACTCGGTGTCAGTGGGGCAATATCGTTGGGGCCGAGCTTATCGGTTGCTGGAATGTTTGGGTGCGCTTTCGGGGGAAATAAAGTGATAGGGATGTATCCGCGATTGGCTAAAGCTTCGCTTGTGGGCTTGTGTGTTGTCTGTGTTTTCGCGCTTTTGACATTTTTAGTTGGGCGTGCATTAGGCGACGAGCATGCGCAGTACGTAAGCAGGGCATTCCTTTTGTTTGTTTTTTTGGTTTTTCCGATTCTTGGGGCGGCGAATTACTTTTCTAATCCAATTGATCGGGAGATTAAGAATGTTAATTTTCAAGATGACCCGGCTTTGAAGCAATTGCTTCGACCGCTGATTGATGGGTTGGGTCTTCAGGTTAGAGTCGGGCGGTATCCTGCTGACGAATTAAATGCGTTCGCCATTTCGTCTGTACTGGAGAAGAAGGCGTTGATTGCGTTCTCGACGGGGTTAATCGATGCTGCAAGTCCTTCGCAATTTCTTGCTATTGCGGCGCACGAGGTTGCTCATGTGAAGAATGGGGATGCACAAAACAAGACCTATATTCTGTCGTTTAGTCACGCTGTTCGTATGTATCCGTGGATGCTGTCCGAGCTTTCTAAAACCGTGATTAAATCGACGCTTCAGGTTGCTGCTGTTCTTGGGGTGCTATTTGCAGTGCTTGCATGGGCACTTAGTGGCACCCCTGCGGCATTGAAAATGGTCGGATCGTTGCTTGGCCTCGCTATCCAAATCGGATGGCTGCCAGTGGTGATTGTTGCGGTTTTTTATGCTTTGAATTGGGCGTTAACTTCGATGTTTTACGCTTACAGTCGAGCACGAGAGTTTGCCGCGGACGCGGACGGTGCAGCAATGACGAGCCCGGCAGACATGAAGTCCGCTCTACGCTTGCTTACTGATACGCGCCGAAGTGTCAGCGTATTCGATACCCATCCGCCACTCGAGCAGCGGCTCGCCCGTCTTTAAACGCACGGAGTCGACCCAGCCAGCTTACTTGAGGTCGCGCTACGTCCTAGAGGTGAAAAAGCCCGCTACGAGCGGGCTTTTTTATGTGCTACGAATTTGCTGCAGCAAAGGGTGGGAGCCTTGCTGGATAAGCCTGTCGCTTATCATTCCATCCCCTGAGCTACTGCGCGGGCCGACCCGCACGTAATACAGTTCTCAACCCTGAGACGATATGGCGATCATCGGGGGCGTCGAACTTCCGCAAATAGCGCTCTGCAAGCGCGGCCTGCCGTCCGTCCGTCGCGTAAACATACTTGTCTGCGACCTCAGCCGATTCTCGATTGACAGTGCGGACAAGATCTCGTTGATTTTCGGCGGCCACGTGACAAATTGCCATGCAATCGTTTGACGCTAAGAAGAGTTGCGTTGGCGACAGTGGAAGTGCGAAAAGAAATAAGTCTGTCATTCGCCCTTCGAGCAGAAGAGGGCGATCGCCGATAACGAAATTGACGTTGGATGCGGTGATAGGATGCACCGCCCAGTGAGCTTTAAGAAAAACATCATTGAGCAGTTGCGACTGAATGATGATCTCAAGTGCGCGCTTTGACGCGTTGTCGAGTCGCCAAGCTGCGTCTGTTCTGAGATATTGCTCCAGCGTGGTTCCTTCGAGCTGTGCTTTGATTTCCTCCGGCGGTTCAATGTCCTTGACATCGCGCAACATCATCTGCCGGCCAGCGTCGCAAAGATATTGAACCATCGACGGAACCCGAACCATCTGCGCAACGAGGAAGCGCGACCAATGCGAGCGCTCGTCCTCAGACAATGTTCCGAGTTGGCCGTCAAGTAGCTTTACGTGGACCGGAGCGCTTGGTTCATCGACGAGCTTGGTAAACAGTTCGCGCTCGAGGCTAGTATCCACGTCTCCGGAGGGATTCATCTGTGAATAGAGATCACGTTGGAATCCCGCTCCGCGCGAGCCGCATCGACCAGTGTTCAGTGCGCCAGTCGGAAGCCATTCGAAATAAGTTACCTTGTTATCGACACCGATCCACCGTTTTAGTAAAAAATCGGGGACATAGTGATTGTTTCTGGGTTGATTGCGCATCGATGATCCTGTTCCTGGAAGCGACGTTCTCGCTCTGTGGTGCCTATCGACCGAGGTGGTGCACAATTATCCGTTATTGGTAGCGAGGCGATACATAGAGAGTACGGTTTGGGTCGGACATTCCGGCGCGCATATACTGCCTTTGAGTGGCGAATGTGGGTGGTTAATTGGTCTAAATCGATGATAAATATAGAAATGTGACGGCCTGCAAAGCCGTTTAGGCCGGTTCGACTCCGGCTCGCGCCTCCAGCAAGAAAGGAAAAGCCCCGCCTCGGCGGGGCTTTTCTTTTTTCTGCGCTCGATCCGCGCGGCTACTCCGCCGGATACGTCAGCGTCACCCGCTCGCACGTCGACGTGCTCTTGCCGCCATAGTCGTAAATCGCGAGCAGATGCCGGCCCTTGCTGTTCAGGATCGGCAGCGTGATCGTCCCGCGATTCGGATTGTTGCCGTCGGCCGGTTCGTCTAAAACCTGTTTGCGAATTTCCGATTCGAGATCCGACGGGGTGTCGATGCCGTTTTCCGGACCGCGGCTGCGGCCGCCCGCGTCATCATGCGCGTGCCAGACATTCGGCGATGCCGATCAGCCATCGACCGGCCGAGCCGGCGTGTCGAGCCTCAGCTGATAGAACGCCGCATCGAGCCAGCGGCCGAACTTGAAGCCGGCTTCGGTGATCGTGCCGGAGTGCACGAAGCCGAGGCGTGTGTGCAGCGCGACGCTGCCGCCGTTGGTCGCATCGATGCAGCCGACCAGCACATGCACTTCGGCTTCACGCGCACGCCGGATCAACTCGCGCAGCAGCAGCTCGCCGAGCCCGCGGCCGCGATGGTCGCGGTGGACGTACACGCTGTGTTCGACCGTGTACTTGAACGCGGGGAACGCGCGGAACGTGCCCCAGCTCGCGAAGCCGACCAGCGTGCCCGACTCATCCACCGCGCCGACGACCGGAAAACAGCCGGCGCGCTTCGTCGCGAACCACGTGACCATCGCTTCCGGCGGGCGCGGCCGGTAGTCGTACAGCGCGGTCGAATTCACGATCGCGTCGTTCAGGATGTCGAGGATGGCCGCGGCATGCTCGGCCTCGCTGCAATCGATCAGGCGCACGTCTTCGCGCGGTTTCGGGGAATTCATGCGGGCTCCTGCGCCTGTCGGCCTTGAACGGATGAAACACTCCGCGCGCCGGCGGCGGCGGGGACATCGCAGATCGCGACGACATAGCGCGCGACGTGCGACGACGGGTTGCTGAAAATCAGCGGCTGATCGACGCGCATGGCCAGACAGTCGCCTTCGTGAAGTTCGTGAAGCTGGTCGCCGCACGTGACGTCGACACGCCCGTGGACGACCCATATTTGTTGATGCAGCGCGCTTTCGCGCCCGCCGGAGTCGTACGCGACGCGCGCGCCGGGCGGGAAATCGACCTCGACGAGCTGGATCGGCGACGGCCAGCCGGGGGGCGACAGATTGCGCCGCACGTAACCGGACGCCGGATCGCGCCATTCCGCCTGCTGCGCGCGCCGCACGAGCGGTTGCGCGGGCGCGTCGTCGCGATCGCCGCCGAACAGCCCGGCCAGCGACACGCCGAGACCGGCCGCGAGCTTGTCGAGCACGACGGCCGTCGGGCTCGCCGACGCGCGCTCGATGAGCGAGATCATCGAGCGGCTGACGCCGGAACGCGCGGCGAGCGCATCGAGCGTGTAGCCTCGTAGCGTGCGCAGCTCGCGCACGCGCCGGGCGATGCGTTCGTTGATGCCGGTGTCGTCGCCAGGGGCGTCGGTTGATTCTTTCATGATGGATTTATTTTCCAGCAAGTTGGAATTCGATGTCAACGGGATCCCGGATCGGCGATTCGTCGGCAGCCGGGCGCTTGCCGGGCGACCGGGGTGAGCGTAATATACGAAACGACTATATTTCGTTTAATTAGAGACATATGGGAATCATCAAGATATCCGAGCACATGCACGAACGGCTGCGCTCGACCAGTACCGCGCTGAGCCGTTCGATCAATGCGCAGGCGGAGCACTGGCTGCGCGTCGGGATGCTGGCGGAACTCAATCCGTCGCTGTCCTACGGCGATATCTGCCGGCTGCTGATCGAGACCGAAGCGCGCGGCGGCGATGCCGGCGGCGCGGAATCGGTCGTCGCCCACGGCATCGAGCAGGTGGCGTAATGGCGAGGCGCGAAATCCCGATCCGCGGTGCCGCGGAAATCGCCAAGTCGCGCGAGGCCGCGAAGCTCGCGTCCCAGGTGCTGACGATGATCACCGAACACGTGAAACCGGGCGTCACCACCGACGAGCTCGACGTGCGCTGCCGCGAATATATCGTCGACGTGCTCGGCGCGATCCCGGCGAACATCGGCTATCACGGCTATCCGAAAACCCTGTGCACGTCGGTCAATCACGTGGTCTGTCACGGCATTCCGTCATCGCGGCCGATGCGCGACGGCGACATCGTGAATCTCGACATCGCGGTGATCAAGGACGGCTGGTTCGGCGACACGAGCCGCATGTACTTCGTCGGCGAGCCGGGCGAACTCGCGCGGCGCCTCGTCGCGACGACCTATGAGGCGATGCATGCGGGCATCCGCGCGGTGCGTCCCGGCGCGACGCTCGGCGACGTCGGCTATGCGATCCAGCAGGTCGCGCATCGTGAGGGATTCAGCGTGGTCCGCGAGTACTGCGGGCACGGGATCGGCGACGTGTACCACGACGAGCCGCAGGTGTTGCATTATGGCCGCCCGGGCACCGGCGTGCCGCTGCGGCCGGGGATGATCTTCACGATCGAGCCGATGCTGAATGCGGGCAAGCGCGATACGCGCGTGCTGGCGGACGGCTGGACGGTCGTCACGAAGGATCATTCGCTGTCCGCGCAGTGGGAGCACATGGTCGTCGTGACGGAGCAGGGCTTCGAGATCCTGTCGGACGACGTGAAGCCGCCGGCGTTCGCGGCGCTTTCCGGCACGCACGCGGCCTGACACGCGGCGCGCCGCGCGCCGCGACGCAACGAAAACGGGCCCCGCGTGAATGAGCGGGGCCCGTTTTCGTTGGCGGCCAAGCGGCGCGATCAGCAGGCTGCGGCCTCCGCAGCCGCCGCCGGCAGCGTCACGCGGCTCGACCGCGCGCCTTCTGCCACGCGTGTTCGACGAACACGCGGCACAGCGCTTCCATCCCGTTGCGGTCCTCGTCGTCGAAACGCGCGGCGACGGGGCTGTCGACGTCCCACACACCGATCAGCGTGCCGTCGGCAGCGACCAGCGGCACGACGATTTCCGATTCCGACGCGGCATCGCAGGCGATATGGCCCGGGAATGCATGCACGTCGCGCACGACCTGCGTCTCGCGGGTCTGCGCAGCCGTGCCGCACACGCCCTTGCCGAGCGCGATCCGCACGCACGCGGGCTTGCCCTGGAACGGCCCGACCACGAGTTCCGAACCGTCGAAGAAATAGAAGCCGGCCCAGTTCAGGCGGTCGAGCGAGTGATAGACGAGCGCGGAGAAGTTCGCGGCGTTCGCGGTCAGGTCGCGTTCCGATTCGACGAGCGCGCGTGCCTGCTCGACGAGCGTCGCATAGAGTTCGGCCTTGGAGGCGTGAGGGTCGGTGGACAGCGTGAACATGGCTGAAAGGCGAAAAGAGGTTGTGAACAGCGGGGTTGTGAAAACGGCGTGAAAAGCGCGATGCGCGTCCCGCAGTCTACGGCACGCGCGGCCGGTCTGCAGCGTCCGGTTCGACGCACACGCCGAAACGCCGAACGCGGGGTGACCGCCGTGGCGATGCCGCTCAATCGGGCTCGAGTTCGGCGAACCGCTCGGCCAGGAAATCGAGCAGCGCGCGCACCGCGGGCAGCAGCCCGCGCCGCGACGCGAACACCGCATGCACGATCTCGCGGCGCGGCGCCCAGTCCGGCAGCACGGTCGCCAGTTCGCCGCGCGCGACTTCGTCGCGCACCATCATCGTCGGCAGCTGCACGACGCCGACCCCCGCGACGGCGGCCGCGCGCAGCGCGAGCATGCCGCCCGTGACGAGCCGCGGCTGATGGTGGATTTCCGCCTGCGCGCCGTCGGGGCCGCGCAGCCGCCACACGTGCGTGGCCTGCGGCACGCCGTGATCGAGGCTCGGCAGGCGGGTCAGGTCGGCGGGGACGGCCGGCACGCCGCGCTCGCGCAGCAACGCGGGGCTCGCGACGAGGCACTGGCCGCGCTCGGCCAGCACGCGCAGCGCGAGATCGCTGTCCTCGAGCGGCGGCGGGCGCACGCGGATCGCGACGTCGATCCCTTCGCCGACCACGTCGACGCGCCGGTTGGTCGCTTCCAGGTGAATCTCGACGCGCGGGCACGCGACCATGAACGCGGCGATCATCGTGCCGACCAGCGAATCGAGCAGCACGACCGGGCAGCTGACCCGCACGATGCCGCGCGGCTCCTCGTGCAGCAGCGCGATCGCCTCGTCGGCGGCGTCCGCCTCGACGAGCATCGCGCGACAATGTGCGTAGTAGGTCTGGCCGACGTCGGTGACGGTGAAACGGCGCGTCGAACGCTGGATCAGCCGCATCCCGAGCCGCGCCTCGAGCAGCGCGATGCGGCGGCTCAGCTTCGACTTCGGCATGTTCAGCGCGCGCCCGGCCGGTGCGAAGCCGCCGTGCTCGACCACCTGCACGAAGTAATAGAGATCGTTCAGATCCCGTTCGTTATCGTTCATGAAATAGAACGCTGAGTGCGATTTTGGCAGTCTACCGGATCGATCGTTCCACCTCTATATTCCTACTCAGGTTGCGAAACACGTGTTTCGCCGCAATTCGGAGAAGGCAAATGAAGAAGATCCAGGGTGTGTACAGTGCGCCGCGCGGTCATTGGGTCGGCGACGGTTTCCCGGTGCGTTCGATGTTCAGCTACCAGTCTCACGGGACGCACCTGAGCCCGTTCCTGCTGCTCGACTACGCGGGTCCCGCGAACTTCGAGCCGGCTTCGGCACCGCGCGGGGTGGGCCAGCACCCGCACCGCGGGTTCGAAACGGTGACGATCGTCTATGACGGCGAAGTCGCGCACCGCGACTCGACCGGTGCGGGTGGCGTGATCGGCCCGGGCGACGTGCAGTGGATGACGGCCGCGAGCGGGATCCTGCACGAGGAATTCCACTCGGAAGCGTTCACGAAGCGGGGCGGCCCGCTCGAGATGGTGCAGCTGTGGGTGAACCTGCCCGCCGCCGACAAGATGGGTGCGCCCGGCTATCAGACGATTCTGGACGCGGACATCCCGGTGGTCGAACTGCCGGACGGCGCAGGTCGCGCGCGGATCATCGCGGGCGAATTCGACGGCCGGCGCGGCCCGGCCCGCACGCACACGCCGATCGACGTGTGGGACGTGCGGCTTGCAGCCGGCGGCCGTGCGCGGTTCCCGATCGCCGAAGGGCGCACGCTCGCGGTGGTCGTGCTGAGCGGTACGCTGCTGGTGAACGGCGAGACGGTCGCCCGTGAAGCGCAGTTCGTGCAGTTGAGCCGCGACGGCCGCGACGTCGAGATCGAAGCGAACGGCGACGCCAAGCTGCTGATCCTGAGCGGCGAGCCGATCGATGAGCCGGTCGTCGGTTACGGCCCGTTCGTGATGAACTCGCAAGAGGAAATCCGGAACGCGATCGAGGATTTCAACAACGGCCGCTTCGGCCAGATGCCGGCATGACGGACAGGCCCCGCGCAATGCGGGGCCTTTTTTTCACGCGGGAAAGGGCGGCACGCGTGCCGCGTGCGCTTCGAGGCATAATCGGCGGTTGCCGCGCGCCGGCCGGCGCGCCCGAATCAGGACCGACCATGAATGCTTCCGCACCCGCCGCATCCCTGCATGCCGACGATCTCGACTGGCACTGGAAATTCTTCGACGCGCTGACGGCGCGCGAAGTCTATTCGATCCTCGACGCGCGCAGCGCCGTGTTCGTCGTCGAGCAGAACTGCGTCTATCGCGACATCGACGGTGCGGACCAGGCTGCGTGGCACCTGGCCGCATACGATCCCGCGGGCCGTCTCGCCGGTTACCTGCGCGTGCTGCTGCCGGATGCGCAGCACCCTGACGTGCGCATCGGCCGCGTGCTGACGACCGCCGCGTTTCGCGGTGCGGGCCTCGGTAACGCGCTGCTCTCGCGCGCGCTCGGGCACATCCGCGCGCAGTGGCCGGATGCGCAGGTGAGCCTGCATGCGCAGGCGCACCTGCAGCGCTTCTACGGGGCATTCGGCTTCACGCCGAGTTCGGACGTGCACGACGAGGACGGCATCCCGCACGTGTGGATGACCAGCGCGCGCGGCTGACGCGCGGCGCGCCGTCAGTGGGCGGCGCGCGTCACCGGCGGGCGTGCCGCGTGCAGGGCGGCAGCCCGCTCTTCGATCAAGCGGCCGCGCGCGGACAACCGCAACCAGTGCCGCAGCGCGATCAGCGCGCCGATCACGCTCATCATCGAACCCGGAATCCACAGCAGCAGGCCGCCGATCTGCTGGTCGCGCAGCGGGCTGAGCCACGTGAACGCGCGTCCGCAGATCGAGTAGATCGGATACAGCTCGTGCGGCGTGAAGAAGATCAGCGCGCCGAGCGCGATCTGCGGCGGGATCGCCGCGACGACGATCAGGATCCGGCGGCCCGGCGACAGCCGCGCGGGCGGCGCGGGACGCGGATCGACGACGAGCCACCAGAACAGCAGCCCGTCGATCACCATGCTCCAGTTCATCACGCGATACAGGCGCCAGTCCAGCATCGCGACGAAATGGATCGGCGACAGCAGCCAGAAATAGATCAGCCCGACGAACAGCACGACCGCGACGACCGGATGGAACACCACGTCGAGCGTCGCGCGCACGGGTGCCCACGCGAGCGCGGGGCGCACGAAGCGCTGCCGCCAGCGAAACGGAATGCCCGCGCGGATCGCGGCGCCCGGGTAGGCCAGTGCGATGAAGAACGGCCCGAGGTGATGCAGCACCAGGTGCTGCGCGCGGTGCAGGAAGAATTCGTGCTCGAAGAAGTAGTCGAGCCGCGTATGCAGCGCGATGTAGAGCGCCGTCAGCCCGAGCCAGAACGAGAACTGCCGCAGCGGCGACACCTTCGCCTTCTTCACGCCGCGCGCGAACAGCACGGCGGCCGTCAGCACCGCGATGACCACGGTCGGCGACGGTTCCCACGGATCGAGCCAGTACAGGACGTTCATCGCGCGCGCATCACTTCGCCTGGGCCGGCGACTTCACGGCGAACGGCGTGTCGACCGTTTCGCCGTCGGAGAACTTCAGGCGCAGGCGCACGGTGTCGCCGGGCTTGATCGCGTGCTTCGGTTCCTCGAGCATGAAGTGATAGCCGCCCGGCGCGATGTCGACCTTGCCGCGCGCGGGGATCGTCAGCTTGTCGACCATTTCCATCTTCTGCGTCGAGCCGTTCGACACGGTCTGGTGCAGCATCGCCATCCCGTAGTCGGGGCTGTCGACGTCGACCAGGTCGACCGGCTTGTCGCCCGTGTTGACGAGCGTCACGTAGCCGCCCGCGGGCAGCCGGTTCGGCAGCCAGCGCACCCATGCATTCTGCGCGGTGATCGCGCCCGCGGCACCGGCTTGCGCAGCGGTGCACAGCGCGGCAAGGAGGGCGAACGTCTTGAGGGTCGTCTTCATGTCGGAGATGTCGGAGTTCGGAATTCAGGAGGTGGTGGAGGCAGTGTCGATGATCCGGCGTACATCGGCGGCGATCGCGTCGGGCGAATCGCGGTCGGTCGCGAGCAGGCGCGCGCGGCCGGTCGCGTCGAAGATGTACACGGCCGAGCTGTGCGTGACTTCGTAGCCGCCGGACGGGTCGCGTTTTTCCATCTGGTACGCGACCCGATAGCGTTTCGCGAGCGATTCGATCTGGCCGTCGGTGCCGGTCAGGCCGCGCGCGTGTGCGGCATCGAACGCGGCGACGTACGACTGCATCGCCTGCGGCGTGTCGCGCGCGGGATCGACCGAGACGAACAGGATGCGCACGCCGTTCGCCTGCGGGCCGAGCTTCGCGAGCACTTCCATCAGCCGCGCCATCGTTTCGGGGCAGACGTCGGGACAGTGCGTGTAGCCGAAGTAGACGAGCGCGATGCGGCCGCGAAACGCGTTCGCGTCGACCGTGCGGCCGTCGCCGCCGGTGAGCGTGAACGACAGGTCGGGCAGGTGGCCCGTGACGTTGGTCAGGCGCCAGCTCGGCTCGTCGTGCGTGCAGGCCGCGAGCGCGATGGCGGCGGTCAGCGCCGCGGCCGTGCGGACGAGGCGGGTCAGGCTGAGGAAGCGCCAGTGCGGCGCGGGACGGGCAGACGACATCCTGGGGCTCGATCGGACGGAACGGTCGTCGGCCGGCGCGGCGCCATGCGTCGCGCGGCCGGCGGTTGCCGACTGTAGCGCAATTCCCGCGCCCGCGTCCTTTCGAAACCCGTACGGCACGGGCGAGCGGGGCAATATGTCGCAGTTGACGCGGGCGGCGGCGCGAGGCAAGCCCCGCACCGGTTTCGCCCATCTCGGTACGCAGGCGCGGTAAGATGCGCACAATTCCATTCTCGCAGCGGCGGCCCCCGCGTTGGCAGGCCGCTCTCAGACCATCGAATCGATGCAATCCGTTCCGGCTTCCCTGTCCCTGACCGATACCGCGTTCTTTTTCGACTTCGACGGCACGCTCGTCGAGCTGGCACCGACGCCCGACAGCATTCACGTGCCGCCGTCGCTGCTGACGCTGCTCGATGAACTGCGGCGCCGTTCGCACGGTGCGGTCGCCATCGTGTCGGGTCGCGGCATCGACAACCTCGACACGTTCCTGAACATGCCGGACCTGCCGATCGCCGGCCTGCACGGCGCCGAGCGGCGCGACGCGAACGGCGACACGCAGCGCATCGGCTTCAACGACGAGCGGCTGCTGCGCATCGAGCGCGAACTCGCGGCCGTCGTCGACCGTCATCCGGGCATGCTGCTCGAAATCAAGGGCGCGGCCGTCGCGCTGCACTACCGCAACGCGCCCGAGCGTGAGCCGGTTGCGCGCGCAGCGGCCGAGCGCCTCGTCGCCGAATACGCGGATGCGTACGTGCTGCAGCCCGGCAAGATGGTGTTCGAGATCAAGCCGAAGGGCGTCGACAAGGGGCGCGCGCTGGCCGCGTTCCTCGACGAGCCGCCGTTCGCGGGCCGCGTGCCGCTGTTCGCGGGCGACGACCTGACCGACGAGAAGGGCTTCGCGGTGGTCAACGCGCGCGGCGGCCTGTCGATCAAGGTTGGCGCGGGCGAGACGTCGGCCCGCACGCGGCTCGACTCGGTCGACGCGCTGCACGCGCAGATCGCCCGCTGGCTTGGCGCGGAGCTGCAGGGCGCATGAGTCGACTCATCATCGTTTCGAACCGCGTCGCCCCGATTTCGGAAGGCGAACCGGCGGCGGGCGGTCTCGCGATCGGCGTCTACGATGCGCTGAAGGAGACGGGCGGCATGTGGTTCGGCTGGAGCGGCGAGGTGGTCGCGTCCGGTGCGCCGCAGATCCGCATCGAGGAGCGCGGCCCCGTGACGTTCGCGACCGTCGGGCTGTCGCGCCGCGATTACGACCAGTACTACCGCGGGTTCTCGAACGCGACGCTGTGGCCCGCGTTCCATTACCGCGCGGACCTGATCCAGTACGACCGCCACGAGTTCGACGGCTACGGCCGCGTGAACGTCTGGCTCGCGCAGCAGCTCGTGCCGCTGCTGCAGGACGACGACGTGATCTGGGTGCACGACTATCACCTGATCCCGTTCGCGCGTGCGCTGCGTGCGGCCGGCGTGAAGAACCGCATCGGCTTTTTCCTGCACATTCCGTTTCCGGCCGCGCAGGTGCTCGTCAACGTGCCGCCGCATCGCGAGCTCGTCGAGTCGCTGTGCGCGTTCGATCTGCTCGGCTTCCAGACCGAGCCGGACCTGCGCGCGTTCTGCGACTACATCGAGTTCGAGGCCGGCGGCGAAGTGGCGCGCGAAGGGCACACGGTGCGCGTGAGCGCGTTCGGCAACACGCTGCGCGCGGCCGCCTATCCGATCGGCGTGTATCCGGACGAGATCGCGTCGCTCGCGCAGGCGGGCGAGCACGGCAAGGCTGCGCGCATGGCCACGTCGCTGCGCGGGCGCCAACTGATCATGAGCGTCGACCGGCTCGATTATTCGAAGGGGCTCGTCGAGCGGTTCCGCGCGTTCGAGAAGCTGCTGGAGCACCAGACCTCGATCCGCAACCGCGTGTCGTTCCTGCAGATCGCGCCGTCGACGCGCGCCGACCTGCGCGCGTACCAGGACATCCGCCTGCAGCTCGAAGCGGAGTCGGGGCGCATCAACGGCCGCTATGCGGAGCTCGACTGGGCGCCGATCCTCTACATTCATCGCCAGTACGATCGGCAGGTGCTGGCCGCACTGTATCGCCTCGCACGCGTGGGCTTCGTGACGCCACTGCGCGACGGGATGAACCTGGTCGCGAAGGAGTACGTGTCCGCGCAGAATCCGGACGATCCGGGCGTGCTGGTGTTGTCGCGCTTCGCGGGCGCCGCTCGCGAGCTGACGGGCGCGTTGATCGTCAATCCGATCGACATCGACGGGATGGCCGATGCGCTGTCGCAGGCGCTGACGATGCCGCTCGCGGAGCGGCGCGCGCGTTATGCGGACATGATCGCGCAGCTGCGCGAGAACAACGTGTCGGTGTGGCGCGACAACTTCCTGCGCGACCTGCAGCGCGTGTGATCCGCGTGCAGCGCGGCGACGGTCGCGCGGCGCCATGAAAAAACCGCCGTGCTTCGCGCACGGCGGTTTTTTTATCGGCTGCCAGGACGGGATGCTGTCTGGGCGGCGTCAGGCCACGCGTTCGCCGGTCGGCGCGGTGCCGTCGGGGGCGTGATGGCGGCCGTGCTGCTTCGCGAGCAGGTCGCGGTACAGGCCCGGACGATTGCGCAGCACGTCGGGGCTGCCGTCGTCGATCACCTTGCCGTTGCTCATCACGATGATCCGGTCGAAGTTGCGCAGCGTCGACAGCCGGTGCGCGATCGCGATCACCGTGCGGCCGACCATCAGGCGGTCGAGCGCGCTCTGGATCGCTTCCTCGGATGCGCTGTCGAGTGCGGACGTCGCTTCGTCGAGCAGCAGGATCGGCGCGTCCTTCAGGATCGCGCGCGCGATCGCGATGCGCTGGCGCTGGCCGCCCGACAGTTTCACGCCACGGTCGCCGACGATCGTGTCATAGCCTTCCGGCATCGCCTCGATGAACTCCGAGCAGCGGGCGTCGCGCGCGGCGGCGAGCACTTCCTCGCGGGTCGCCTCGGGGCGGCCGTACGCGATGTTGTCGTAGATGGTCCGGTGCAGCAGCGAGATGTCCTGCGGCACGAGCGCGATCGCATGGCGCAGGCTGTCCTGCGTGATCGCCTTCACGTCCTGGCCGTCGACCATCACGGCGCCGTCCTGCGTGTCGTAGAAGCGCTGCAGCAGCGCGAGCACGGTCGACTTGCCGGCGCCCGACTTGCCGATCAGGCCGACGCGCTGGCCCGGTTCGATATGGAGATCGAAGTGGTCGAGGATCGCGCGGCGATGCGGATACGCGAACGTCACGCGTTCGAAATCGACGCGGCCGCCCTTGGCCGACAGCGGCTGCGCGTCGGAGCGGTCCGGCATCCCGTGCGGCTCGAGCAGCGTCTTCACGGCTTCGGACAGGCGTGCCACGTGCTGCGTGACGTCGACGAGCGCGACGGCGAGGTCGCGGGTGCCGTGCAGGATCGTGAAGCCGAGCGAGCTGACGAGCACGATGTCGCCGGAGGTCGCGCGGCCCTGGTCCCACAGCCACAACGCCCAGCCGAGCAGGCCGGCGGACAGCATCGCGGTGATCACCGCGTGCAGCAGGCGCAGCTTCTCGAGGTAGAACAGGCTTTGCTGGCGCGCGTCCATCTCGGCCTTCACCGTCGCGCCGAAGCGCTTCTGTTCGCGCAGCGTCATCCCGAATGCGCGCACGAGGCCCATGTTGCCGATCACGTCGACGAGCTCGCCGTCGACCGCGGCGGCCTTCGACGCGAACGCGTGATGGCGCGCGGAGCCGCGCCCGGCGAGCTTGAACAGCACGACGGAGAGCACGGCCGAACAGCCGAGCAGGCCGGCGGCCATCAGCGGGTTCACGACGATGATCATCAGGATCGCGCCCATCACCGCGATGCACGGCGGCAGCACGTTCCACGCCATCGTGTTCTCCGACGTATAGACGGCGTTCGACGTGGCGGTGATGCGGCTCGCGAGCGTGCCCGGCTGCTTTTCCGAGTAGTAGGTCGGCGAATGGCCGATCAGGTACTGGAACAGGTCGCGCCGCAGGTCGCCGGTGACCGCGACGAACGTGTGCGCGGCGGCCCAGCCGCCGACGCGCCACAGCAGGTTGTCGGCCGCGATCAGGCCGACGAGCAGCGCGAACGCGCTCCACAGCGGGCCCGGATGATGGCGCCCGGTCGCGAGCACGTCGATCAGATGCTTGATCGCGTATTGCGAGCCGAGCGCGCAGCCGACGGCGGCCAGCACGCTGCAGAGCACGACCAGGTGCGCGACCGGATGCAGGCGGATGTAGCGGAACAGGAACGCGATCGGCCGATGCGCGTAGCTCGACAGCTTCGCGTTGTGGGCGTTGCGCTGGGCAGGGGTGAGAGATTCCAAAATATGCGTGCGGTGATTCGGTGGTTGAGCGGATCGTCAGGATCGCAGCCCACGGCCGCCCGGACTGAATAATCCGGCATTGTAAACAAGGCCGTGCATTGCGCAGCGCGAATCTTGCCTTGGTCAGGGGCGCGCGATCAATTTTGAGATAAAATCCGGCATCCGTCCTGCCGCGTGCACCGGAATCACGATGCCGGCCGTGGCGGATGACTCGGAACGCCAAAAAGAGCCTTCCACTCTAGAACGGACACCCAAGTCCGCGGGTTGCAAAGTGTTGCGCCTTTGTAACAAAGCAAAGAGTTTGAAATGTTGTGCGCCGTATCGGGATTAACCCTAGATAATCGGCTCCGGGTTCGATTCCAGGTTTTTACGAACCCCTGTCAACGGGTCTTCGTTTCAAACGTTCTATGCCTGTCGCGTCGCCGACGCTCCTTGAGCAGCGCGGGTTCGACGCCCCCGGCAGGCTGATTCGTCCGATTTTTCGGATGAAATGCATCCAGCCCGGACCGCCGGCAGGTTGCCGACCCATACCTGGTTTTTAGCCGATTTTTTAGGAGTTACGCATGCGAATCGCCCAAATCGCTCCGTTGCACGAAGCGGTGCCCCCGAAACTGTACGGTGGTACCGAGCGAGTGGTGTCCTACCTCACCGAAGCACTTGTCGAGATGGGGCATGACGTCACGCTCTTCGCGAGCGGCGATTCGCAAACGTCGGCGAAGCTCGAAGCGTGCTGGCCGCAGGCACTGCGCCTCGACCCGACGATCCGCGACGTGATGGCTCCGCACATGCTGCTCCTCGAGCAGGTGCGCCGCCGCGCGGAAGAGTTCGACGTGCTGCACTGCCACATCGACTACTACCCGTTCTCGCTGTTCTCGCGCCAGCCGGTCCCGCATCTGACGACGATGCACGGCCGTCTCGACCTGCCGGAACTGCAGCCGATCTTCAATGCGTTCAGCGACGTGCCGGTCGTGTCGATCTCCGACAACCAGCGTATCCCGCTGCCGCAGGCGAACTGGCTGTCGACCGTGTACCACGGCCTGCCGGAAAACCTGCTGACGCCGATCCCGAACGTGAAGCCGAGCTACCTCGCGTTCCTCGGCCGCATCTCGCCGGAAAAGCGCGTCGACACCGCGATCCGCATCGCCGAGCAGGCCGGCCTGCCGATCAAGATCGCCGCGAAGCTCGACAAGGCTGACCGCGCGTACTACGAAGAGAAGATCAAGCCGCTGTTCGCGCTGCCGCACGTCGAGTACATCGGCGAAATCAGCGAGTCGGAAAAGACCGAATTCCTGGGCAACGCGCACGCGCTGCTGTTCCCGATCGACTGGCCGGAGCCCTTCGGCCTGGTGATGATCGAGGCGATGGCGTGCGGCACGCCGGTGATCGCGTTCAAGCGCGGCTCGGTGCCGGAAGTGATCGAGAACGGCGTGTCGGGCTTCGTCGTCGAAGACGAACTGTCGGCCGTCGCGGCGCTCAAGCGCCTCGATACGCTGCCGCGCGAGAAGGTGCGCGCCGCGTTCGAAGCCCGTTTCTCGTCGAAGGTGATGGCGCAGAACTACGTGAAGGGCTACGAGGAACTGCTGCGCCAGAAGCGCCGCACCGTCCTGCGCGAAGTCAACGCAGGCTGATGCCGGGCCGCCGGCCGCACCGCGGCTGAGGTCCAGTCATCGACGCCCCGTCCGGGTCTCCGGCGGGGCGTTGTCACATCTGCGGCGCGGATCTGTTGTATTCTCGCCGCGCCCGGCGCCGCGAACGGCCGCGGAAGCGGTCCGGCACGCCATCCGGCCGTCTGTCCAGACGGTAATGTCCCTATAATGGCCGTGCCGTGAAATCCGGCCCCGCACGAACATCGAGAGGAGAGCAGTCTTGGCGAGAACGAAAACCACGCGCGCAGCACCGGCCCCCGGCGCCGGCGTGATCTTCGCGTTGCGCGCGATCGGTCTCGTGCTGCTCGCGCGCTGGCTGTTCTCGATGTCCCAGATGGGCTATCGCGCGTCGCTGTCGGCGATGGTGTCGTCGCCCTGGGCGTTCGTCTATCTCGTCCTGATCTTCCTGCTGCTCGCGCTGCCGGGCGCCGTCGCGCGCGCCGAGCGGCCGTTCCATCCGCTGCCGCAGTGGCTGCGCCAGGCGCTGCGGGTCTTCGCGCTGATCGGTTTCCTGTTCGCCGTGTGGTCGATCGGCGCGTTCGCGTGGGCGGCCGGCTGGCGCCGCGCGCTGCACGCGGTGACGGCGACCAACGGCTGGCTCGTCGCCGCGCCGGCGCTGTATGCGGCGATCGTCTGGATGTGCCGCCCGCGGCCGCTGTGGCGCACCAACGTGGCCGCGCGCCGCTTCGCGGTCGGCCGCTACGCGATCTCGCTCGACACGCTCACGCGTACCGCGATCGTCTGGATGGAGAGCCGCAAGGTCGGTCAGTACGACGCGCGCGAACTGTCGGTGCGCTGGCCCGGCCGGGTCGCGCCCGCCGCGGGCGAGCAGGGTGCGCAGCCGGCCGCCGTGCCGCCGCGTCGCGGCAGCCTGTTCCGGCGGCCGAAGGTGGAGCTGCTGTGGGATTCGCCGGCGGCCGTCGGCCATAACCGGCAGATCGTGATGCGCGCGCCGCTCGCGACCGAGGGCGACCGGGTCGCGGTGCTCGCGCTCGACGCGGCGCTCAAACAGATCGTCTGACAAGGCCTGCGCGGCGCGCGGGCGACAAGGAGGCGCAATGATCGTCCGCTGGTTGCTGGCAGCCGTTCACCTGATGGCATTCGGCGTCGCGTTCGCCGCGATCGCGGGACGCAACCGTGCGCTGCGCCGGGTCATCGCGTCGGCGCAGGCCGCCGACCTGCCCGGCGTGTTCAAGGCCGACGCGGCCTGGGGATTGTCCGCGCTGGTACTGATCGCGACCGGGCTCACGCGCGCATTCGGCGGCTTCGAGAAGGGCTCGGCGTACTACCTTCATGAGCCGCTCTTTCACCTCAAGATGACCGCGCTCGTGCTGATCCTCCTGCTCGAGATCGTGCCGATGCTCGGGCTGATCCGCTGGCGCATCGCCGCGCGGCAGCAGCAGATGCCCGATCTGGGCCGCGCACGGAGCTATGTGCGGATCGGCCACTGGCAGGCCGTGCTCGTGATGGTGATCGTGCTCGCCGCGTCGGGGATGGCGCGGGGGATTGGGGCGGCCGGCTAGGTCTGGCCTGGTAGGTGCGGCCGGCTAGGTCTGGCCGGCTACGCCCGGCCGGCCGCGCATGTCGACCGGGCGGACCCGCCGCCCGTTTCGTCCCGCGCTCAGCGCACGAGGCAGGGGCGCTTGTTGTTGAACGTCCACCCCGGAATCAGATACTGCATCGCGGCCGCGTCGTCGCGCGCGCCGAGCCCGTGCTGCTTGTACAGTTCGTGCGCGACCGCGACCGCCTCCATGTCGATGTCGATGCCGAGGCCCGGACGCTTCGGCACTTCCACGAGCCCGTTCTCGATCTTCAGCGGCTCGCGCGTCAGCCGTTCGCCGTCCTGCCAGATCCAGTGCGTGTCGATTGCGGTGACCTGGCCGGGCGCGGCGGCCGCGACGTGCGTGAACATCGCGAGCGATACGTCGAAGTGGTTGTTCGAATGCGAGCCCCACGTGAGGCCCCAGTCGCGGCACATCTGCGCGACGCGCACCGAGCCCTGCATCGTCCAGAAGTGCGGATCGGCGAGCGGGATGTCGACCGCCTGCAACTGCACCGCGTGGCCCATCTGGCGCCAGTCGGTCGCGATCATGTTGGTGGCCGTCGGCAGCCCGGTCGAGCGGCGGAATTCGGCCATCACCTCGCGGCCCGAATAACCGTTCTCCGCGCCGCACGGATCTTCCGCATACGCGAGCACGTGATGCAGGTCGCGGCACAGCCGCACGGCCTCGTCGAGCGACCATGCGCCGTTCGGATCGAGCGTCACGCGCGCTTCGGGGAAGCGCTCGGCAAGCGCTGTCACGGCGTCGACCTCGCGCGCGCCTTCGAACACGCCGCCCTTCAGCTTGAAGTCGTTGAACCCGTAGCGCGCATGCGCGGCTTCGGCGAGGCGCACGACCGCCTGGGGCGTCAGCGCGGCTTCGTCGCGCACGCGGGTCCAGTCGTCGGTCGCGCCGCGGCCGTCGCGATAGGGCAGCGCAGTTTGCGTGCGATCGCCGATGTAGAACAGATAGCCGAGCATCTCGACGCGCTCGCGCTGCTGCCCTTCGCCGAGGAGGGCCGCCACGGGCACGCCGAGATGCTGGCCGAGCAGGTCGAGCAGCGCGGCTTCGAGCGCGGTGACCGCGTGGATCGTGGTGCGCAGGTCGAAGGTCTGCAGGCCGCGGCCGCTCGCGTCGCGGTCGGCAAAGGTGCGCCGCACGTCGTTGAGCACCGCATGGTAATTGCCGACCGGCTGACCGACGACGAGCGCGCGCGCGTCCTCCAGCGTGCGGCGGATGCTTTCGCCGCCCGGCACCTCGCCGACGCCGGTCCGGCCCGCGCTGTCCTTCAGGATCACGAGGTTGCGGGTGAAGAACGGGCCGTGCGCGCCGCTCAGGTTGAGCAGCATGCTGTCGTGGCCGGCGACCGGAATGGCTTGCAGGTCGACGATGCGCGGCGTGTCGTGGGAAGGCGAGGCAGTGACGGCGTTCATGGCGGCGGTGGCAAAAGAGTGGGCAATGCCGTGCGGCAAAATCTTTGCTGCGCGCGGCGGGAGGTGCGATCATTCGACAACCGACGTGCGCGGCGCGCAAGCCCCGCATGTCGACAGCAACCCGAAAGGATGGGGGCGACCCGCTCGATGCCGGTGTCGCGACAGGCCGGAGCACGCGCGCAAGCGCGCTTTGATCGGTCGCGAAACCGGGCGCCGGCAGCCGCGCAGAAGCGCGAATGCCGGCCGATCGCGAACCACGGGACCGGGCAGCGCTGGAGCGCCAGCCTCGGTCGACAGGAGACCCGTGTCGCGATCATCAGTCGTCGGATGACTTGTGACGCAGTATAATGAATCATCGGCGTTCGCTCAAACCCCGCGTAAACCCTCGGCTCACATTACGATCATTCAAAAAGGAACCGGCCTCATGTCCGTGCCCACGCTTCCCGCAGCGCCGCGCCGTCGCGCACGCAGCCTCGCACAAGATGTCGTCGACGCGCTGACCGCGCAGATCGAAAACGGCACGCTGCGTCCCGGCGACAAGCTGCCGACCGAAACCGAAGTCATGGCGGCGCAGGGCGTCAGCCGCACGGTCGTGCGCGAAGCGATCTCGCGGATGCAGGCGAGCGGCCTCGTCGAGACGCGCCACGGCATCGGCAGCTTCGTGCTCGAGCCGGCGCGCCGGCAGACGCTCGGTATCGATCCCGCGACCATCACGACGCTGCGCGACGTGCTGGCGGTGCTCGAGCTGCGCATCAGCCTCGAAAGCGAATGCGCGAGCCTCGCCGCGCAGCGCGCGAACGATACCGACCTCGCCGCGTTGCGGCGCGCGCTCGACGCGATCGCGTCGGGGGCGGGCGGCGGCCGTGACACGGCACCACTCGATTTCCAGTTCCACCTGCAGATCGCACAGTCCACCGGCAACCGCTATTTCGTCGACATCATGACGCAGCTCGGCGCGTCGATCATTCCGCGCACGCGCGTGAATTCGGCGCGCTTCGCCGGCGACGACCTCGAGCGCTATGTCGCCCGGCTCAATCACGAGCATGAAGACATTTACGAGGCGATCGCGCGTCACGACCCGGAAGCCGCGCGCGCCGCGATGCGCACGCACCTGACCAACAGCCGCGAGCGGCTGCGCCGTGCGCACGAGGCGGCCGAGGCGGAACGCGACACGCAGGCCAGCTGACGCGTGGCCGCTGACATGGCCTGCGCGGCGCCGCAGGCCTTGACGAATATCGCCGCAACATCAGTCATCGTATGAGGTCGGTGCGATTGCGCCGATCGCTTTAGCGCCGGCTGCGGATCGTCCGGTCACCTGTATCGTGGGAGGGGCGCCGGGGCGGCGTTCCCGCCGTCGCCCGCGCCCCGGCCGCGGCCCGGCTACCCGGACCGCCGATCCTGCCCGATCAGCCCCCCTTCGTCACGATGGTCTTCCACGTGCCGCTCTTCACCTGGTACAGCGTCGACATCCCGCTCTTCAGCGAGCCGTCGTTCGCGAACGAGATGCGGCCGGTGACGCCTTCGAAGTCGACCTTCTTCAGCGCCGGGCGATAGACCTTCGGATCGGTCGAGTTGGCCGCCTGCATCGCCTTGATCGCCGCCCATGCCGCGTCGTAGCCGAACTGCGCGTACGACAGCACGTCGACGCCGAAGCGCTTCTTGAAACGCTGCTCGAAATCCTTGCCCTGAGGCAGCTCGTCGAGCGGCCGCCCGTATTCCCACGCCATCGCGCCTTCCGCGGCCGGGCCGGCGATCTTGATGAACTCGTTGTCCTTCACACCGCCACCGCCGACGAACTGCGCGTTCAGCCCGAGCTGGCGCATCTGCTTGATGAAGTTCGCGGCGAGCGAGTCGAGACCGCCGAAGAAGATCAGGTCGGGGTTCTTGCCCTTCAGGCTCGTGATCTGCGCGCGGAAGTCGACCGCCTGGTTGCTGGTGAACTCGCGGCCGATGATGTTGCCGCCGGCCGCCTTCACGGCCTTCTCGAACTCGTCCGCCTCACCCTGGCCGAACGCGGTGCGGTCGTCGATGATCGCGATGCGCTTCGCCTTGGTCACGTCGACCGCGTACTTGCCCGCGTTGCCTGCGTTCTGGCCGTCGGTCGCGATCACCATGAACATGTTCGCGAGCCCGCGCGACGTGAGCGTCGGGTTGGTCGCGGCCGGGTCGATCACCGGAATGCCGGCCTTGTCGTAGACCACCGACGCCGGAATCGTCGTGCCCGAGTTGAAGTGGCCGACCACCACCGACACGTTCTGGTCGACGAGCGCCTGCGCGGCCTGCACGCCGATGCGTGGGTCGGCCTGGTCGTCCTGCACGACCAGGTCGAAATGCACGGGCTTGCCGGCGATCTGCACCTTCTGCGCGGCGGCGTCGTCGAGCGCGAGCTGCACGCCGTTCTGGAGATCCTTGCCGTAGCCGGCGTTCACGCCGGTGAGCGGCGCGGCAAAGCCGACCTTCACGTCGGACGCGTCGGCGGCCTGGGCGGCGTGTTGCGAGAGAAGGGCTACCGCGGATACGACCGATACCGACAACAGGGAATGACGGAATGTCATGTTCGTTCCTCTTGTTCTAACACCAGCGGGTGGGTACCGCACGCAGCCGGCGGGCCGGGCGCGTGCGACGGGCGGGCGGTTCGACCGCTTCTCGGAATCGGACGTGGAGGTCGGCTTGCTGATGCTTCCCGGAAAGGACCTCCCGTCAGGCTCTGCGAGGAGCCCCGATCGTCTCGATATATAGGTCGCCGATATGCGCGGGTCTTGGCAATTTGCCGCGCATTCGATGCGGATTTGCGCATAGCTTCCGCGCGAGCGCGGGCGGCCGGTATCGGGAGTTTCCCGTCACGAACGGACGGGAGGCGGGTGCGGGCGGGCGGCGCAGCCCCCGGCGGGGCCGCGCCGCGTTCGCCGTCGTCAGTCGGACAGGGCGTCCGACGCGGCTTCGGCGTCGTCAGTCGGACAGGGCGTCCGACGCGGCTTCGGCGTCGTCATGCGACGCGTTCGTGCGGATCGCCGGGTCGCTCGTGCTCGGGCGGCCGGTCTCCACGTGGCCCGCGAAACGGCGCAGGAAGCCGAGCGGGCGGCCGTCGCTGACGGTCAGGTCGTACCAGCCGTGGCTGCCGCGCAGATCCCAGTAGTCGTCGACGTGCGTACCCGGCTTGAGGTCGAACTCGCGCGGATGGTCGTGGCCGTATGCGCTCGTCACCTTGAGCCGCACGGCCTGGTGGCCGCGGTTCATCAGGCGCAGCGTGATGTTGCCGTTCGCGACGTCGTAGCCGTAGATCACCTCGGGGTTGATGCTCGCGGGGCCGACCGCCGTCGCCGCGGGGCTGCGGAAGTGGCAGTAGAAGCCGTTCGGGCCGTACACGTCGAGGTCGTACAGGCCGAGCGACGGCGCCGGGCTCCACAGGTCGGAAAGCCGCTTGCCGGCGTCGACCGTGTAGGTCCACGGGCCGTCGACACGATTGCGCGCCTGGACCTGGAACGCCGCGCCCGCGGTGCCGGTGTTCGCGAAGGTCAGCCGGAACTGGCCGCTCGCATTGTCGATCCGGCCATGCACGAACAGTTCGTACGGCAGCGCGCGCGCCGGACGCAGGCCGGCCTCCTGCTTCGGCAGATGCTGGACGACCGGCGGCACCGGGATGTAGTCGGGGTGACGGTTGCGGTCGGGCGGCGCGTAGCCGCTCGTGTCCGGGAGCTGCGGCCAGCTTGCGTCGGGCGTCGCGAAGTCGAACGCGGACGTCAGGTTGCCGCACACCGTGCGGCGCCACGGCGACACGTTCGCCGCGGTGACCGCGTACTGCGCGCCGAAGCGTGCTTCGATGAATTGCAGCAGCGACGTGTGATCGAAGGTCTGCGAGCAGACCCAGCCGCCCTTGGTCCACGGCGACACCACCAGCATCGGCACGCGCGGCCCGAGCCCGTACGGGCCGGCCATGTGCGACGCGTCGCCGGCGAACACCTCGTTGGTCGTCGCGACCGTCGACAGCCCGTTGTCGCGCGACTGCGGTGCGAACGGCGGCGGCACGTGGTCGAAGAAGCCGTCGTTCTCGTCGTAGGTGATGAAGAGCGCGGTCTTGCTCCACACGTCCGGATTCGATACGAGCACCTTCAGCACCTGCTCGATGTACCACGCGCCGTAGTTCGCCGGCCAGTTCGGGTGCTCCGAGTACGCTTCCGGCGCGCAGATCCACGACACCTGCGGCAGCGTGCCGTTCTTCACGTCCTGCTGCAGCACGTCGAACAGCGTGCCGCCGGCGCTGATGTTGGTGCCGGTGCGCGCCTTGTCGTACAGCGGCGTGCCGGGCAGCGCACTGCGGTACTGGTTGAAGTAGAGCAGCGCGTTGTCGCCGTAGTTGCCGATGTACGGGTTTTGCGTCCAGCCCCACGAGCCGTTCGCATCGAGCCCCGTGCCGACGTCCTGGTAGATCTTCCACGACACGCCGGCCTGCTCGAGCACTTCCGGATAGGTCGTCCAGCCGTAGCCCTTTTCCTCGTTGCCGAGCACCGGGCCGCCGCCCGTGCCGTCATTGCCGACGTAGCCGGTCCACATGTAGTAGCGGTTCGGGTCGGTCGAGCTCGGGATCGCGCAGTGGTACGCGTCGCAGATCGTGAACGCGTCGGCGAGCTGGTAGTGGAACGGGATGTCGTCGCGCTTCAGGTACGCCATCGTCGTGGTGCCCTTGTTCGGCACCCACTGGTCGTAGCGGCCCTTGTTCCATGCGGCGTGCATGTCCTGCCAGCCGTGCGGCAGGTCCTGCAGGAACTGCAGGCCGAGCTTGTCGGCGCCCGGGTGGAACGGCAGCAGCTCGGCCGGGCCGACCGGCTGATGGAATACCGACTTGCCGTTCGCGAGGCGCAGCGGGCGCGGGTCGCCGAATCCGCGGACACCACGCATCGTGCCGAAGTAATGGTCGAACGAACGGTTCTCCTGCATCAGGATCACGATGTGTTCGATATCGCGGATCGTGCCGGTACGGCGGTTCGCGGGGATGGCGAGCGCATCGCGGATCACGGGCGGGAACAGGTTCAGCGCGGCTGCGCCGGCGGTGCCGGCGGCGACGCGCAGGAAGTCACGACGGTTCGATCGGGTCATGGTCGTTATCGTGCGTTAAAGGGGGGAGCCGGTTGGCGGGACATGCGGAAAATGGACGCGCCCCGCGGCGCAGGATGCGGCTGCGCCGGGTCGTGCCGCCGCGAGCATAGCGAGAAATCGGTGTCATTCATGTGAAGTCCGGAAACGTTTGCAGGCGCGGCGTTGAACGGACAACGGCCGACGGTCGCGGTGCAACGGGCAGCGGGGACGCGGATAGCGGGAAAGCGGACAGCGGACAGCGGGAAAGCGGGAAAGCGGGAAAGCAGGACAGCAGGACAGCAGGACAGCAGGACAGCAGGACAGCAAATGGCGCTTGACGCGCGCCTGCGATGCGGATGCAGCGGCGTCAGGCGTCCGTCACCCACGCGCCGAACCATTCGCTCGGGCGCGCGATTTCGTCCTGCGCGGCGACGAGTTCGAGCTCGTAGCGGCGTGCGTCGTAGGTTGCCTTCACGACCGCGTGCACCGCCGCGAGCGTGTGCTCGAACGCGGCGCGCACCGAGTCGCCGCGCAACCGGCGCGCGACGAAAATGGCGCTGGTGAGGTCGCCGACACCGACCGGATGGCGTGGAAACGCATACAGCGGGCGCTGGCCGATCCACGCTTCGGTCTCGGTGACGGCGAGCATGTTGAAGCGGTCGGCCGGGCTGCTGCGGTCGTGCAGGTGCTTGACGAGGATGATTTTCGGCCCGCGGCGGATCAGCGCGCGGCACGCGTCGACGGCTTCGGCGACGGTTTCGATGCGCCGCCCGGCGAGCTTCTGCAGCTCGGTGTGGTTCGGCGACATGCCGTCCGCGAGCGCCGGCATCTCCGCGACGATGAATTCCTCGACGCCGGGTTCGGGGCGGATGCCGCCCGTCTGGCCCATCGCCGGATCGCAGAAGTACCACGCGTTCGGGTTCATCGCCTTCACCGAGCGCACGATCTCGACCGTCGCGCGCGCCTGCGCCGGCGAGCCGACGAAGCCGGACAGTACCGCGTCGCAGCGCTTGAGCGCGCCGATCGCGGCGACGCCGTCGACCAGCTGCTCCATCTTCGCGGCGTCGATCGCGCTACCGGCCCAGTGGCCGTACTGCATGTGATTCGACAGCTGGACGGTGTTGAGCGGCCAGACGTTGACGCCGAGGCGCTGCATCGGGAACACGGCCGCGCTGTTGCCGGCGTGTCCGTAGATGACGTGCGACTGAATGCTGAGGACGTTTTTCATGAGCGTTCGCCTGCAGGCGTTTCAGGGTCTCGTCACACGATACCCGAGTTCGTCGCGTGCGCGGAAGTCGCTCGGCCGACGAGTGTTGCGCGCCGTCGTCAGCCCGACCGCGTAGAATCGCGGGGCGTGAAGCCGCCCGGCTGACCGCGTGCATTTCCCATTACCGTGAGCGCCATGCCTTCGAATTGCAAGATGTTCTCCCTCGCGCGCGCGGCCGTGCTCGGCGCGGGCGTCGCCGCCGCATGCGCGACGTCGGTCGCGGTCGCCGTCCCGGCACCGGCCGGCAACGACGGGCCCGCGTACGGCCCTCGCCTGGAAGGCTTCGCCTATCCGGAGCCGGTGCATCGCTACGCGTTCGTGTCGCAGCGCGACACCCTCGAGATGATGTACATGGACGTGCAGCCGGCGCACCCGAACGGCCGCACCGTCGTGCTGCTGCACGGGAAGAACTTCTGCGCGGCGACCTGGGAAGACACGATCGGCGTGCTGAGCCGCGCCGGCTATCGCGTGATCGCGCCGGACCAGATCGGCTTCTGCAAGTCGTCGAAGCCCGAGCGCTACCAGTACAGCTTCCAGCAGCTCGCGCGCAACACGCATGCGCTGCTCGAGTCGGTCGGCGTGAAATCGGCGACGATCGTCGGCCATTCGACGGGCGGGATGCTCGCGATGCGTTACGCGCTGATGTACCCGAAGGCGACCGAGCAGCTCGTGCTGGTGAACCCGATCGGCCTCGAGGACTGGAAGGCGCTCGGCGTGCCGCCGCTGTCGGTCGACTACTGGTACGCACGCGAGCAGAAGACGACGGCGGACGGCATCCGCCGTTACGAGCAGGCGACCTACTACGCGGGCAAGTGGGCGCCGTCCTACGAGCGCTGGGTGCAGATGCTCGCCGGCATGTATCGCGGCCCGGGCCGCGACGCGGTCGCGTGGAACTCGGCGCTGATCTACGACATGATCCTCACGCAGCCGGTGGTCTACGAACTCGGCGCGATACGCGTGCCGACGCTGCTGCTGATCGGCGACAAGGACACGACCGCGATCGGCAAGGACGTGGCGCCGCCGGACGTGCACGCGAAGCTCGGCCGTTACCCGGAACTCGCGAAACGCACGCAGGCGGCGATTCCCGGCGCGCAGCTCGTCGAATTCCCGGCGCTCGGGCACGCGCCGCAGATCCAGGATCCGGACGCGTTCCACAAGGCGCTGCTCGACGGGATGGGGGCGGTGCACCCGCAGTGACGCGCAGGCGGGCGCACCCGCCTGGGTGGGCCGCCCGCCGGGTCAGCGGGTTTCGTTCGCGAGTTCGTCGCGGATCTGCGCGGCCAGCTCGAACGAGCGCACGCGCGCGGCGTGATCGTAGATCTGCGCGGTGATGATCACCTCGTCCGCGCCGGTTTGCGCGATCCGGTCGCGCAGCTTGTCGCGCACCGTGTCGCGCGAGCCGACGGCCGCGAACGACAGCGCATGCGCGACGTTCGCGAGTTCGAACTCGCTCGCCTCGAGCGCGTCGACGGGCGGCGGCAGCTTGCCGGGCGTGCCGCGGCGCAGGTTGATGAACTGCTGCTGCAGCGACGTGAAGAGGCGCCGCGCCTCGTCGTCGGTATCGGCTGCGAACACGTTGACGCCGACCATCGCATGCGGCTTCGGCCACGCGGCCGACGGCCGGTACTGCGCGCGATAGACTTCGAGCGCGCGCATCAGGTAGTCCGGCGCGAAGTGCGACGCGAACGCGAACGGCAGCCCGAGCATCGCGGCGAGTTGCGCGCTGAAGAGGCTCGAACCGAGCAGCCACACGGGCACGTCCAGCCCCGCGCCGGGCACCGCGCGCACGCGCTGGCCGGGCACCGGTTCCGCGAAGTAGCGCTGCAGCTCGGCGACGTCGTCCGGAAACGAGTCGGCGCTGCCGATCAGGTCGCGGCGCAGTGCGCGCGACGTGGTCTGGTCGGTGCCGGGCGCGCGGCCGAGCCCGAGGTCGATGCGCCCCGGATACAGCGACGCGAGCGTGCCGAACTGCTCGGCGATCACGAGCGGCGCATGGTTCGGCAGCATGATCCCGCCCGAGCCGACGCGGATCGTCTTCGTCGCACCCGCCACATGGCCGATCACGACGGCCGTCGCCGCGCTCGCGATGCCGGGCATGTTGTGATGTTCGGCGAGCCAGTAGCGGCGATAACCGAGGCGCTCCGCGTGCTGCGCGAGATCGACGGTGTTGCGGAACGCCTGCGCGGCGTCGGCGCCGGCGGGAATGGGGGCGAGATCGAGTACGGAAAACGGAATCATCGGTGGCCTTCGGAAGGGAGGGGCGCGGTGATGCGCATGCGCAACAGATGGCGATGATTTTGCCAAAGGGTTCCGGAACGCGCTGGCGACGCGCGGATACCCATGCGCCTTTCAGGGGCGCAAGGTGGCGCGGACAACTGTTGCAAAAATCAATCTAATCGCCGAATAATTACCGATCTTTACGGCGATTGGGCATGTCTTCGCATCGACATACAAATTTCCACGAAACGTTTGATTTTCAAGACTGCAATCCGCCTGCAAAGTGCTTACGCTAACGTGAACGAGGTGGCACCGGAATGGTTCCCCGGCCGCACAGCTTTGCCGAAATCGCAGTAGTCCGTTTCGCGTGGTGCCAAGCGCGGGGTGGCGCGGGCTGCTAAAATCCGGCGCCTGTCCATGTTGTGCCGACGGTAGCCATTAGAATCTTCCCGCATCCCGTCCGGGCATCGCGCGAGGATGTGCCACGCGATGCCGGGCATGGCCGCTTTCGGGGAAATGGGCCGTGCCTCCCCATTTACACAGACGCTGCTGGAACAAGGAGTCGGGTCGTGCCCGCGTTCGTTGCTGTCGGAATACCCAATCACGTTCAACCCGGTTCGATCGGTCGGCAGGGCGCCCGCGTCGCCGGAGGGCGTCGCGCATGACGCCGACCGTCACGCTGCTCGACTGGCTCCTGACCGTGTTCACGCTGGCTGCGGCCGGCTATGCGTTCGTCGCGGCGTTCGCGCCGCGCCCGCGCACGCCGCGCACCGCCGCGCGCGACGGTTTCGAGCCCGTCAGCGTGCTCAAGCCGCTGTGCGGCGCCGAGCCGCACCTGTACGAGAACCTCGCGACGTTCTGCGAACAGCGCCACCCGCGCCATGAAGTGCTGTTCGGGGTCGCGTCGGCATCCGATCCGGCGGTCGCCGTGGTCGAGCGGCTGCGCGCCGACTATCCGGAATGCGACATCACGCTCGTGATCGACGCGCGCGTGCACGGCAAGAACCTGAAGGTCAGCAACCTGATCAATCTCGCCGAACGCGCGAAGTACGGCCGCATCGTGATCGCGGACAGCGACATCGCGGTGAAGCCGGACTATCTGGAGCGTGTGACGGCGCCGCTCGCCGACGCGTCGGTCGGGGTCGTCACGTGCCTGTATCATGCGCGCAGCGTCGGCGGGTTCTGGACGCGGATCGGCGCGCAGTTCGTCGATGCCTGGTTCGCGCCGTCGGTACGGATCACGCACCTCGGCCGCTCGAGCCGCTTCGGCTTCGGCGCGACGCTGGCGCTCACGCGCGACACGCTCGAGCGGATCGGCGGTTTTCTCGCGTTGAAGGACGAGCTGGCCGACGACTTCTGGCTGGCCGAGCTGCCGCGCCGCCTCGGGCGGCGCACCGTGCTGTCCGAGGTCGAGGTCGCGACCGACGTGATCGAGCCGTCGTTCGGGCCGCTCTGGCACCGCGAGACGCGCTGGCTGCGCACGATCCGTTCGCTGAACCCGGCCGGCTTCGCGTTCCTGTTCATCACGTTTACCGCGCCGTGGCTCGCGATCGGCGCGGCGCTCGCGCTGCGTCTCGACGGCACCGTCGCCGGCACGCTGGCGGGTGGCGCGGCCGTCGTGGGCGCGTTCGGGCGGCTGGTGCTGCACGCGCGCGGCGAGGACGGCTGGCGCGCGTTCTGGCGCGACCTGCCGCTCGTCGCGGTGCGCGACACGCTGCTCGCGCTCGAATGGCTCGCGGCCGTGTTCGGCACGCACGTCGTGTGGCGCGGCGCGCGGATGACGGTCGTCGGCGGCGAACGCGCGACGGTGATCGTGGAGGGCGGGGACGGCCGCTGACGTACGTTCCCCGAAGGGAACCGGCGATGCGCCCGGTCCCGATCGAATCCGGCCCGAGGGCCGAGACGCGCCGCGCGGCCACGCCGCGCGACGCGACATGACAGAGAGGCGGGCGCCGGCAGGGCGGCCCGCGGTTGATTGACTGAATCGTTGAAACGAATCGAACTATGCAGGCTACCGGAGCATTCATGAAAACGCTGTTCTTGCAGGCCCCTTCGTATGACGGCTTCGACGGCGGAGCCGGCTCGCGCTATCAGGCGAAGCGCGAAATCCGTTCCTTCTGGTACCCGACGTGGCTCGCGCAGCCGGCCGCGCTCGTGCCGGGCAGCCGCGTCGTCGACGCGCCGGCCGACGGCCTGTCGGTCGAGGAAACGCTGAAGATCGCCAACGACTACGATCTCGTGATCATCCACACGAGTACGCCGTCGTTCCCGACCGACGCGATGTTCGCGCAGGATCTGAAGAAGATGAAGCCGTCGATGCTGGTCGGCATGGTGGGCGCGAAGGTGATGGTCGATCCGCACAACTCGCTCACGGCGAGCGACGCGATCGACTTCGTGTGCCGCGAGGAATTCGACTACACCTGCAAGGAAATCGCCGAAGGCAAGCCGTTCCCCGAGATCAAGGGCTTGAGCTGGCGCGCGAAGGACGGCTCGATCGAGCACAACGAAGCGCGTCCGATCCTCGAGAACATGGACGAACTGCCGTTCGTCGCGCCCGTCTACAAGCGCGACCTGAAGATCGACAACTACTTCATCGGCTACCTGAACTATCCGTACGTGTCGATCTACACGGGCCGCGGCTGCAAGTCGCGCTGCACGTTCTGCCTGTGGCCGCAGACGGTCAGCGGCCATCGCTACCGCACGCGCTCGGTCGAGAACGTGCTCGCGGAAGCGAAGTGGATCCGCGACAACATGCCGGAAGTGAAGGAGCTGATGTTCGACGACGACACCTTCACCGACGACCTGCCGCGCGCCGAAGCGATCGCCATCGGCCTGGGCAAGCTCGGCATGACGTGGTCGTGCAACGCGAAGGCGAACGTGCCGTACAAGTCGCTGAAGATCATGAAGGAAAACGGCCTGCGCCTGCTGCTGGTCGGCTTCGAATCCGGCGACGACCAGATCCTCGTGAACATCAAGAAGGGCGTGCGCACCGATTTCGCGCGCCGCTTCAGCGCGGACTGCAAGAAGCTCGGCATCAAGATCCACGGCACCTTCATCCTCGGCCTGCCGGGCGAGACGCAGGACACCATCAAGAAGACGATCGAGTACGCGAAGGAAATCAATCCGCACACGATCCAGGTGTCGCTCGCCGCGCCGTATCCGGGCACGACGCTTTACAAGCAGGCCGTCGAGAACGGCTGGATGGAAGAGAACAAGACCATCAACCTGGTCAGCAAGGAAGGCGTGCAGCTCGCGGCGATCGGCTATCCGCACCTGTCGCGCGACGAGATCTATCACCATCTCGAGCAGTTCTATCGCCAGTTCTACTTCCGCCCGTCGAAGATCTGGGAGATCGTCCGCGAGATGCTGACGAGCTGGGACATGATGAAGCGTCGCTTGCGCGAAGGCGTCGAGTTCTTCCGCTTCCTGCGCGCGCACGAGGCCTGATTCGTGGCGACGCAGCGGGCGGCGCGGGCGCTGATCTTCACCGCGGACGACTTCGGGCTGCATCCGCGCGTCAACGCGGCGGTCGAGCGCGCGCATCGCGACGGCGTGCTGAACGCCGCGAGCCTGATGGTCGGTGCGCCCGCGGCGCAGGATGCGATCGAACGCGCGCGGCGCCTGCCGTCGCTCGCGGTCGGCCTGCATCTCGTCCTCGCGGACGGGCCGGCCACGCTACCCGCGCATGACATACCCGCGCTCGTCGGCCCCGACGGGCGCTTCGGCGACGCGATGGCGAAGGATGGCTGCCGCTTCTTCTTCCTGCCGCACGTGCGTGCGCAGCTGCGCCGCGAGATCCGCGCGCAGTTCGACGCGTTCGCGGCGAGCGGCCTGCCGCTCGACCACGTGAACGCGCACAAGCATTTCCACCTGCATCCGACCGTGCTGTCGATGATCATCGAGATCGGCCGCGACTACGGGCTGCGTGCGGTGCGGCTGCCGTACGAAACGCGTGCGCCCGCGCTGCTCAAGCCGTGGATCGCGCTGGTGCGCGCCCGGCTCGACCGTGCGGGGCTCGCGCACAACGACTACGTGGTCGGGATCGAGCATACGGGCGCGATGGACGAGGCCGTGCTGCTCGACGCGCTCGCGGCATTGCCGCCCGGGGTCGGCGAGATCTACTGTCATCCGGCGGAAGCCGGCGACGGCCCGATCACGCCGACGATGGCCGCTTACCGGCCGGTCGACGAACTGGATGCGCTGCTGTCGCCGCGCGTCGCGGCCGCGCTGAAGGCCGCGGGCGTCGCGACCGGCGGTTTTGCCGACGTGTTCGGCCAGCCCGCGGCGCGGCGCGGCACGCGTGCGTCGCGCGAAGCGGGGGCGCAGCCGTCATGACCAAGTGGATCAAATGGCTCGGCTGGCCGATCGGCATCGGGATCCTGCTCGCGCTCGGGCTGCACGAAGGCATCGGCGACGTGACGCGGATGCTCGAGCGCGCCGGCTTCGCGCTGCTGTGGCTCGTGCCGTTCCATGCGCTGCCGCTGCTGCTCGACGCGTATGCGTGGCACCAGCTGCTCGACCGGCGCGCGTCGCTGTCGTTCCTGTGGTGGGTCGCGACCGTGCGTGAAGCGGTGAACCGGCTGCTGCCGGTGGTCGGGATCGGCGGCGAGTTGGTCGGGATCCGGATGGCGCGCTGGCAGGTGCCCGACGCGAGCCGCGTGACCGCGTCGGTGATCGTCGAGGTGCTGGTGACGATCGTCGTCCAGTATGCGTTCGCGGCGCTCGGCCTCGTGCTGCTGCTCGCGACGACGCACGACATGGGCGGCGGCACGATCGGCCTCGCGCTGCTGCTGACGCTGCCGCTGCCGGTGCTCGGCGTCGTGCTGATGCGGCGCGGCGGGATCTTCCATGCGATCGAGCGGTTCGCGGGGCGCCTGCTCGGCGATTCGCACCGGTTGCTGCAGGGCGTCGACGGCCGCCGCCTCGACGGCGACATCGACGCGCTGATGTCGCGCACGCCGCTGCTGTTCAGTGCGTTCTTCTGGCAGCTGTCCGGCTACGTGCTCGGCGCGCTCGAAATTTACTGGGCGCTCGCGCTGCTCGGTCATCCGGTCTCGATCGGCGGCGCGATCGCGATCGAGGCGATGACGCAGGCCGTGCGGCATGCGGCGTTCATGGTGCCGGGCGGTCTCGGCGTGCAGGAGGCGACCGTCGTGCTGCTCGCGCAGATGTTCGGCGTCGATCGCGAGACGGCGCTGTCGCTCGCGCTGGTCAAGCGCGGCCGCGAGGTGCTGTTCGGCTGTCTCGCGCTCGGGTCGTGGCAATTGGCCGAGCTGGTGCGCACGCGCCGCCGGATCAAGGCGGTGCCGGCCGGGCCGCGCGCCCCGCAAGCGGGCCGCGAGGCCCAGGTGCAAACCGAAACGACGCATTGATCACGAGACGGGCCGCGCGGTCCGTCTCGCGCTTTTGGCGTTGCGCGGGTATCCTTGCCGCGTGTTTTCTCGACGCGCATTTCTTCCGATGATCTTCCGTTTCCGGCTGCTTCCCGTCACGATGCTGGCCGCCGCGCTGGCGCTGACCGGCTGCGACGACAAGCAAGGCAATCTCGACGTGCAACGTATCAGGGACTTCTTCAACGCGATCAAGCCGGCGCCGTTGCTGCTCAAGGGGCTGAAGGCCGGCGTCTCGACCGAAGCCGACGTGCGCGCCACGATGGGCAAGCCCGAGACCGAGCGCGCGTTCACCGACGGCTCGAAGCGCCTCGAATACCCGCGTGGCCCGATGGGCAACCAGACCTGGTTCGTCGACCTCGACCCGGGCGGGTATTACACGGGCGCGACACAGGTGCTGACCGCCGAGAACTTCGCGAAGGTGCGCCCGGGGATGACCGAGGACGAGGTGCGGCGCCTGCTCGGCAAGCCGGGCGACGTCGCGCAGTACCCGCTGAAGCCCGAGACCGTATGGAGCTGGCGCTGGCTCGAGGACGGCGTCAACACCGACGCGTTCTTCAACGTCCATTTCGGACCGGACGGGCTTGTCTATACGACATCGCGCTCCGACATCCTGAAAGGGCGCTGAACCCGCGTCCGGCGCTATATCGAAAAAGCGACCGGAAAATTGCAAAAAGTCCGCTTCCCTGCGTGTCATCCGACTGTCAGGATGCGGCTTTTTTCCTTTTGAAACAGCGCGGTAGGCCGTGCCTGCAAATGGTGGGACGAATTGCTGCGACGCAGCAATCGCGTGCACGGTGATTTGAGGCAAACAATTTCGCTTGCGACTATCCGCGTCAGCCCGGCGCCGGACAGTGATGCGCGCCGGTGTTCACATCAACACTGGAGACGCGCGTGTTCCTTTACGGCTTTGGTCCTGTCCTCTGGGCCGGCACCGTGCAGACCATCGAGCTGTCGGTGCTGTCGCTCGCCGCTGCGGTGGCGCTGGGGCTGATCGGCGCGGTGGCGAAGCTGTCGCACAACCGGGTGCTGCGAGCGGTCGCGACCGGTTATACGACGCTGATCCGCTCGGTGCCCGATCTCGTCCTGATGCTGCTGTTGTTCTACAGCATCCAGATCTGGCTGAACCAGTTCACCGACCTCGTCGGCTGGGACCAGATCGACATCGACCCGTTCGTCGCCGGCGTGCTGACGCTCGGCTTCATCTACGGCGCGTACTTCACCGAGACGTTCCGCGGTGCGTTCCTGTCGGTGCCGCGCGGCCAGCTCGAGGCCGGCTCGGCGTACGGGATGAGCGGGCTGCGCGTGTTCGTGCGGATCATGTTTCCGCAGATGATGCGCTTCGCGCTGCCTGGCATCGGCAACAACTGGCAGGTGCTCGTGAAGGCGACCGCGCTGGTGTCGATCATCGGCCTCGCCGACGTCGTGAAGGCGGCGCAGGACGCGGGCAAGAGCACGTTCAACATGTTCTTCTTCATCCTCGTTGCGGCGCTGATCTACCTCGCGATCACGACCGTTTCCAACCTCGTGCTGATCCAGCTCGAGAAACGTTATTCCACGGGCGTGCGCCACGCAGAACTATGATCGAGATCCTCCAGGAATTCGGCCAGGCGTTCCTTTACTGGGACGGCCAGCGCCTCTCCGGCCTTGCGGTGACGCTGTGGCTGCTCGTCGCGTCGATTTCGCTCGGCTTCGTGTGCGCGGTGCCGCTCGCGGTCGCACGCGTGTCGAAGAAGAAGTGGCTGTCGATGCCGGTGCGGTTCTACACGTACGTGTTCCGCGGCACGCCGCTCTACGTGCAGCTGCTGTTGCTGTACACGGGCATGTACAGCCTCGAGTTCGTGCGCTCGCACTCGCTGCTCGACGCGTTCTTCCGCAGCGGCTTCAACTGCGCGATCCTCGCGTTCGCGCTGAACACCTGCGCGTACACGACCGAGATCTTCGCGGGTGCGATTCGTGCGATTCCGCACGGCGAGGTCGAGGCGGCGCGTGCGTACGGGATGTCGCCGTTCACGATGTATCGCCGGGTGATCCTGCCGTCGGCGCTGCGCCGTGCGCTGCCGCTGTACAGCAACGAGGTGATCCTGATGCTGCACGCGACCACCGTTGCATTCACGGCGACCGTGCCCGACATCCTGAAGGTCGCGCGTGACGCCAATTCCGCGACCTACATGGCGTTCCAGTCGTTCGGGATCGCCGCACTGATCTATCTTGCGGTATCGTTCGCACTCGTCGCGGCATTTCGCCGGGCGGAGCGCCACTGGCTCGCGTATCTCGCGGCCGGCCGTCATTGATTTCATTCGAGGAGAGCCAGATGGCCGAGATCACTCAAACGAGCGCGTCCGCTTCCACCAAGCTTGCCGCGGTCGACATTCACAAGCGCTATGGCGACAACGAGGTGCTCAAGGGCGTGTCGCTGAACGCGAAGGCCGGCGACGTCATCAGCATCATCGGCGCCAGCGGTTCGGGCAAGAGCACGTTCTTGCGCTGCATCAATTTTCTCGAGCGGCCGAATGCGGGGCAGATCGTCGTCGACGGCGAGGCCGTGCGCACGAAGACCGACCGCGCCGGTGCGCTCGAGGTGGCCGATCACAAGCAGTTGCAGCGCATCCGCACCAAGCTCGCGATGGTGTTCCAGCACTTCAATCTGTGGGCGCACATGAACGTGCTCGAGAACGTGATGGAAGCGCCGGTGCACGTGCTCGGCATTGCGAAGAAGGAAGCCGAGGAGCGTGCGCGCGAGTACCTGGAGAAGGTGGGTTTGCCGCCGCGCGTCGAGAAGCAGTATCCGTCGCATTTGTCGGGTGGCCAGCAGCAGCGTGTCGCGATCGCGCGGGCGCTGGCGATGCATCCGGACGTGATGCTGTTCGACGAGCCGACGTCGGCGCTCGATCCGGAGCTCGTCGGTGAGGTGCTGAAGGTGATGCAGAAGCTGGCCGAGGAGGGCCGCACGATGATCGTCGTCACGCACGAGATGGGTTTCGCGCGCAACGTGTCGAATCACGTGATGTTCCTGCATCAGGGGCGGACCGAGGAAGAGGGTGATCCGAAGGAGGTGCTGGTGCGTCCGCAGAGCGAGCGTCTGAAGCAGTTCCTGTCGGGTAGCCTCAAGTAACGCGAAGGGCGTTTCATACGTGGTACCGGTGTCTCGTCCCGCAGGCGCCACCCGCACGACGCAGGTGGCGATCGTTGCATTGCCGCCCGTGTCGATGTCGGGTGTGGGTCCGATCGTCGATGCGTTGCATCTCGCGAACGAGATCGACGGGCGCTTGCTGTATCGCTGGCAGGTGTGTTCGTGGGACGGGCGGCCGGTGCCGCTCGCCGGCGGCGCGCAGTGGCATGCCGATGCGGCGTTCAACGATGCGATCGCGTGCGACTGGCTGATCGTCGTGTCGGAGCGGTTTCAGCAGTTTGCCGACTATCGGTTGTTTCTTGCGAGTCTCGCGCGGGTGGGGCAGCGCACGCCGGTCGTCACGGGGATTCACCACGGCGTGTGGTGGCTCGCGATGGCCGGGCAGCTTTCCGGATATCGCGTGAGCGTGAACTGGGAGACGTATCAGCAGTTTGCCGAACAGTTCGAGCGCTCGATCGTCACGCAGCAGATCTTCGAGATCGATCGCGATCGGGCGACCTGTGCGGGCGGGCAGGCGACCGTCGATTTCATGCTGGCCATGATCGGCCGGGAACACGGGGCGGATCTGGGTGAGCGCATTGCCGATGCGCTCGGGGCCGGCACGCTGCGCAGCGGCGAGGAGCGGCAGCGGATTCCTTTTGTCACCGCGCCCGGTGAGCGGCATCCTCGGCTGAACGATGCGTTGCTTTTGATGGAAGCCAATGTCGAGGATCCTTTGACGACCGATGAGATCGCCGGGCTCGTCGGCGTGTCGCGGCGGCAGCTCGAGCGGCTCTTTCGGCAGTATCTCGGGGCGATGCCCTCCAAGTATTACCTCAATCTCCGGTTGCTCAAGGCTCGCACGCAGTTGCAGCGGACCAGCAAGTCGGTCGTTCAGGTGAGCCTCGCCTGTGGGTTTTCTTCTGCTGCGCACTTTTCCAATGCGTATCGCGAGAGGTTTGGGGTCACGCCTCGGGAGGATCGGAGAGCCTGGCTCGAGAAGCAGACCGGCGGTGGGGGGGAGCCTCGCGGGGGCGCGCTTGTTGAGCGGGGTGGCAAGGATTGATTCTGTTTTTTGTGGTGCGCTTGCATTTGTCGTGAAGCACCTGTGATCGTGTCGGTCTATTAGCGTCGCCCCTGCGCGGGGCGGCGGTTACTTTTCTTTGTCTTGCCAAAGAAAAGTAACCAAAAGAAAGGCGCTCGGATAACGCGTGACTTCCCGGTGCCGTAGTCAACCAAGTGGCCCTCGCCTAAGTGTCCGCGCCAGTTGGGAACCCGGAGTGGTTCGAGCAATGGTTCTGACACCACTCCCTACGCAACGGAGCGGTATACCGCCCGCTAGCTCCATCCTCGCTATGCTCGGCTGCAAGGTTCTTCGGCCGCAATTCATCCGCTCGCGCCACACATGGACACCCACTGATCAGTTCCCCAAATCAGTGGGGTGCCGCTGCACCGCAACGACGATTTCAATTTATTGAATTCATGCGCCACCCGCCGCAATTGTGGAAGCCAATCAACCGACAGCTTTCAAAGCGGAGCGTGTGGACCTGTCGGCCGAGCGAAGCGAGGGCGGAGCTAGCGGGCGGTATACCACTCCGCGGGGTGGTGAGTGGTGTCAGAACCATTGCTCGAACCACTCCGGGTTCCTGACTGGCGCGGACACTTAGGCGAGGGCCACTTGGTGGACTACGGCACCGGGAAGTCATGCGTTATCCGGGCGCCTTTCTTTTGGTTACTTTTCTTTGGCAAGACAAAGAAAAGTAACCGCCGCCCCGCGCAGGGGCGACGCTAATAGACCGACACGATCACAGGTGCTTCACGAAAACCGCAAGCACACCGCCAAAAAACCGCGAAAACAGCAACCGAGCACAAAACGCCACCACCCCCGCCGGGGAGAGGCAAAATAAAGCGCCCTATCCGCTTCCGATAGAACCCGTCGCAATTCCGCAAGACGCTTGCGTCACCCTTACCTAAACTTGATCCTGTTGAACCCTCTTACGAAACCGAAAGGAACGACCATGACGACCTCGACCGTGACCCGCCAGACATTCGACGAAGTGATGGTGCCGGTATTCTCCCCCGCGCCGTTCGTGCCGGACCGTGCAGAGGGCTCGCGCGTGTGGGACACGGCCGGCCGCGAATACGTGGATTTCGCCTGCGGCATCGCCGTCACGTCGCTCGGCCACGGCCACCCGGAACTGCTGAAGGTCCTGGACGAACAAGGCCGCAAGCTCTGGCACATCGGCAACGGCTACACGAACGAGCCGGTGCTGCGCCTCGCGAAGCGCCTCGAAGCGCTGACCTTCGCCGACCGCGCGTTCTTCGCGAACTCGGGCGCGGAAGCGAACGAAGCCGCCCTCAAACTCGCGCGCCGCGTCGCATTCGACCGCCACGGCGCCGACAAATACGAAATCGTGTCGTTCGTCCAGTCGTTCCACGGCCGCACGTTCTTCACGGTCAGCGTCGGCGGCCAGCCGAAATACTCGGAAGGCTTCGGCCCGGTGCCGGAAGGCATCAAGCACCTGCCGTTCAACGACATCGAAGCGGCCAAGGCCGCGATCGGCCCGCAAACCTGCGCGGTGATCGTCGAGCCGGTGCAGGGCGAAGGCGGCGTGATCCCGGCCGATCCGGCCTTCCTGAAGGCACTGCGCGAAGCGTGCGACGCCAACGACGCAGTGCTGATCTTCGACGAAGTGCAGACGGGCGTCGGCCGCACGGGCCAGTTCTACGCATACATGGACACGGGCGTCACGCCGGACATCCTCACGACCGCGAAGGCACTCGGCAACGGTTTCCCGATCGGCGCGATGCTGACGACGAACGAACTGGCCGCCCACTTCAAGGTCGGCGTGCACGGCACGACGTACGGCGGCAACCCGCTCGCGTCGGCGATCGCGGACAAGGTCGTCGAGCTGATCGGCGACCCGGCGCTGCTCGAAGGCGTGCGCGAACGCAGCGTGCGCCTGAAGGGCGCGCTGGAACGCATCAACGCACGCTTCGGCATCTTCAAGGACATCCGCGGCAAGGGCCTGCTGGTCGGCGCGGAACTCACCGCCGCATTCGACGGCCGCGCGAAGGACTTCGTCACCGCCGCCGCCGAGAACGGCCTGATCATGCTGATCGCGGGCCCGAACGTGCTGCGCTTCGTGCCGTCGCTCGTGATCCCGTTCGACCTGCTCGACGAAGGCGTGAAGCGCTTCGAGAAGGCAGTCGAGCAGGTGCTCGCGGCCCAGGAAGCCACCGCGCGCTGAGCGGCGCGCCCATCGCAGACAGGAACGACGATGCTATTTGTTCGCCCCGGCAAACTCACGGATCTCGATGCGCTCGCGCACATGGCGCGCACCGCGCAGCCGGTCCTGCACTCGCTGCCGCACGATCGCGCGGCGCTCGAAGCGCGCGTGGCGCTCTCCGAGGATTCGTTTCGCGCGGACGTCGACTTCGCCGGCGAGGAGTTCTACCTCTTCGTGCTCGAGGATTCGTCGACGGGCAAGCTGCTCGGCACGGCGAGCATCGTGGCCGCGGCCGGCTACTCGGAACCGTTCTACGCATTCCGCAACGATGCACTGATCCACGCGTCGCGCGAGCTGCACGTGAACCGCAAGATCCACGCGCTCACGATGTCGCACGAGCTGACCGGCAAGAGCCGGCTGGCGGGCTTCTACGTCGATCCGTCGCTGCGCGGCGACGCGGCCGCGCACCTGATCTCGCGTGCGCGGATGATGTACATCGCCGCGAACCGCCGCCGCTTCACGCCGGAAGTGTTCACGCTGCTGCTCGGCGTGAGCGACAGCACGGGCGCATCGCCGTTCTGGGAAGCGGTGGGCCGCAAGTTCTTCGGCCGCAACTTCACCGACGTCGACATCGCGTCGGGCGGCCGCAGCCGCACGTTCATCGCGGAAGTGATGCCGGCGTATCCGCTCTACGTGCCGCTGCTGCCGGAAGCCGCGCAGCGCGTGCTCGGCGAGCCGAACGAAACGGCGCTGCTCGCGTACGACATCCATCTCGAGGAAGGCTTCGAGCCGGACCGCTTCGTCGACATCTTCGACGCGGGCCCCGTGCTGACCGCGCAGGTCGACCGCACCGCATGCGTGAAGCACGGCGCGGAGCGCACGGTGCGCGAAGCCGCGCATCAGCAGGGCGACGTCGCGTACATGGTGTCGACCGGCAGCGGCGAATCGTTCCGCTGCGTACTGGCCGATCTGCCGGGCGATACGGCCGACGCGCCGCTCGCCGGCGACGTGCGCGCGGCGCTCGATGTGAAGGATGGTGATGTCGTGCGCTGCGTGCCGCTGCACCGCCGTGACGATGAAGATATGAAGGGAGACGCAGCATGATCGTCGTTCGGGTCGTACAAACGGGCGACGTCGACGCGCTCGTGTCGCTCGCGAAGGAAACCGGGCCGGGCCTGACCACGTTCAAGCCCGATCGCGACGCGCTCGCCGCGCGCATCGAACGCACGCGCCGCACGCTCGACGGCGAGGCCGCACCGGGCGAGGCCGGCTACTTCTTCGTGATGGAAGAATCGAAGACGGGCGACATCGCGGGCGTGTGCGGGATCGAGACGCAGGTCGGCCTCGAACAGCCGTTCTACAACTATCGCGTGAGCACGGTCGTGCACGCGAGCCAGGAGCTCGGCGTGTGGACGCGGATGTCCGCGCTGAACATCTCGCACGACCTGACGGGCTACGCGGAAGTGTGCTCGCTGTTCCTGAGCCCGCGTTACCGCACGGGCGGCGTCGGCGGCCTGCTGTCGCGCTCGCGCTTCATGTTCATCGCGCAGTTCCGCGAACGCTTCCCGGAACGCATCTGCGCGGAACTGCGCGGCCATTTCGACGAGGACGGCACGTCGCCGTTCTGGCGCGCGGTCGGTTCGCACTTCTACCAGATCGATTTCAACGCGGCGGACTACCTCAGCTCGCACGGCCGCAAGTCGTTCCTCGCGGAACTGATGCCGCGCTATCCGGTGTACGTCGACCTGCTGCCGCAGGACGCGCAGGACGCGGTCGGCCTCACGCACCGCGACACGCTGCCGGCCCGCAAGATGCTCGAGGCCGAAGGGCTGCGCTACCAGAACCACGTCGACATCTTCGACGCGGGCCCGGTGCTCGAATGCCACGTCAACGACCTGCGCACGGTGCGCGAGAGCGTCGTCGTGCCGGTCGCGATCGGCGTGCCCGACGTGCGGGAAGATACGCCGAAGTCGCTCGTATCGAACACGTCGCTCGGCGATTTCCGCGTCGGCGTCGCGCCGGGCGTGGTCGCGAACGGGGCGTTCGTGCTGTCGACCGACGATGCCGCCGCGCTCGACGTGAAGGCCGGCGATCCGGTCCGCGTGCTGCCGCTCAAAGTCAAACAGGGATAAACGAATCATGACGGAACTCTTCATCGACGGCGCCTGGGTCGCAGGCTCGGGCCCCGTCTTCGCTTCGCGCAACCCGGGCACCGACGCGATCGCATGGCAGGGCGAAAGCGCGTCGGCGGCCGACGTCGACCGCGCGGTCGCGAGCGCGCGCCGCGCGTTCGCCGGCTGGTCGGCGCTCGACTTCGAAGCGCGCTGCGAAATCGTCAAGCGCTTCGCCGCGCTGCTCACCGAACGCAAGGAAGCGATCGCGACCGCGATCGGCCGCGAGACGGGCAAGCCGCTGTGGGAAGCCCGCACCGAAGTCGCGGCGATGGCCGCGAAGGTCGGCATCTCGATCCAGGCCTACCAGGAACGCACCGGCGAGAAGCGCCAGGACATGGCGGACGGCGTCGCGGTGCTGCGCCATCGCCCGCACGGCGTCGTCGCGGTGTTCGGTCCGTACAACTTCCCCGGCCACTTGCCGAACGGTCATATCGTGCCGGCGCTGATCGCGGGCAACACGGTCGTGTTCAAGCCGTCGGAGCTCGCGCCGGGCGTTGCGCGCGCGACGGTCGAGGTGTGGCAGGAAGCCGGTCTGCCGGCCGGCGTGCTGAACCTCGTGCAGGGCGAGAAGGACACCGGCATCGCGCTCGCGAATCACCGGCAGATCGACGGGCTGTTCTTCACCGGCAGCTCGGATACCGGCACGCTGCTGCACAAGCAGTTCGGCGGCCGTCCGGAAATCGTGCTCGCGCTCGAGATGGGCGGCAACAACCCGCTCGTGATCGGCGAAGTCGAGGACGTCGACGCGGCCGTGCATCACACGATCCAGTCGGCGTTCCTGTCGGCCGGCCAGCGCTGCACGTGCGCACGCCGCATCTTCGTGCCGCAGGGCGCGTTCGGCGACCGCTTCCTCGCACGCTTCGCCGACGTCACGTCGAAGATCACGGCCGACGTGTTCGACGCCGATCCGCAGCCGTTCATGGGCGCGGTGATCTCGGCACGCGCGGCCGCCAAGCTCGTCGACGCGCAATCGCGCCTGATCGAGCAGGGCGCGCAGCCGATCATCGCGATGACGCAGCGCGATCCGCGCCTGGGCTTCGTGAACGCGTCGATCATCGACGTGACCGGCGTGGCGAACCTGCCCGACGAAGAGCACTTCGGCCCGCTCGCGCAGATCGTCCGCTACGCGACGTTCGACGAAGCGATCGAGCGCGCGAACGACACGGCGTTCGGCCTGTCGGCCGGCCTGCTCGCCGACGACGCCAACGCTTGGGACCACTTCCGCCGCACGATTCGCGCCGGGATCGTCAACTGGAACCGACCGACCAACGGCGCATCGTCCGCCGCGCCGTTCGGCGGCACGGGCCGCTCGGGCAACCATCGGCCGAGCGCGTACTACGCGGCCGACTATTGCGCATATCCGATGGCGTCGGTGGAAAGCACCCAACTGACCTTGCCCGCGAGCCTGTCGCCGGGCCTGCATTTCTGATCGAGGGAACGACGATGAACGCACAAGAAGCCAATTTCGACGGACTCGTCGGCCCGACCCACAACTACGCCGGGCTGTCGTTCGGCAACGTGGCGTCGCTCAACAACGAGAAGTCGGCCGCGAATCCGAAGGCCGCCGCGAAGCAGGGGCTGCGCAAGATGAAGCAGCTCGCGGATCTCGGCTTCGCGCAAGGCGTGCTGCCGCCGCAGGAGCGCCCGTCGCTGCGCCTGCTGCGCGAGCTCGGCTTCTCCGGCAAGGACGCGGACGTGATCGCGAAGGCCGCGAAGCAGGCGCCCGAGCTGCTCGCAGCGGCGAGCTCGGCGTCGGCGATGTGGACCGCGAACGCGGCGACCGTCAGCCCGTCGGCCGACACGAGCGACGGCCGCGTGCACTTCACGCCGGCCAACCTGTGCAGCAAGCTGCATCGCGCGATCGAGCACGAAGCGACGCGCCGCACGCTGTCGACGCTGTTCGCCGATCCCGCGCACTTCGCGGTGCACGAGGCGCTGACGGGCACGCCGGCACTCGGCGACGAGGGCGCGGCCAACCACACGCGCTTTTGCGCCGAATACGGCCTGCCGGGCGTCGAGTTCTTCGTGTACGGCCGCGCGGAATACCGACGCGGCGTGGAGCCGAAGCGCTTCCCGGCGCGCCAGACCTTCGAGGCGAGCCGCGCGGTCGCGCATCGCCACGGTCTCGCCGAAACGGCGACGGTCTATGCGCAGCAGGATCCGGACGTGATCGATGCAGGCGTGTTCCACAACGACGTGATCTCGGTCGGCAACCGCGACACGCTGTTCACGCACGAGCGCGCGTTCGTCAACAAGCAGGCGATCTACGACACGCTGACGGCCACGCTCGACGCGCGCGGTGCGCGGCTGAACGTGATTGAGGTGCCCGATGCGGCCGTGAGCGTGAACGATGCGGTCACGTCGTACCTGTTCAACAGCCAGCTGCTGTCGCGCGCGGACGGCTCGCAGGTGCTCGTCGTGCCGCAGGAATGCCGCGAGAACGCGAACGTTGCCGCCTATCTCGACCAGCTCGCGGCCGGCAACGGCCCGATCCGCGACGTGCTCGTGTTCGACCTGCGCGAAAGCATGAAGAACGGCGGCGGCCCGGCTTGCCTGCGCCTGCGCGTCGTGCTGAACGACGCCGAGCGTGCGGCCGTCACGTCGAACGTGTGGATCAACGACACGCTGTTCGCGTCGCTCGACGCGTGGATCGAAAAGCACTACCGCGACCGTCTCGCACCGGAAGACCTCGCCGATCCGACGCTGCTCGACGAATCGCGCACGGCGCTCGACGAGCTCACGCAGATCCTGCGCGTCGGGTCGCTGTATGACTTCCAGCGCTGAGTCCCGCGCGCCGGCCGCCGTGCTGCTCGACGACTTCCTCGCGTTCACGCTCGCGGGCGACGCGCCGGCCTCCGACGGCGGCGTGTGCGCGAACGGCGCGGTGCGCTGGCATTGGCTCGGCGACGGGCTGCTCGCGCTCGAGCCGGCAGCGGACGAAGCGGGCGCTGCGGCGCGTGCGAGCGTGCTCGTGTCGGCCGGCGTGCATGGCGACGAGACCGCGCCGATCGAGCTGCTGTCGATGCTCGTGCGCGATCTCGCGGCGGGCACGCTGCCGCTCGCGTGCCGCCTGCTCGTCGTGCTCGGCAACGTGCCGGCGATGCGCGCGGGCGCACGCTATCTCGACGACGACCTGAACCGCCTGTTCAGCGGCCGTCACGCGCAAGTGCCCGCGAGCCGCGAAGCGCCGCGCGCGGTGCAGCTCGAAGCGGCGGCCGCCGCGTTCTTCGCGGCCGCGCCGGCAGGCAGCGCGCGCTGGCACGTCGACATGCACACGGCGATCCGCGCATCGGTGTTCGAACAGTTCGCGCTGCTGCCCCACACGGGCACGCCGCCGGCCCGCAAGATGGTCGAATGGCTCGGCGATGCGCGCATCGCGGCCGTGCTGCTGCATACCGCGAAGGGCAACACGTATTCGCATTACACGGCCGAGCACTGCGGCGCGCTCGCGTGCACGCTCGAACTCGGCAAGGTGCGGCCGTTCGGCCAGAACGACCTGTCGCGCTTCGCGCCGGCGGACCGTGCGGTGCGCAGGCTCGTGTCCGGTGCGCCGCGCGACGTCGACGCCGCGTTGCCGCGCGTGTTCACCGTGATCGACCAGATCACGAAGCAGAGCGATGCACTCGAGCTGTTCGTCGCGGCCGACGTCGCGAATTTCACCGCGTTCGCGCGCGGCACGGTACTCGCGCAGGACGGCGACTACCGCTACACGGTGCAGCACGACGAGGAGCGCATCGTGTTTCCGAATCCGGCTGTCAAGCCGGGCCTGCGCGCGGGCCTGCTCGTGGTCGATACGACGCGCGAGACGCTGGCCGCACTCGTCTGATCCAAGGCTGGTGGCGCGTGGCTGCGGGGGCCGCGGCCCCCGCGTCGTCCGGCCGCATTTCCCTTTTTTGCGATCGACGCCCGCATGCCGCGCAGACGGCCCGTGCGTCGCGCTTGCGTATTTGCGACATCGTCTTGCAAGTTCGACGGCGCACCCTGCCGTCATCGTGCACGCAGCGCAGCATCGCGGGCCGGCGGCCGCTTTGCCGTGCCGGGCCGCGCGGATTGGTACAATCGCGGCCTTGCGGCTGTTGCGCCGCATCAAGGCGCGGCATCGGCATTGGCGTCGTCATCCGACCCTGCGATGATGCATGCGCCCGTAGTTCCGGAACATTCGAGTATCGAGGAGAACACCTGATGAAGTTGGATTGGCGTAAAGTGGCCGCGCACGCGGTAGTGGCGGCATCGGCCGTGGCGGCAGGCAGCGCGATGGCAGCGGATCTGAAGGAGATCCGGTTCGGCGTCGAGGCCTCGTACGCGCCGTTCGAATACAAGACGCCCGACGGCAAGCTGACCGGCTTCGACATCGACATCGGCAACGCGGTGTGCGCGAAGCTGAAGACGAAGTGCGTGTGGGTCGAGAACGACTTCGACGGCCTGATCCCCGCGCTGCAGGCGCGCAAGTTCGACGCGATCAACTCGGACATGACGATCACCGACCAGCGCAAGCACGCGATCGCGTTCACCGATCCGATCTACACGATCCCGAACCAGCTGATCGCGAAGCAGGGCAGCGGCCTGCAGCCGACCCCGCAAGCACTGAAGGGCAAGCGCGTCGGCGTGCTGCAGGGCACGATCCAGGAAGCGTACGCGAAGAAGAAGTGGGCGCCGGCCGGCGTCGAAGTCGTGCCGTACCAGACGCAGGACCTGGCCTACGCCGACCTGAAGTCGGGCCGTCTCGACGCGGCGTTCCAGGATTCGGAGGCCGGCTCGAAGGGCTTCCTGTCGAAGCCGCAAGGCCAGGGCTTCGGCTTCGCCGGCGGCACGGTCAGCGATGCCGAGATCCTCGGTTCGGGCGTCGGCTTCGGCCTGCGCAAGAACGACGCGGCGCTGAAGACCGCGCTCGATCAGGCGCTGAAGGAACTGAAGGCCGACGGCACGATCGACAACCTCGCGAAGAAGTACTTCAGCGTGCCGGTCACGCTCAAGTAAGCATTTCGATCCGTCGTACCTGCAGCCGGCCGCTTTTGCGGCCGGTTTGCTTTTGGGGCGCCGCCCGCATCACGCCGATTACGCGGGAAAGAACCGCCCCAGTTCGCGCGCGAGTTCGTTGAGCACGCTCATCTCCTGCTGCGTGATCTTGCGCGCCGGCTGCGCGCCGGCCCAGTCGCCGTACAGCAGGCCGACCGTTTTCGCGCCGACGCGCACCGGCAGCAGCACGAACGCGCGCGTGTCCGGAAGTGCGTCGAGATACCACGCGGGCAGGCGCTTCACCATCTTCGGGTCCTGCGCCTGCTCGATGAAGATGCCGACCGAGTTCGTGATCGCGAGATGGAACACGTCCGGCTCGAAGCGCTCGTCGAAGCACAGCCGGTCGAGCGCCGCATCGACGCCCGGGCCGAAGCCGAGACGCGCGGCGAACGCGCCGTCTTCCCGGCGCACGAACATCACGGTGCGCGTGAACGCGAGGCCCGCGAGCAGGCTTTCCGACGCGAGCGCGAGCACCGGCGTCAGCACGTGCTCGGACGGCAGCGCGCGCAGGTCCGCGAGACCGGCCTCGAGGCATGCCTCGGGATCGGGCTGCGCCCGCGCGATCGCGTCGGCGTTCGCGCGCAGCTCGACGATCTCGCGCATCACGGTGTCGCTCGCTTCCTCGGATGCAAGCCGGTCGGCGATCGCCACCAGCGCGTCGGCGTCGATGTCCAGCTCCTGGCTGTAGTGCTGCGCGAGCACCGCGATGTGCGCGTCGCGCTGCGGCCCCGCGGGCATCGCGAGCGCACCGGCGACATCGGTCGAGCAGCGGCTCACCGCGCGCAGCCAGCGTACGCGGCCGGGGCTGTCGTCGGCGCACGCGTCGCGGGAGCGCTGGCGGTCGGCGTCGTCATCGTCCTCGTCGAGGCTCGCGGCATGCGCGGTACGGCCATCGTCGTCGGCCATCCCGGCGCGGATCACGTCGGGCAGCCGCCAGCTCGCGGCGGCCTCGAGGCCGATCTCGTCGAAGCCGACGCCGAGCACGTCGATGCACGCGGCCGCATCGTCGCCGTCCAGCTCGGCGGCGCGACGGCGGATCCGGTCCCATTCGCTGTCGAGATAGCAGACCACCAGCAGCTTGCCGACCTGGCGCATCAGCGTGCAGACGACGGCTTCCTCGCCGCCGCGCAGCTCCGCATGCTCGGTGAGCTTGCGGGCGACGCAGCCGGACAGCAGCGCGCGGTTCAGCTCGAGCTTCGCGTCGATGCGGCGCGGCGTGCTGTGGTGGAAGTGATCGACGAGCTTCAGCCCGACGACCAGATGGCCGACCGTGTCCATGCCGAGCACCATCAGCGCCCGCGTGACGGTCGTGATGTTGCCGCCGAACGCCATGTACATCGCGGAATTGGCGAGCCGCAGGACTTTCTGTGTGAGCGCGAAATCCGACAGCACGACGCGCACGAGCGCGGTGAAGTCGAGGTCGTCGTTCTTCATCGCGGCCATCGTCGCGCGCAGCGATTCCGACAGCAGCGGGAAGTCGCCCCGTTCGTTCATCCGGGCCCACAGCTTGTCGAGCAGCGCCGTGCGGGGCAGGTGTGCGGTGATTGACATACGGATCTATCCGGTTCGCCGCGCGCGTCAGGCGGCGTGCAGGCGCAGCTGCTGCGCCTCGAAGCGCCGTGCGAGTTCCTCGGACGGCAGCGCCTGGCACACGAGCCAGCCCTGGATGTGGTTGCAGCCCATCTCGGTCAGCAGTTCGCGCTGCGCCTCGGTCTCGACGCCTTCCGCGACGAGCTCGAGATCGAGCGTCTGCGCGAGGCCGACCACCGCCGACACGATCGCGCGGTCGTTGCGCGACGTCAGCAGGTTCTCGACGAAGCTGCGGTCGATCTTCAGCTTCGCGAGCGGGAAGCGCTGCAGGTAGGCGAGGCTCGAATAGCCGGTGCCGAAATCGTCGATCGCGAAGCGGATGCCGAGCTCGGTCAGCTCCTCGAGCAGCCCCTTCGCCTGCACGGGGTCGTGCATCAGCAGGCTTTCGGTGATTTCCAGCACGATGCGGCGCGGGTCGATGCCCGTCAGCGCGATCGCCTCGCGCACGCTCTGCGTGAAGCGCGGGTCGCGGAACTGCTGCGGCGACACGTTGACCGCCACGTACTGCAGCGCGAGCCCCTGGCGATCCCAGGCGACGAGCTGCATGCACGCGGCCTTGAGCACCCAGTTGCCGAGATAGTTGATCAGGCCGATCGATTCGGCGAGCGGAATGAAGGTCGCCGGCGGCACGAGGCCGTGCACCGGATGACGCCAGCGGATCAGCGCCTCGACGCCGTCCACCGCCCCCGACTGGCTGCGCGTGATCGGCTGGAAGTGGAGCGAGAACTCGCCGTTGCGCACGCCGTCGTACAGGTCGGCTTCGAGCTTGAGCCGCTCTGCGTCGGCCGGATCGTCGACCGGCGCGTGAAACGCGAGCGCGTTGCCGCCCGATGCCTTCGCCTGCGCGAGTGCGTGGTCGGCGCGGCGCAGCAGCGGGCTGTGATGCTGCGCGCGATGGGGCGCGGCCCGTTCGTCCGGGTACACGGCGATGCCGATGCTCGCGGACAGGTGGACGGTCTGCCCCTGGTACGCGTAAGGTTCGCGCACCGCGGCCTGCAGCCGGCGCGCGAGCGCGTCTGCGGCATTGCTCGCGTGTGCGCGGTCCGGTGCGGTGAGCACGACCGCGAACTTGTCGCTCGCGACACGCGCGAGCTGCTCGCCGGGCGCGACGAGCGCCTGCAGTCGCTGCGCGGTGTCGCGCAACAGCGTGTCGCCGGCGTCGTAGCCGAGCGCGCGGTTGATGCGCTGGTAGTCGTCGAGGTCGAGCAGCAGCAGGGCGGCACAGGTGCCGCTTTCGTCGGCGGCCTGCTGGGCGCGCATCAGCGCCGGCACGAGTGCGGACAGGTTGCCGAGCCCCGTCATCGGGTCGTGGTGCATCTCGTACGTCAGGCGGGCCTCGAGCGCACGCCAGGCCGACACGTCGAACGCCGCGATCGCGAAGCCGTCGACGCCGTGGTGGCGGCTCTTGAACGCGCGGACCTCGACGTCGAGCGGATAGGTGAGCGACTTGACGATGCACATCGTCGCCTTCTCGACCTGGCCGGAGCGCGCGGCGCGTGCAAGCAGGCCTTCGAGCGTCGCGGTATCCTGTTCCGCGATCAGGTCGCGCAGCGTCAGCGTGTGCAGGTAGTCGCGGTGATAGCCGATGAAGCGCAGGCTCGCATCGGACACGTACAGGAAACGCAGCTCGCGGTCGACATGGGCGAGGAAGTCCACCGTGCCGACCGTCTGTTCCAGCCAGTTGCGCACGGTGTCGTCGCGGCGCGGCGCGCCGGCGCGCGCAGGCATCAGCGCGCCGCCCGACCAGGCGAAGCGGCGCAGCGTATGCAAGGCATTGCGCCAGGAGCCCTTGCGTGGCGTCTGTTTCCTGTTGGCTTCCATGTGTCTCGCTGACGTGAAGGGCTGGAACTGGTTGTCCGGAAGAAATAACGGCAGGCTGCGCGAAATCTTTAACCGGCCGGCCGCGGCTGGCACGGCCGCTGGACCGGGTCGCGCACATCGGCGTTCGACAGGCGAACGCCGATGCGGCCTACATCGAGGCTGACTTTATAAGAAATGAGGACGCAGATGAAGCGAAAACTATGGGTGGGCGCCGCGGCGGCGCTGCTGGTGGCCGGCCATGCGCGGGTCGCGCAGGCGGAACTGAAGCCGGGCGCCGCGGCGCCCGACTTCACGACGCAGGCGTCGCTGGGCGGCAAGACTTACACGTACTCGCTGGCCGATGCGCTGAAGCACGGACCGGTCGTGCTGTACTTCTACCCGGCCGCGTTCACGAAGGGCTGCACCATCGAGGCGCATGCGTTCGCGGATGCGGTCGATCGTTACAAGGCTTACGGCGCGACGGTGATCGGCGTATCCGCGGACAACATCGACACGCTGACGAAGTTCTCGGTGAGCGAGTGCCGCAGCAAGTTCCCGGTCGCGGCCGATCCGGATGCGAAGATCATCCGCGAATACGACGCGAAGCTGCCCGCGCTCGATCGCGCGAACCGCGTGTCCTACGTGATTTCGCCGGAAGGGAAGGTGTTGTACGAATATACGAGCCTGTCGCCCGACAAGCATGTCGAGAACACGCTCGGCGCGGTGAAGGCGTGGGCCGACGCGCATCCGAAGCCGTAAGCAGCCACGAGCAGGCGGTCAGCCCGCCGTAAAGCGGCCCGCTTCGCGGGCCGCAGGCGCGATGACACGCGGCCGCCCCGTGGCGGCGCGGGCAGGCCGGGCAAGCGTCAGGCGCGCAATGCCTGTTCGATCGGCACGCTGCCGCCGACGAAGCCGATGACCTTGCGCGAAATGCCCAGCTTGATCGCCTCGATCGCGGCCCACGCGACATCCTGGCGCGACACCGGCGGCGCTGCGTCGAGCGGCTCCTCGGTCAGCGCGATCTTGCCGACGCCCGGGCCGTCCGCGAGCGGGCCGGGGCGCAGGATCACGTAATCGATGCCCGACGCGATCACGCGGTCGTCGCCTTCGCGCTTCATCTGCGAGTAGTGGCGCAGCGCGTCGCCGCTGCGCTCCGGCCAGTACGCGGTCAGCGAACTGATCACGACCAGCTTCTGCACGTTGTAGGCGAGCGCATGCTCGGCCGCGCGCGCGACCGCGTCGCGGTCGATCTGCTCCTCTTCGGCGGCGCCTTCCGATTCCGCCGAGCCGGCCGCGTAGATCACGTGCGTGATGCCCTGGAACGCGTGCGAGAAATCGCCCGTCAGATCGGCCTCGACGACCTTCGCGCCCGGCAGCGCATAGCCGTGCCGGCGCACCAGCGCAGTCACCTCGAATTCCGGCTGCTCCAGCAGCAGATCCGCGCAGGCCCGGCCGGTGCGGCCGGTCGCGCCAATCAGCAATACCTTCGTCGTCATGAAACCGCTCCTTGCTCGATGCGTCGTCCTTCCAGATAGGGACGGACGACCGATACTCAAGTGTATGTCGATCGGGGCGGCGGCGCTCGGGTAATTGGGGCTGTACCGCACCGAAACGGCCGGCGCGGCGCCCCGTCTCCGCGCGCTCGCGCGCACGGATCGCGGAATCGCCCCGCCGACCGGCTATCATGTGCGCGATGCATTTTTCGCCGCCAGGCAATACAACGCGGCGACCAACCGGTTGGAGTACACATGGCATTACCCCTGGACAACGTCAGCATGGCCGTGTTCTGCGACTTCGAGAACGTCGCGCTCGGCGTGCGCGACGCGAAGTACGAGAAATTCGACATCAAGCCCGTGCTGGAGCGGCTGCTGCTGAAGGGCAGCATCGTCGTGAAGAAGGCGTATTGCGACTGGGAGCGCTACAAGGGCTTCAAGGCCTCGATGCACGAGGCGAGCTTCGAGCTGATCGAGATTCCGCACGTGCGCCAGTCGGGCAAGAATTCGGCCGACATCCGGCTCGTCGTGGACGCGCTCGATCTCTGCTACACGAAGTCGCACGTCGATACGTTCGTGATCATCAGCGGCGACTCGGATTTCTCGCCGCTCGTGTCGAAGCTGCGCGAGAACGCGAAGAAGGTGATCGGGGTCGGCGTGAAGAAGTCGACGTCGGACCTGCTGGTCGCGAACTGCGACGAATTCATTTTCTACGACGACCTGGTGCGCGAGCAGCAGCGCGCGCTGGCGAAGCGCGAACAGCAGCGCACCGGCAACGGCGGCGCGAAGCGCGCCGACGAGCCGTCGCGCAAGCCGGAACTGGAAGTGCGCCGCAGCGAGGCGATCGCGCTCGCGGTCGAGACGTTCGATGCGCTGGCGTCGGAGCGCGACGACGTCGGCAAGATCTGGGCGTCGGTGCTCAAGAGCGCGATCAAGCGCCGCAAGCCGGACTTCAACGAGTCGTATTACGGTTTCCGCGCATTCGGCAACCTGCTCGACGAAGCGCAGGCGCGCGGCCTGCTCGAGGTGGGTCGCGACGACAAGTCGGGCGCGTTCGTGTCGCGGCCACGCCAGTCCGCGGCGGCGGCCGAGCCGGTGGCGGCGGCGCGCGATACGGGCGGCGCGCAGCACGGTCACGGCGGGCGCCACGGGGAAGCCGCAACGGCCGAGCGCGAGCCGCGGCGCCGCGGGCAGCAGGCGGAAGCGGCGGTCGGCGAAAGCGTGCGGGTCGATGCGGACGAGGCGGACGTCGTCGACGTCGTGAACGAAGCGGCGCTCGTGCCGGCCGCGACGGCCGACGCGAATGAGGCGGCCGACACGCACGGTGACGCGAAGGACGGCCGCAAGCGCGCGCGCAAGACCGCGGCGAAGAAGGCAGGGGCGAAGAAGGCCGGCGTGAAGCAGGCGGGCGATGCGAAGGGGGCCGGCCGTCACACGGCGGCGAATCCGGACGAGGCCGCGCACGGCGGTGCGAAGCACGGTGGCGACAAGCACGCGGAAGGCAAGCACACCGAAGGCAAGCATGCGGAAGGCAAGCAGGCAGTAGCGACGCATCGCGACGCGGACCACGGTGAGGACCGGCACATCGCGGCGCAGCACGCGGTGCCGACGGCCGGCGAGTACGGTGCGTCGGCGGCTGCCGCGCAGCCGTCGCACGAGGCCGCACCGGCGGCCGAATCGACCGGTGAAGCGGCCGCCGACGCGGCAACCGGCGCCAAGCCGAAGAAGCCGGCCCGCAAGACGGCGACCCGCGCGCGCCGTCCGCGCAAGACGGCTGCCGCCGCCGAGTAACGGAGTCAGCGGGCGTCAGGGCGGGGCGGCGTCCGACCAAGGGCGCTGCCCGCGCCGCCGCGTCGGCCGGTGCAACACCGGCCGACGCGCTTCGTTATCCGTTCAGCACGTACGGCCGCGTCATCACCTCGAGGAAGTGACCGTCCGGATCGTCGAAATACACACCCCGCCCGCCGTCATGGCGGTAGATCTCACCGGGCTGCCGCTTCGCCGGATCCGCCCAGTGCGGCAGGCCGCGCGCGCGAATGCGCGCGAACACGCGGTCGAAGCCGGCCTCGTCGGTCAGGAACGCGTAGTGCTGGGCCGTGATCTCTCCCTCTTTTTCATAAAAATCGAGCGACACGCCGTTGTCGAGCTGGACGACCAGCATCGCGCCGAACGGCGTCGGCGCCGGCAGTTCCAGAAGTTCGGTCAGGAAGCGGCTCGATGCGTGCTTGTCGCGGCACCAGACGATCGTATGGTTCAGCTGGACGTTCATGGCGGGTCCCGGGGACGGGGCGCGAGGGTGGGCATGGACACACGATAGTCGATCGCCGCCGGCGTGCAAGCCGGATGGGCGGCGAGCGCGGCGGCCACGACGGCGGCTGGTGCGGCGGCCGTCAGCGAATCGTCGTCTGCAACGATCTGGACGATCGGCTACTTTTTCGGGAGCAAAGGTCATTGGCGTGGCTTTTTGCGCCGCCAAGAATCCCTGTCAACCATCGCCGCCATCCGCCGGATGACGAACCGGCGATGCGCAACAGGGAGACAGACGATGCGCTTCACGCTGAACGGCCAGCCGTTCGATTTCGACGGCGATCCCGATACGCCGCTGCTGTGGGTCATACGCGACGCGGCCCGGCTTACCGGCACCAAATACGGCTGCGGCATCGGCGCGTGCGGTGCCTGCACCGTGCATCTCGACGGCGAGGCCGCACGCTCGTGCGTGCTGCCGGCCGCAAGCGTCGCGGGTCGCGCGGTCACGACGATCGAGGGGCTGTCGCACGATCGCTCACACCCGGTGCAGCGCGCGTGGATCGAGAAGGACGTGCCGCAGTGTGGCTACTGCCAGTCGGGGATGGTGATGGCCACCGCCGCGCTGCTCGCGCGGCATCGCAAGCCGACCGACGCGCAGATCGACCAGGCCGTCACGAACCTGTGCCGCTGCGCGACCTATCAACGCATTCGCGAGGCCATCCATGTCGCGGCCGGCTGACGCGGTGCGGGTGCTGCACACGCCGAATGCATCGCGGCGCGTATTCCTGAAGGGCGGCGTCGCGCTGGCGGGCAGCCTGCTGCTGCCGCTCGCGATCGGCGACGTCGTGCAGGCGGCCGGCGACGGCGCACGCTTTCGCGAGATCAACGACTGGGTGCGCGTCGACGCTGACGGCAGGACGATCATCGGCCTGTCGCAAGCCGAAGTCGGGCAGGGCGTCTACACGGGGCTGCCGCAGGTGCTCGCCGACGAGATGGATGCCGACTGGCGCAGCGTGACGATCGAATTCGTCACGGGGCGCGACGCGTACCGGATCGACGCCGCGAACGAGGCGCCGCAGCAGTTCGTCGGCGCATCGATGTCGGCGACGATGTTCTACACGCGGCTGCGCATCGCGGGCGCGCAGGCGCGCTCGGCGTTCCTACGGGCCGGTGCCGCGCGGCTCGGCGTGCGCGACACGCAGTGCGTGACGCGCGACGGCCGTGTCATCCATGCGCCGAGCGGCCGGTCGCTGTCATATGGCGAACTCGTCGATGCCGCCGCGAAGCTGCCGCACGACCCGCAGCCGCGCCTGAAGCCGGAATCCGCGCACACGCTGATCGGTCGTCCCCTGCACAAGCTCGACGTGCCCGCGAAAGTCGATGGCAGCGCGATCTACGGCATCGACGTGCAGGTGCCCGATATGCTGGTCGGCGCGCTGGCGATGGCGCCGACGCTGAACGGCCGGCCGACGGCCGTGAAGAATCGCGACGCGTTGCGTGCGATGCCCGGCGTCGCGGACGTCGTGCTCGCGAAGGACGCGGTGATCGTTGTCGCGCATACCTACTGGCAGGCGAAGAAGGCGTGCGACGCGGCGGACATCGTGTGGGATGCGGGCCCGACGCCGGCGTTCGACAGCGCGACGATTCTCGCGCAGTGCAAGGGCGCGCTGCAGGCGGAGCACGCGGCGGTCGCGACGACGATCGGCGAGCCCGCTCGCCGGCTCGCCGAGGCCGGCACGCTCGTCGAAGCCGACTACCACACGCCGTACATCGTTCACGCGACGATGGAGCCCGTCAACGCGACCGTGCACGTGCGGGCGGACGACATCGAGGTGTGGGGGCCGATCCAGGGGCAGGACAAAGTGCGCTGGACGCTGTCGTCGCTGTTCGGCATGCCGGCCGAGCGCATCCTCGTCAACACGACGTTTCTTGGCGGCAGCTTCGGCCGCAAGTACGTGCCCGATTTCGTCGTGCATGCGGCCGTCGCGTCGAAGGCGGTCGGGCGGCCCGTGAAGGTGATCCGCTCGCGCGAGGACGACATCCGTCACGGCTTCTATCGGCCGTGCGCGTCCGCGCGGTTGCGCGCCGCGCTCGGCAGCGACGGGCTGCCGGTCGCGCTGCATGCGCGCGTCGCGGGCCACTCGCTGTATGCGGCGATCAAGCGCGACCGCTACGAGAAGGCGGGTGGCTGGGACGAGACGATGCTCGACGGCTTGTACGACCTTTGCTACGACGTGCCGAACCTGCTGGTCGACTCGGTCACGGTGATGCAGCCGATTCCGGTCAGCTTCATGCGCAGCGTCGGCAGCACGTCGACGGTGTTTTTCCTCGAGAGCTTTGTAAACGAACTCGCGCACACGGCGCGGGCCGACCCCGTGCGATACCGGCGCGCGTTGCTCAAGCACGACCCGCTCGCGCTGCGCGTGCTCGACGCGACGGCCGCGCGCGCGAACTGGTTCGGCCGCGCGCCGGCCGGCCTGTCGCGCGGCGTCGCGTATTCGTTGTACACGGGGCGCGGCGGCGCGTTCCGCACGTACGTCGCGACGATCGCCGAGGTGCGCGTGACGGGCGGCAACGTGAAGCTCGAGCGGATCGTGTGCGGGATCGACTGCGGCCGCGCGATCAATCCGCTGCTGATTCGCGAGATGGTCGAAGGCGGCGTCGGCTTCGCGCTGACCAATACGTTCCGAAGCGAGATCACGTTCGCGCACGGCGCGGTCGTGCAGCGCAATTTCGCGGACTACCCGCTGCTCGGTCTGGCCGCGATGCCGAAGATCGACGTCGTGATCGTCGACAGCGATCGCGACCCGCAAGGCTGCGGCGAAGTCGCGTTGCCGCCGGTCGCACCGGCCGTCGCCGACGCGATCTGGCATGCGACCGGCGAGCGGCCGCGCTCGATGCCGTTCGCCACGCCGCTCGTGACCTGAGCTTTCCGGTGTTCCCCCAAGGCCGGCGGCGTGCGATGCGACGCCGGTCAATATCAAGCATAACTACACGACTGGTCTGGAGACTTCCATGAAAACCTTCCGCACGGCCGCGACGGCCGTTTCGTTCGCGGCGGCCGCCGCTGCCGTGTCGCCGGGCGCGCATGCGCAGAGCAGCGTGACGCTGTACGGCATCGTCGATACCGGCGTCCAGTACTACAACAACGCGGCGGGCGGCGGCTCGGTCGCCGGCATGCCGTCGCTGACCGGCGAGGTGCCGTCGCGCTTCGGGTTGCGCGGCGTCGAGGATCTCGGCGGCGGCTATCGCGCGTTCTTCGTGCTCGAGAACGGCTTCGCGCTGAACTCGGGCGCGCTGAACTACGGCGGCCGGCTCTTCGGCCGGCAGGCGAACGTCGGCATCGAATCGCCGTACGGGGCGCTCACCCTCGGGCGGCAGATGAACATGTCGATGCTGGTGCTGCTGAACGCCGACGTGATCGGCCCGTCGATTCATTCGATGGCGAGCTTCGACAGCTATCTGCCGAACGCGCGCAGCGACAACGCGGTCGGCTATCTCGGCCACTTCGGCGGCCTGACGCTCGGCGGTACCTACAGCACCGGGCGCGACGGCGCGGGCCCGGCCGGCCCGTCGGCCACGAACTGCGCGGGCAACGTGGCGGGCGATCCGGTCGCCTGCCGCCAGTACACGATGATGGTCGCGTACGACGCGCCGCAGTTCGGCGCGGCCGCTTCGTACGACGTGATGCACGGCGGCGCGGGTGCGTCGGCGCCGCTGTCGAGCCCCGGCTATACGGACACGCGCACGATCGTCGACGCGTACGTGAAATTCGGCATCGCGAAACTCGGCGCGGGCTGGATCCGCCGTAACACGGCGGCCGCGACGCACAGCCAGTCGGACATCTTCTTCGCGGGCGGCACGGTCTACGCGACGCCGGCGCTATCGTTCGACGCACAGGCGGTGCGCTACCTGCTGCGCGGCCGCTACGACTCGAACCTGTTCGTCGCGCGCGCCAATTACAGCCTGTCGAAGCGTACGATGCTCTATACGTCGGTCGGCTACATGACGAACAGCGCACTCGGCACGTCGGCGGTGGCGGCCGGCGGCACCGTCGGCGCCGGCCGGAACCAGGTCGGCGTGATGGCGGGCATCCAGCAGCGCTTTTGAGCCGCCGGCACGCACCACGGAGACTCCGACGATGACGACCGATCTTCTCAGCGACGTGCTGGCCGATCTGCGGGCCGATGCGGTCGTCACCGGGCGCTTCACGTTGAGCGCACCGTGGGCGATCCGCAAGCCGGCCGTCGCGGGCGCACCGTTTCGCACCTGCGCGGGCAGCCCGTTCTTCCTCTCGGTCGCCGGTGCCGCGCCCGTGCACGTGGGGCCGGGCGACTTCGTGCTGCTGCCGCACGGCGACGAGCACGTGATGGCGTCGTCGCTCGACGAGCCACCGGTGCTGTTCGATACGTTGATGGCGGACAAGGGCATCCGGCCGCGCTTCGACACGCCGCTCGAATTCGCCGCGGGCGGTGGCGGCGCGACCAGCGACCTCTATACCGGGATCGTCATTTATCGCGACCTCGTGCGCAGCCCGCTGTTATCCGTGCTGCCGCCACTGATCCACGTCCGCGCGAACGACGCGGCCGTCGCGCCCTGGCTCGCGAGCACGCTGCAGAGCTTCATCGAGGAGTCGATGGCGTGCCAGCCCGGCTGGGCGGTCGCCGCGACGCGTCTCGCCGACGTGCTGTTCGTGCAGCTGTTGCGCGCGCACCTGCAGTCGTCGGCAAATCATACGGGCTGGCTGCGCGGCCTGACCGATCCGCAGATCGGCCGTGCGATGGCGCTGATGCATCGCGACCCGCGCCGCAACTGGCAGCTCGCGAGTCTCGCGGCCGAGGCCGGCATGTCGCGCTCGCGCTTTTGCGCGCGTTTTGCGGAACTGGTCGGCGAGACGCCGATCGTCCACCTGACCGCCTACCGGATGTATCTGGCGAGCGGCGAGCTCGCGCACGGCAAGCTGCGGCTGATCGAGGTTGCCGAGCGGGTCGGCTACACGTCGGAGAAGGCATTTGCGCGCGCGTTTCATCGCTGGTCGGGAATGGCGCCGCGCCGCTATGCGCGCAACGCAAAGGATCTGTATGACCTCGCGCGACATGGATGACGGCGCGTCGCGCTATCGCGAGCCCGCGCTTGCGCGCAGGCTCGCGATTCTCGAAGCGGCCGCGTGCCGTTACTCCCCGGCCACCGCCGGTCCGCCCGAATTGCCGCGGCGGTTGCGGCGCTTTTCGCCCCACACGCGGAACCGGTCCATGTACAGATAGACGACCGGCGTCGTATAGAGCGTCAGCACCTGCGACATGATCAGGCCGCCGGCGATCGCGATCCCGAGCGGCGCGCGCAGCTCGGCGCCGTCGCCGTGGCCGAACGCGAGCGGCAGCGCGCCGAGGAGTGCCGCCATCGTGGTCATCATGATCGGCCGGAAGCGCAGCAGGCACGCCTCGTGGATCGCATCGAACGACGATTTGTTGCCGTTGCGCGTCTGGTCGATCGCGAAGTCGACCATCATGATCGCGTTCTTCTTCACGATACCGATCAGCAGGATCACGCCGATCAGCGCGATGATGCTGAACTCGGTCTTGAACAACAGCAGCGCGAGCAGGGCGCCGACGCCGGCCGACGGCAGCGTCGACAGGATCGTGATCGGGTGGATGTAGCTCTCGTACAGGATCCCGAGCACGATGTAGACGGCCAGCAGCGCCGCGAGAATCAGGATCGGCTGGTTGTTCAGCGACTGCTGGAACGCCTGCGCGGTGCCCTGGAAGCTGCCGACGATCGTTGGCGGCACGCCGATCTGCGCCATCGTCTGGTAGATCACCTGGGTCGCCTGCGACAGCGACACGCCCGGCGGCAGGTTGAACGAGATCGTCGTCGCGACGAACAGCCCCTGGTGGTTGACCGACAGCGGCGTCGTGCTCGGGCCGAAGGTCGCGATCGCGGACAGCGGAATCATCGTCGACTTCGACGTCGACACCGCCGCGCCCGACGACGCGCTCGACTTGCCGCTCGACGCGATCGAGTTCAGCGCCTGGTTGCGCGCGGAATCGGACGCGATCGCCGCGGCGCTCGTCGCGGCCGTGCCGGCGCTCGACGTGCCGGCCGAGGTCGCGACGAAGGTGCCGGCCGCCGCGTTGGTGGTCTGCGAGCCGTTCGCGCTGCCGCCCGACGTGCTGATCCACACCTGGTTCAGCATCTCCGGGCTCTGCCAGTATTTCGGCGCGACCTCCATCACGACGTGGTACTGGTTCAGCGGGTTGTAGATCGTCGAGACCTGGCGCTGGCCGAACGCGTCGTACAGCGTGTTGTCGATCTGCGCGGGCTTGATGCCGAGCCGCGCGGCGCTCGCGCGGTCGATCGTCACCATCGCCTCGAGGCCGCCTTGCTGCTGGTCGGAGTTCACGTCGGTCAGCTCGGCGCGCTTCTGCAGCGCCTCGGTCAGGAGCGGCGCCCACTTGTACAGTTCGGCGCTCGAATCGCCGAGCAGCGTGAACTGGTACTGCGCGCTGCTTTGCCGGCCGCCGACGCGGATGTCCTGCGCGGCCTGCAGGAACGTGCGCGCGCCCGCGACGTCCGACAGCGGCCTGCGCAGCTGCTGGATCACCTGGTCGGCCGACAGCTTGCGCTCGGTGCGGTCCTTCAGCGTGACGAACATGAAGCCCGAGTTGGTCTGCGTGCCGCCGGTGAAGCCCGCGACGCTCTTCACGTTCGGGTTCGCCTGCACGATCCGCATCATCTCGGCGAACTTCAGCTTCATCGCCTGGAACGAGGTCGACTGGTCGGCCTGGATGCCGCCGATCATCAGCCCGGTGTCCTGCTGCGGGAAGAAGCCCTTCGGCACGATGATGTACAGGTAGACGTTCAGCCCGATCGTCGCGAACAGGATCAGCAGCACCAGCAGCGGGCGGCGCAGCGCCCACGACAGCGAGCGCTCGTAGCCGCGCTGCATCCGCGTGAAGAAGCGCTCGAGGAAGCGGCCGAGGCGGCCTTCCTCCTGCACGTCGTGCGCTTCGCGCAGCAGCCGCGCGCACATCATCGGCGTGACGGTGAGCGACACTGCGAGCGACACGCCGATCGCGAGCGACAGCGTCAGTGCGAACTCGCGGAACAGCCGCCCGACGATGCCGCCCATCAGCAGGATCGGCAGGAACACCGCGACGAGCGAGATGCTCATCGACAGCACGGTGAAGCCGACCTCGCGCGCGCCGTCGAACGCGGCCTGCAACCTCGGCTTGCCGTTCTCGATGTGGCGCGTGATGTTCTCGAGCACGACGATCGCATCGTCGACGACGAAGCCGGTCGCGACGATCAGCGCCATCAGCGACAGGTTGTCGATCGAGAAGCCGAGCAGGTACATCGCGCCGAACGTGCCGACGATCGAGATCGGCACCGCGACGCTCGGGATCAGCGTCGCGCGCCAGTTGCGCAGGAACAGGAACACGACCATCACGACCAGGCTGACCGCGATCAGCAGCGTGTGCTCGGTGTCCTTCAGCGACGCACGGATCGTCGTCGAACGGTCGAGCACCGGCGTGACCGTGATGTCGGCCGGCAGCGACGCGGTGAGCTGCGGCAGCGCCGCGCGCACGCGGTCGATCGTCTCGATGATGTTCGCGCCGGGCGAGCGGTAGAGGATCACGAGCACCGCGCGCTTGCCGTTCGACAAACCGAGGTTGCGCAGGTCCTCGACGCCGTCCACGACCTCGGACAGGTCGGACAGCCGCACGGCCGCGCCTTTGCGGTAAGCGACGACGAGGTCGCTGTACTGCGACGCCTGCGACGCCTGGTCGTTCGTATAGAGCTGGTAGTGCTTCGGGCCGAATTCGATCGCGCCCTTCGGGCTGTTGGCGTTCGCGGACGCGAGCGCGGCGCGCACGTCCTCGAGGCCGATCCCGTAGTGGAACAGCGCATGCGGCTCGAGCTCGACGCGCACGGCCGGGTTCGCGGAGCCGCTCACCGACACCTGGCCGATCCCGTCGATCTGCGACAGCGACTGCTGCAGCACCGTCGATGCGGCGTCGTACAGTTTCGCGGGCGACGACGTTTCCGACGTGAGCGACACGATCATGATCGGCGAGTCGGCCGGGTTGACCTTGCGATACGTCGGGTTGCTCCTGAGCGACGCGGGCAGGTCGGCGCGCGCCGCGTTGATCGCGGCCTGCACGTCGCGCGCGGCGCCGTCGATGTCGCGGTTCAGCCCGAACTGCAGGATGATCCGCGCGTTGCCGACGGTGCTGGTCGACGTCATTTCGCTGACGTCGGCGATTGAGCCGAGGTGCCGCTCGAGCGGGCTCGTCACGCTGGTCGCGACCGTCTCGGGGCTCGCGCCGGGCAGCGACGCCTGCACCGAGATGGTCGGGAAGTCGACCTGCGGCAGCGGCGACACCGGCAGCCGGATGAACGCGAACAGGCCCGCGAGCGCGACGCCGAGCGCGAGCAGCGTCGTCGCGACGGGGCGGGTGATGAAGGGGCGCGACAGGTTCATGTCGGCACTCGCTGGGCCGCCGCGTGTTCCGACGGATGCGTTTTCGGGAGATGGGGGGGCTGCGCCCCCCCACGCGAACGAAGTGAGCGTGGGGGTCGTTTCATTTACACGTCCGTGCGCGTGCCGGCGCCGGGGCCGTGCCGCTCGAACCAGCCGCGCACGCGGCGCGCGAGGCTGTCGAAGCCGAGGTAGATCACCGGCGTCGTGAACAGCGTCAGCACCTGCGACACGATCAGGCCGCCCGCGATCGCGATTCCGAGCGGCTGGCGCAGCTCGGAGCCCGCGCCCGCGCCGACGATCAGCGGCACCGCGCCGAGCAGCGCGGCGAGCGTCGTCATCAGGATCGGCCGGAAGCGCAGCAGGCACGCCTGGTAGATCGCCTCGCGCGGCGGCTTGCCTTCGACCCGCTCGGCTTCGAGCGCGAAGTCGATCATCATGATCGCGTTCTTCTTCACGATGCCGATCAGCAGCACGATCCCGATGATCCCGATGATGTCGAGGTCGTGCCCGGTGATCATCAGCGCAAGCAGCGCGCCGACGCCGGCCGACGGCAGCGTCGACAGGATCGTGATCGGGTGGATGTAGCTCTCGTACAGCACGCCGAGCACGATGTACATCGTGATGACCGCCGCGAGGATCAGGAACAGCTGGTTCGACAGCGACGCCTGGAACGCGAGCGCGGCGCCCTGGAAGCGCGTCTGGAACGAGCCGGGCAGGCCGATGTCCTGCTCGGCGGCGCCGATCGCCTTCACGGCCTCGCCGAGCGACGCGCCCGGCGCGAGGTTGAACGAGATCGTCGTCGACGGGAACTGCGACAGGTGCGCGACGAGCAGCGGCGACGGCCGCTCGTGGAACGACGCGATCGACGACAGCGGCACCTGGCCGCCGCCCGCGGACGGCAGGTAGATGTCGCTCAGCGATTCGGCGTAATGCTGCTCCTTCGGCTCCGACTCGAGAATCACGCGGTACTGGTTCGACTGCGTGAAGATGGTCGACACGATGCGCTGGCCGAACGCGTCGTACAGCGCGTTGTCGACGGTCGCCGGCGTGATGCCGAAGCGCGCGGCGCTCGCGCGGTCGATCTCGATGTAGACCGACTGGCCGTTGCTCTGCAGGTCGGTCGCGACGTCGGCGAGCGACGGCTCCTTTTGCAGCCGCGTGACGAGCTTCGGCACCCAGGTCGCGAACTCGTCCGGGTTCGGGCTCGTCAGCATGAACTGGTACTGCGTCGGGCTCACGGTCGAGTCGATCGTCAGGTCCTGTACCGACTGCATGAACAGCGAGATGCCGGTCACGTTCGCGACGCGCTGCTGCAGGTCGCGGATGATCTGCGCGGACGATTCGGAGCGGGCGTCGCGCGCCTTCAGGTTGATCAGCATCCGGCCGCTGTTCAGCGTGATGTTGCTGCCGTCGACGCCGATGAACGACGTGAGGCTCGCGACGTTCGGATCCTTCAGGATCTCGGCCGCGAGCGCCTGCTGGCGTTCGGCCATCGCGCCGTACGAGATCGACTGCGGCGCCTGCGTGATCGCCTGGATCACGCCGGTGTCCTGCGCGGGGAAGAAGCCCTTCGGTATGAACACGTAGAGCAGGCCGGTCAGCACGAGCGTCAGCACCGCGACGACGAGCGTCGAGCGCTGGCGGTTCAGCACCCATTCGAGCGCGACCCCGTAGCGTGCGATCACCCAGTCGATCGCGCGGTGCACGCGCGCCTCGAAGCGGTGGCTCTCCGGCGGCGGCGAATGGCGCAGCAGCTTCGCGCACATCATCGGCACGAGCGTGAGCGACACGATCGCCGAGATCACGATCGTCACCGCGAGCGTGATCGCGAACTCGTGGAACAGGCGGCCGACCACGTCGCCCATGAACAGCAGCGGGATCAGCACCGCGATCAGCGACACCGTCAGCGAGATGATCGTGAAGCCGATCTGTCTCGAGCCCTTCAGCGCGGCCTCGAGGCCCGTGTCGCCTTCCTCGACGTAGCGCGCGATGTTCTCGATCATCACGATCGCGTCGTCGACGACGAAGCCGGTCGCGATGGTGAGCGCCATCAGCGACAGGTTGTTCAGCGAGAAGCCGGCCATGTACATCACCGCGAGCGTGCCGATCAGCGACAGCGGCACCGACAGGCTCGGGATGATGGTCGCGTAGACGTTCGCGAGGAACAGGTACATCACCAGCACGACCAGCGCGACCGCGAGCAGCAGCTCGAACTGCACGTCGCGCACGGCGGCGCGGATCATCGTCGTGCGGTCGGTGACGATCTGCACGTCGAGCGCGGCGGGCAGCGTCTCCTGCAGCTTCGGCAGCTGCGCCTTGATCGCGTCGACGGTCGCGATCACGTTCGCGCCCGGCTGGCGCTGCACGTTCAGGATGATCGCGGGCTCCGCATTGACCCACGCGCCGAGCTTGGTGTTCTCGGAGCCGGCGACGATCTTCGCGACGTCGGTCAGCATCACCGGGCGGCCGCTCTTGTAGGCGACGACCGCGTCGTTGTATTGATCGGCGCTGGTGAGCTGGTCGTTCGCGTTGATCGTGTACGCGCGCGTCGGGCCGTCGAAGTTGCCCTTCGGCGTGTTCACGTTCAGGTTCGAGATCGTCGTGCGCAGGTCGTCGAGGTTCATCCCGTACTGCGCGAGCGCGGTCGGGTTCGCCTGGATCCGCACGGCCGGCCGGTTGCCGCCCGACAGGCTGACGAGGCCGACGCCCGCGATCTGCGAGATCTTCATCGCGAGACGCGTGTCGGTCAGGTCCTGCACCTGGGTGAGCGGCAGGGTCTTCGACGTGATCGCGAGGGTCAGCACCGGCGCGTCGGCCGGATTGACCTTCGCATAGATCGGCGGGGCCGGGAGGTCGGACGGCAGCAGGTTGCCGGCCGCGTTGATCGCGGCCTGCACTTCCTGTTCGGCGATGTCGAGCGGCAGGTCGAGCGAGAACTGCAGCGTGATCACCGACGCGCCGGCCGAGCTTTGCGACGACATCTGGTTCAGCGACGGCATCTGGCCGAACTGCCGCTCCAGCGGCGCGGTGACCGCCGACGTCATCACCTCCGGGCTCGCGCCCGGATAGAAGGTCTGGACCTGGATCGTCGGGTAGTCGACCTCGGGCAGGGCGGCGAGCGGCAGGAAGCGCAGCGCGACGAGACCGGCCAGCATGATCGCCGCCATCAGGAGGGCGGTGCCGACCGGCCGGAGAATGAAGAGGCGGGATGGATTCATCGAGCGGCCCGCGCGTTACTGGGCCGCGGGGGCCGCTGCCTGCGACGCGCCGTGCTTGTGTCCGCCGCGGCGGGCGGCCGCGCCCGATGCGCCGGACGCCGCGCCGGCGCCGTGCGCGCCCGACGCGCCTTTCGGCTTGTCGGCCGGGATCGTGATCTTCGCGCCTTCGCGCAGCCGGTCGGAGCCGTCGGTGACCACGCGCTCGCCGAGCGCGACGCCGCTGACGATGCTCGTGCGCTCGCCGTCGACCGGGCCGATCGTGACCTTGCGCACCGTCACCGTGTTGTCGGGCTTCACGATGTACACGAACTGGCCGATCGAGCCCGTCAGCACGGCGGCCGTCGGCACGATCGTCGCATCGCGCATCACGTCGACCAGCAGCCGCGCGTTCACGAACTGATTCGGGAACAGCAGCCCTTCCTTGTTATCGAAGGTCGCGCGCAGCTTGACCGTGCCGGTGCTGGTGTCGATCTGGTTGTCGAGCGTGGCGAGCGATCCCGTCTCGAGCGGCACCGTGTTGTTGCGGTTGTACGCGGTGACCGACAGTTTCCGGCCCGCGTTCACCTGCTTGACGATCTGCGGCAGGTTGTCTTCCGAAGTCGTGAAGATCACGCTCATCGGCTGCAGCTGCGTGATCACGACGATCCCGTTCGTGTCGCCCGGCGTCACGTAGTTGCCGGGGTCGACCTGGCGCAGGCCGACGCGGCCCGACACCGGCGCCGTGATGCGCGCGTACGCGAGGTTCAGCTTCGCGGAATCGATCGCCGCCTGGTCGGTCTTCACCGTTCCTTCATATTGCTTGACGAGCGACGCCTGGGTGTCGACCGTCTGCGATGCGATCGAATCCTGCGACAGCAGCGTCTGGTAGCGCTTCAGGTCGAGGCGGGCCGTCGCGAGCAGTGCCGAGTCGCGCGCGTGCGTGCCTTCGGCGTTCTCGAGCGCGACCTGGTACGGGCGCGGGTCGATCTGCGCGAGCAGGTCGCCCTTCCTGACGATCTGGCCTTCCTGGAACGCGACCGACTGCAGGTAGCCCGACAGCTGCGTCTTGACCGTCACGCTCGCGAGCGGCGTCACGGTGCCGAGCGCGGACAGCACGATCGGCATCTCGCCCTGCGTCGCGGTCGCGACCGATACGGGTTGCGGAACGTTCGCCATCGCGGCGGGGCCGCCGCGGCCGCGATGGCCGCCGCCTGCGCTCGCGCCGGAGGCCGCGCTGGCCGCCGCCTGCGCGTCGGCCTGCGTGCGGTTCCACGGGTGCCACCACAGCAGGCCGCCGATGACGACGACCGCGAGCGTCCCGATCACCAGCGTGCGGCGCGGGCGGCGCGCGGCGGGGGAGGCGGGATCCTTCGAAGGGGGCGTGGGCTTTTGTTGATTGTCCATCGGGTTCTGTCAGGAAGACGGCTCGGCAGGCCGGGAAACGGGCTCGAAACCGGGCTGGAAAACGGGCCTGGGCGGCGCAGGGGCATGCGGTGCCGGAAGGCCGGCTCGGTACGGGCCCTTCCGGTCTGCGCGGAAAAAGAAAAGAGCGGTGCGCGCCGCGAATGCGGCGCGACGATGGGCATGATCCTACGTCCCGTCCCCGTTACAGTCCAGTCGTCTATCTTTCAACGGGTTACGGTCGTTACAGAACGCGACGGGGCGATGACGGATCGATTACACGGCGCTGCGCCGGGCCGGCGCGCCGCCGATCTCGCGGGTGATTTTCGCGATGCACTCGTGCAGCGCGGGCACCACGTGTTCCTGCAGCCATTCTGGCGGGCACTGACTCGATGCGCCGCCGCAGTTCACCGAATAGCGCTGGCCCGACGGGCCGACGAACCCGGCCGCGACCGCATTCAGCCCTTCGCGCCATTCGCCGATCGCGATCGCGTGGCCGGCGCGCATCGCGTCCTCGAGGCCGGGGGTCAGGCGCGCCGATACGTGCGGCCAGTCGTCGCCGGCCGTCGCGCGCAGCGCGTCGAGCAGCGTGCGGCGCTCGTCGTCCTCCAGCGCCGCGAGATACGCGCGGCCGACCGCGGTGCGCGCGATGTCCATCCGCGAGCCGATCTCGAGGCGCGTGACGAGCACGGCCGAGCGCGGCCGGATCACGTCGATCGCGACCATGTCGAGCCGGTCGCGCACCGCGAGGTGCACCGACAGCGACGTGCGCTCGGCGAGTTCGATCATGAACGGCCGCGAGCGCGCGCGGATGTCGAAGTTGCGCAGGAAGCCGTGGCTCAGCTCCAGCACCGACGCGGTCAGCACGAAGCGCTCGCTGTCGGGCAGCTGGAACAGGAAGCCGGCGCTGACGAGCGTCGCCGTGATGCGCGACACGGTCGGTTTCGGGATGCCCGTCAATTCGGTCAGCTCGCGGTTGCTGACCGGGGCGTCGGCGGCCGCGATGCGGCGCAGCACGGCGAGGCCGCGCGCGAGCGCGGTGATCTCGTCCGGCGACGATTCGCGGTCTCGGGGCGCGGAAGGCGTTACAGATGTCGACACGAGGGATTCTCTCTATTTCCGAAACTCGATTTCATTTTGTTGGTATTGTAGGATGATTGTCAAAAGATGCATGTTCCATGGGTGAATCGTTCATCGGATGAGATTTTACGGGTTCACCCTTGGTTTATTAGGAAAGTGCTCAAATGAGCATTGCCGGAAAGTGAACAAACCGGTGCAAATACCGCTTGACTTGTCGGGCGGAAACGGAAAGAATGTCTCACGTTTTCGAAACATCGTTTCAGGAGTTTAACCGGCAACGGTGTTTCGCGCAGTCTCTCAGGTTCTAGCACGGCCCTCGGAATGGCTAGAACTTTTTTAGCGCCACGGTCTCCGTGGCGCTTTTTTTTGCCCGTCGTTTCCCGTTGCAGCCCGGCAAGCCCGCCATCAGGGCCTGAACGCCGCGGTTGCGCCACAGCGAAGTCTACCGCGTCGCCCGCCATCCTCCTCCGAATCGCCGCGTCGTTCGGCGCCGGACCCTCGTTTCCGTCATTTCGATCATCGGCTGGCCGCGCCGCCGGCATGCCCGCGCGGTCTGCGCCGATCGTGCGGCAAACGATGCCCCCGTTCGCCGGGGACCCCCTATGCAAAAGTAGGAGGGTGACCCATCCCGGCCTTGCGCGCGCGTCCGCAGAATGCCGGTACGGGCCGTGAAAGCTTCGCGGCCCGCGTCTGCAGCAGAGCATGACGTCCAGCGCGTGTCGCTGGCGGACCCCTTGGATGGAGGTCATATGTTCAGTACCCGCGCGTGTTGCAGCAGTGTGGCGGCACTGTTGCTCCTGATGTGCGCCGTTCCCTCGTTTGCCCAAACGTTTCGCGTTCAATGTCCGTTCACCACGCCGTCCCATCCGACGGCGCTGCCGGCCGGCGGTGCGGAACCCGCCTACACCGGACCGTCCTTCACCGGGCTGAACTCCACGCCGACCGGTATCGTCAACGGCGCCATCAAGTGTCAGCAGATCTCGGGCGGTGACGGGTACGCCACCATGGCCGACGGCACGCAGACGTACCTGTTTGCCTTCGGCCCGTTGTCCGGCATTGCCGACATCCAGGCCGGCCGCGCCGGTACGGAATTCGCATCGGTGTTCAACACGGTCGGCGATCCGAGAACCGACCCGACCTACAACGGCGCGGTCGGCCTCGTGCCCGACCCGGAATCGTCGCCGCCGGGCCAGTTGACCGGCCATGTGGATCCGCGCCCGATCATGGACATCGGCGTGATGAACGGCAACATGCCGGCGCCCGAGATGGCGATCGACGAGGACGACGAGTTCTTCCTGACGCTCACGAACGTCGGCATGATCATGCGCCCCGACCTGTTCGAGCAGCACACGGTGCACTTCCACGGTTATCCGAATGCGTCGTCGTTCTATGACGGCGTGCCGGATGCGTCGGTGGCGATCAACATCGGCGCCAGCTTCACCTATTACTATCTCGCGCCCGATGCCGGCACCTACTTCTGGCACTGCCACATCACGCCGCCGGAGCACCTCCAGATGGGGATGGTCGGCCAGATCTTCGTGCGGCCGCGCCAGAACCGGGTGCCGTCCGGCCATTCGCTGTACGCCGCGCTGGTGGCGCAGCAAGGCGATCTTCGTACGCGGTGCGGCAACGACATTCTGTGCTCGACGCCGCTGCCGCCTTCGAATGGCGTGCTGCACGTCAACGACAAGAGCGGCAAGCCGACGCTCTACGCGTACAACGACGGCGACGGTTCGACTGCATACGACGTCGAGTATCCGGTGCAGATCCACGGCTTCGATCCGAACTTCCATTTCGTGGGGATGACGTTCAACCCGGAACCGTTCACCGACATGAAGGACAAGTACTTCATGCTGAACGGGCGCAGCTATCCGGACACGGTGACCCAGGGGCCGATGCAGACTCCGGTGGCCGACGGCACGGCCCATGTTTCCCAGCCGCTGCCGACCATCATCAATATCCCGGCCGGCGGCCGCGCGCTGCTCAGGATTTCCGATCTCGACGTCACCGAATTCCAGACGCTCGCGTCGCTGGGCGTGAGGATGCACGTGATCGGCGTCAACGCCCGGTTGCTGCGCGACATGGCCGGCAACGACATGACCTACTACACGAACTCGATCACGCTCGGCGGCGGCGAATCCATCGACGTGATTCTCGATGCGAGCGACACGACGAAGTACGCGCCGGGGTCGGTCTACTACCTCTACACGCCGAATCTCGATCACCTGTCGAACGACGCCGAGAACTTCGGGGGGCTGATGACGGAGGTCCGCATCTGCCCGGCCGCGCTCAACCCGGCTACGAAGTCCTGCATCTAGGAGAAATATCGTGGGCCACTTCACTCATGACATCCGGACCGCTATGTGCACGGGTGCCGGACGGCTCGTACGGCTCGCCGTGGCAATGCTTGCCGCATTGCTCTGCGGGCCGGTTCTGGCCGCCGCGCCGGGCATCACCGGCACGCATTTCGACCTGAGCGCGGAAGCGAGCCGCATCAGCCAGCCGGACGGCACGAGCGTCTATTCGTGGGGCTACGGCTGCCGCACGGCGCCGGCGGGATTCTCGCCGGCGGGCATCACGGGGGCGAACTGCCCGAGCATGCAGATTCCCGGGCCGACGCTGATCGTGCGGCAGGGCGACGTGATCACGGTGACGCTCACGAACAACCTGCCCGCGGCCGCGGGCAACACGTCGATCCTGTTTCAGGGATTCCAGGTGTGCGCGGCGGCGCTCAATCCCGACGGCTCGTGTCCGGCCGCGCTCACCGGCGTGCCGGGGCTGCTCACGCGCGAGGCGGCGCACGGCAACACGGTGACCTACAGTTTCGTCGCGGCGACGCCCGGCACGCATGCCTACTACAGCGGCACACGGGGCGACCTGCAGATCGAGATGGGCCTCTATGGCGCGATCATCGTATTGCCGACCTCGGCGCCGGGCGTGCTGGCCGTGCCGGCAGGATGCCGCGCAGTCGCCGCGACGCTGCCCGACGGCCAGCCGGACTACCGCAACGCGGCGGCGGCATACAACCATGTTTCAGCGTGCTACGACCGTGAGTATCTTTTTCAGTTCTCCGAAATGGATCCGCGCATCCATACGCAGGCCGAGCAGGAGGCCGCGAAGACGTGCACGCTGCCGACGGGCTGCATGACCGTCGAGACCGAGCCTTATCATCCCGCGTATTTCATGATCAATGGCCGTTCGATGCCGGACGACATGGATCCGAACTATGCGATGCAGTATCCGCACCAGCCCTACAACGGCAATCCGCACATGCACCCCGGCGAGCTGGTGCTGTTGCGGATCATCGGCACGGGCCGCTGGCAGCATCCGTTCCACGAGCACGGCAATCACGTCCGCGTGCTCGCGCGCGACGGCAACCTGCTGCTTGCCAAGACGGACGCGACCAAGGTCGCGGGCCCGCTGCTGTTCACCACGACCACGACGCCGGGCGAAACCCTGGACGGCATCTTCTACTGGACCGGCAAGGGGCTCAACTGGGACGTGTACGGGCACAAGCCCGGCGACGGCAGCGTCTGCATTCCCGATGCGAACGGCTACTACACCGCGGACCCGACGGCGCCGAACTACTACGAATGGTGCGCGGACCACAACAAGGCGCTCGAAGCGCATCCGTTCGGCAACGTCGGCAGCGGCGGACCGGTCACGCTGCCCGACTCGCACATCCTGACGAACGGTGCGTGGTATGGCGGCAGTCCCTATCTCGGACCGGATGCGACGATTCGCGCGACCTCGCCGACCGGCACGACGCCGCCGAGCGGCACGATCGCGAATCCGCCGGGAAGCGAAGCGGGCTTTGCATTCATGTGGCATTCGCACAATGAACGCGAGATCACCACGAACAACATCTTCCCGGGCGGAATGATGATGATGATGCTCGTCGATCCACAAGTCTTCGTGATCAACGAAGGCAACTAGAGGCGGGGAGAACGGAAATGCGATTCATCCAGTTCAAGGCGACGTTTCTCCGCCTGGCCAAGGCGAGCCTCGCCGCGTCGATGCTGCTGGCAGCGAGCGAGGCATCGCTCGCCCAGACCGTGAACCTGACGGCGAAGGCCGTGACTGCCACGATGCCCGACGGCGAGATCGTGCCGATGTGGGGCTACACGTGCTCGGCGGCCGCCGTGGCGCCGGCCACCTGTGCGGCGGCCAATCCCGGCGCCGGATCGGGCTGGTCGCCGGTGGTGATCACCGTGCCGTCCGGCGCGACGCTGACGATCAACCTCACGAACAGTCTGCCGGCCTCCGTGCCGACGTCGCTCGTGATCGTCGGCCAGCTGGGCGGCGGTCTCGGCAAGACGGCGACGTCGACCCCGAGCCCCGTGCATCCGACCCAGACCTCGACGACCTGGCCGATCGCCGGCACCGGCAGCGGTGCGACGTTTACGCCGCCCGCGCAAGGGCCGCGGGTTCAGTCGTTCTCGACCGAGGTGGCGCACGGCGCGACGACGGCGCTGACGTGGAACAACCTGCGGCCCGGCACCTACCTGATCGAATCGGGCTCCCATCCGTCGATCCAGGGGCCGATGGGCCTCTACGGCGTGCTGGTGGTGCGCACGCCGCCGGCGTCCGCAACGTCGCGACCGGTCGCCTATCCGGGCGTGCCATACGACGCCGACATCCCGCTCGTGCTGAGCGAAATCGATCCGGTGCAGAACGCCGCGGTCGCCGCGGCCGTGGTGAAGAGCGGCTTCAGCGAAACCAAGGTATGGTCCGGCCTTTCCGGTGGCTGCGGGGATTCGCACTCCTCATCGTTCGGCACCTGCTATCCGCCGGCCGTGAACTACGATCCGCGTTATTACCTGATCAACGGCGTCGCTTTCGATCGTACGCATCCGGACCGCTCGTCGTTCCCCGCAAGGGCTTCCGTGTCGACCGGCCAGGTGCTGCTGCGCTTCGTCAACGCGGGCCTGCGGATGCACGTGCCGTCGGTGGTCGGCGCGCAAAGCGGGAACCCGTCGGTCTCCGGCTTCACGCTCGTCGCCGAGGACGGCAATCCGCTGCCCGGCAATCCGCGCGTGCAGTCGTCCGTGTTCCTGGCGGCCGGCAAGACTTACGACGTGATGATGACCGCGCCGGGCCTGAATGCGCCCGCGCTGCCGGTGTTCGACCGGCAACTGAGCCTGTCCACCAACAACCAGCGCGACGGCGGCATGCAGGCATATCTCAGCATCAACAACGGCGCGCTTCCGTCCGCAGGCGGAGGCGGCCAGAACGTCGTCGCCAATCCCGACAAGTACTTCCTCGTGGCGGGCAACACGCTGACCGTGGCGGACCCCGGGAAAGGGGTGATCGCCAATGACGTCGGCGTCTATGGCGTGCAGCTCGTGACCAAGCCGGCCAACGGCACGGTGACGCTGAACCCGGACGGCACGTTCAACTACGTGCCTAATGCCGGTGCAACGTCGGACAGCTTCGTGTATCAGGCGAACGGCAATCCCGCGGTCACCGCGACGGTGACGCTGGCTCCCTGCACGCAAGCCGCCGGCTGCCTGTCCGGGCCGCCGGTCGCTCACGACGACAGCTACACGAGCAACATCGCGTCGCGGCTGCAGATCGGCGCGCCGGGCGTGCTCGTCAACGACACGGACCCGAGCGGCCTGCCGCTCACCGCGGCAGTGGTACCGGGCAGCGTCAGCGGCGGCACCGTTACGCTGAATGCGGACGGTTCGTTCTCCGTGACGCCGAGCGCGCCGCCCGTCGGCGCCGCGACCGCGGGCGTGACCTTCAAGTATACGGCGGTCAACTCGCAGAACACGGCGAGCGCCCCGGCGAACGTTGCCGTCACGTTCAAGGGCGGCAGCGGGCTCGCCGTGAAGGTGCTGGACGGGCCGAGCACGGCACCGGGCAAGACGCCCGTGCAGCTCACCGACTACCGCTGGATCATCGAGGAAGACCGCACGTTCCAGATCGACCCGGCCTGCCAGGTGAACACGACACCGCGCCCCGCGAACTGTCCGCCGCTGCCGGTGCCGAGTCTCGGCACCAGCTTCCATACGAGCTACATGCCGGTGGTCGCGGCGGGTTGCGTCGGCACGGTTGCGTGCGAGTCGGGGCAGACGGTGTTCGATCCTGCCACCAACACGCACGTGCCCGCGGTATGCGATATCGGCAACGGCGCGTGCCGCGCGAGTGCATCGCAACAGGTGCCGGTCGATCCGAGCCAGGTGTCGCTCGATCCAACCAAGCACTACTACATCTCGATCCTGCCGGGCGATGCCGGTAACAGTTTCTCGAATGGCGGCGGCGCCCCGAAACCCGTCGATCCGAACAACCCCACCGGCGCGATGCGGCAGTTCGACATTTCAAAGGATTGCCCGTCGGGCCCCGGCGGCGCGGATTTCGCGCCGGGCACGGGCACCTGCGGTCATACGATGGGCGGCGCGCCGATCGCACCGGCCCAGAAGAACGTCAACGTGCTCGTGCAGGAGACGCCGTTGCAGACCGCGAAGATCTCGGTATTCGTGTTCGAGGACGACGCGCCCGTCAACGGCGAAGTGGACGTGAGCGGCGGCAACGACGGCTTCGGCAGCGCGCATGAGCCGGGTCTCGGCGGGTTCGAGATCAAGCTGTTCGACGACGCCGGCGGCACCGGCGACGCCACCGGGCAGATGACCTACGACATGTTCAACATGCCGCTGTCGAACTCGCTGCAGGGCACCGTCGATCCTTCCACCGGCCTGAACGCGTGCCCGATTTCGACGACGTCGACCGACGGCCTCGTCGGCATGATCCCGACCTGCCCGAAGTACGAGTCCGACGGCAAGACGCTGTCGCCGCTGGTCGGCCAGGCGGTCATCGCGAACCTGATGCCGGGACGTTATGGCGTCGTTGCGACGCCGGGCGCCGACCGGACCGGCCGCGGCGAGGAATGGCTGCAGACCAACACGCTGGACGGACAGAAGGCTCACGATGCGTTCATCAAGGTCGGCGGCCCGTCGTACTTCCAGGAGTTCGGGCCCGCGGGCTTCCACGTGTCGATCGGCTTCGCGAATCCGAAGATCATCAACGACCGGCTGCCGGTGGTATGCGCCGGCACGACCTGCAACAACTCGCTTGCCGGCCGGATCACGAATCTGCACTACAGCCGTCCGCCGAACGAGAACCTGTACGGCTCGGGCTCGCGCGATTCGCTCGGCTTCACGCAGTGCTACGTGAGCGTCGGCGACACCGACGGGGAGGACATCGCCTTTACCAAGTGCAATCCCGACGGCACGTTCAAGATCAGCGGCCTGCCCGACGGCACGTTCCGCATCACGGTCTTCGACCAATGGAACGACCAGATCGTCGACGGGCTGGCGACGGCGACGCAATTGAAGGGCGGACAGTCCAAGGACCTCGGCGATATCCCCGTGCTGCAGTGGCACACGAATCTGTACACGCGGACCTTCTTCGACCAGAACGGCGACGGCGTGTCGCAGGACAGCGAGCCCGGGCTCACGCTCGTGCCGACCAACATCCGTTTCCGCGACGGGAGCTATTCGAACTTCAACAACACGGACCTGAACGGCTTCGCCGGATTCAACGAAGTGTTCCCGCTGTTCAACTGGTACGTGGCCGAAGCCGACACGACGCGCTACAAACAGACGGGCGTGCACGTGGTGTATGACGCGGGCGGCCCGGTCGACGGCACGCCTGGCGGCGGCAACTCGAACATCGCGGCGAATTTCGCCAACACGATCGAATCCTCGACCGCGCATCTGCCGACGAACCTGCGCGTGCCGGGCGCCAAGTATTGCAACGACGCGGACTGCACCGACCAGTCCGGCACGAACCCGTCGACCGCGCGGATCGACCCGCCGTGGGTGACGACCGAAGGCTGGCAGGGCTTCTCCGGCCAGAATTCGTTCATCGAGTTCGGCAAGAAGCCGTACGGCCCGACCGAGAACGGCGGCATCAAGGGCGAGGTGATCTACGCGTCGACGCGGCCGTTCGACGACCCGGCGCTGCTGATTCACACGAGCTGGACGCCGGACATTCCGAACGTGACGGTCAACCTGTACCGGGAGGATACGGCGACGGACGGCACGACGACGCTCGCGCTCGTCGACACGACGAAGACGAGCAGCTGGGACGACTGGGCGCAGGGCTTCCGCTCCGACGGCATTCCGAACATGAACTGCCCGGGGCAGGAGGCGAGCGACCCGTTCTTCTATACGTTGAAGAACAGCCCGCAGTGGCTCGACCCGACGCATCGCGCGTTGCCTGCGAATTCGCAGTTCAAGTGCTATGACGGCATGCACGCGTTCAACCAGGTGCAGCCGGCGCCCTACGACGGGATGTACCAGTTCCCGAGCGTGACGACGCGCGATCCGTCGACGGGCCTGCCGACGGGCACGAACTGCACGATCTGCGTGGCGAATCCGTCGGGCGACGGCACCAAGATGCTGCCGACCGGGAAATACGTCGTCGAGGTGGTGGTGCCGCCGGGCTACGAGCTCGTGAAGGAGGAGGACAAGAACATCCTGATCGGCGACAACTACATCGCCCCGGTGACGCAGCAGTTCGGCGGCCTCGGCAACATCTTCATCCTGCCCGACCAGGCGGCGATGAATTCGACCTTCAACCCGAACAATGCGCAGAACCCGACGTCCGATCTCGGTTCGACACCGCGGCACGAAGGCGACACGGGCAGTGTCGAGACCTTCTGGCCGTGCGTCGGCGCGCTGCGTATCGTGCCGGACTACATCAGCCTGTTCCCGGGCTCGAAGGAGGTCGCGCCGTTCGCGGGTGCGTCGCGGCACCTGTGCGACCGCAAGGAAGTCACGCTCACGAACGAGATGTCGGTGCTCGCCAAGTTCTGGCTGTTCAGCTCGACGCATGTCGCCGCGCACTACACCGGCTTCATGCTCGACGACTTCTCGTCCGAGTTCGATCCGTACTCGCCGCAGTTCGGCGAGAAGTTCGCGGTGCCGAACGTGCCGATCTCGATGAAGGACTTCGCCGGCAATGAAGTGGCGCGTACGTATTCGGATTCGTGGGGCATCTTCAACGGGCTGAACTATTCGACGTGGCAGGTCAACCCGCCGAACCCGACCGGCTACGCGCCGACGATGATGGTCGCGTGCATGAACGATCCGGACATGCCCGACCCGGCGCATCCGGGGAAGACGATCCGCGATCCGATGTTCAACCCGGCGTACAGCCAGTTCTGCTACGAGATCCCGTTCATGCCCGGACAGACCCAGTACATGGACACGCCGGTGGTGCCGGTGCAGGCGTTTGCGTCCGGCTACAACCCGCCTGACTGTGCGTACCCGGACGGCACGCCCGCGATCGCCAGCGTGACCGGCGACTCGAGCGGCGGAGGGGCGGGCCCGTGGGTCAGCACGGTCGGTCACCAGCTGACGATCAAGGCGCTCGGCGACCAGGTCGTGCCGAACAACGCGTACAACGGGCCAGCCGCGACCGCCGCGCCGTTCAACCAGAAATTCGTCACGCGCCACTATGGCTTCGGCGCGACGCAAGGGAAGGTCACGATCGGCGGCCACGTGGCTTCAGTGCAGTCGTGGACCGACTCGGAGATCCATGTCGTCGTCACGCCGTTGATCGGCTCGAGCTGCACCGTTGATCAACGCGGCGTGCTGACGCCGGCGTCGTGCGGCGAACTGGTCGTCACGACCGCCAGCGGCAAGAACACGATCGATACGGTCACCGTGACGGTGGGCGGCAAGGCGCCGACCTACGTGAACGGCGAGAACGCGACCAACGACGCGATCCAGACCGCGATCGACAACGCGACCCCGGGCGACATGATCATCGTCGGTCCGGGCACCTACAACGAAATGGTCGTGATGTGGAAGCCGGTGCGGCTGCAGGGCGTCGGCGCCCCGTCGGTCGTGATCAACGCGAACACGCATCCGTCGGGCAAGATGGACGCGTGGCGCAGGAAGGTCGACTGCCTGTTCGGTGTCGCAATGAACGGCGCGATGATCTCGGCATCGAACCCGTTCGATCCGACCGGTACGTACACGTGCCCGACGGCGATGCAGCGCAAGGTGGACCCGATCCCGTTCGAGCCGACCGTGGGGTGGGACTCGAACCTGAACGGCAACCTCGGCGAAATGCTGCTCGAGCCGACGCTGATGGGCGCGTACGAAGGCGCGGGCATCACGGTGCTCGGCAAGGGCGTGCGGGACGTGCTGGTGGGCGGCGTGCCGCAACCCGACCCGAACTGCACCGCGAACGGCATTTGCGTGCCGCTCACGGGCCCGACGCGGTTCCAGCCGAACCCGCCGGATTGCCGGAATAACCCGAGCAACTTCCTGTGCAATCCGTCGCGCATCGACGGCATCACGGTCACGAACAGTTCGCAAGGCGGCGGCGGGATTTTCCTGCACGGCTGGAACCATCTGATGGAGGTGTCGAACAACCGGGTGTTCGCGAACGCGGGCACGCTTTCCGGCGGCATCTCGGTCGGCCAGGTCGAGGTACCGGACGGCACGATCGCGGCCGACGGCATCACCCAGCTTCCGTTCGGCTTCAACAAGACCGTGAACGTGCATCACAACTCGGTGACGTCGAACGCGGCGTACGGCGACGAAATCAATTCGAGCACGCCGTCATCGGCCGGAGGCGTGGTGTTCTGCTCGGGCGCCGACAACTATCGCTTCAACTACAACTGGGTGTGCGGCAACATGAGCAGCGGTGACGGCGGAGGCGTCGCGCACTTCGGCTTCAGCTACGCCGGCGACATCTCGCACAACTGGGTGCTGTTCAACCAGAGCAACAACCCGACACTGCCCACCTACGGCGGCGGCATCATCGCCCAGGGCGTGCCGCCGGATGGCACCTTCTGCGAAAACTCGACGGTCGACGTGGACTGCGCACCGCAACTGTCCGACGGTATCGGGCCGCGGCTCGTGATCGACGGCAATCTGATCATGGGTAACACGGCGGAGAGCGGCAAGGGCGGCGGGTTGCGGCTGCAGCAGGTGAACGGCACGGACGTGGAGCGCAGCCCCAACAATGCGGCGAATTGGTACACGGTTCGCGTGATCAACAACATCATCGCGAACAACGTGGCGGGCTGGGGCGGTGGCGGCGTGTCGCTGCAGGACGCGGTGCGCGTGAGCTTCGTCAACAACACCGTGATGTCGAACGACGCGACGGCGTCCGCCGGCGTGCTGTTCAACACGGATGCGGCCACCCAGGCGAACGTCGGGCCGCCGAACTGCACCACGGTCGGCGCGCAAACGACGTGCAATCCGATCACGACGTCGACGTACCAGCCGGCCGGACTCGAGACCGCGCGGCATACGGCGAACTTCATCGCCGCGTTCACCGCGCCCGGCGTCGCGTGTCCGGCGGGTCTGCCGAACTGCACGACGTTCTCGAACCCGGTGCTGACCAACAACGTGTTCTGGCAGAACCGCACGTTCTTCATCACGGTGTCCGGAGTGAATCCGAACATTCCCGGGCTGCAGAACACGGTTGCGCTGAACCCGACGTTGAACCAGGCCGGGCATGCGACGGGTTATTGCGATCCGAACGCGGTCTATTGGGACATCGGTGCGTATGGCGACACGGGCCCGGGCAACCATCAGTCGGGTCTCACGCTGAGCCCGCAGTACTCGATCCTGACCGATGCGGGCGACTACCCGGGCGCGAACAACAGCGGGGCCAACCCGTCGGTCGTGAGCCAGTACTGCAATGGCGCGCGCGTGCCGCCGGAAGGAGGCGGAAACGGCTTCGCGGTGCCGCCCGGCATCTCGGACACGGTGCTGCCGAACCCGCTGTTCAGCCTGCTGCCATCGGCGGTGCCAGACGAAGGCAATCAGTGGATCAACATGTCGTACGGCCCGCTGTCGCTGTTCAACATGTCGATCGTGTCAGGCGGCTCCGGGTATGGCGTGCTGCTCGGCAACTACTCGCCGCGCGCAGGTTCGCCCGCGATCAACGCGGGAACGCAGGCGGGCGCGCCGAATCATGATTTCTTCGGCACGACGCGTCCGCAACAGGGGAAGTACGACATCGGTGCGGTCGAGTTCCTGCCGTCCGGGCTCGTGGGCGGTCTGCCGATCGATCCGCTGGCGCTCGGCACGGTGCTGACCGACGTGGTGGGCGGCCTGCCGATCCCTCCGCTCGCGGTGCCGAACGTGCCGGCCGGCGCCGTGGGCGGCCTGCCGATCGCTCCGCTGGCGGCGCCGACCGCGCCGGCCGGTGTCGTGGGCGGCTTGCCGAACAAGCCGCTTGGGCTCGGCGCGGCGCTGAATCGACCTTGAAGGGGGGGCCATGAACCGTTCACGTTTGCCGTGCAGGCGAGCGGCGCTTTACGCCGTCGCCGCCTGTCTCGCCGCCGCAGCCGTCGCAGAGCCGGCCGCGGCGCAGCAGGGCGCGCCCGCTACGCCCGGCGCCGGTGCGAAGCATTCGCCATACCGGCCGGACCTCCCGCGGCGCGCGAGAACCTACTACATGATGACGAGGGGGATCGACAACCTGAAGGTGCACCGCATCACATCGGACAACCTGATCCGTTTCAGCTACCGCGTGACCGATCCGGCCGCGGCGAAGCGGCTAGCCGACAGGAGCGCGACGCCGTATCTGTACGGGCAGACGAGTCACGCGCTGCTGGAGGTGCCGGTGATGGACAAGGTCGGCCAGTTGCGGCAAAGCGGCCAGCTCGAGGCCGGCCGGGAATACTGGATGGTGTTTTCGAACAAGGGCAACGTCGTCAAGATCGGCGAACGCGTGAACGTGATCATCGGATCGTTGCATATCGACGGGCTGCTGGTCGAATAACGATACGGCCGCGATGCGCGGCACAGGGACAGGAGAAGACTCATGACCCGGTTTCTTTCGGTAGCAATGGGGGCGGTCTCATTGGCGGGTTTGCTCGCGCTGGCGCCCGACTCGATCGCGGCCTCGGCGGCAGGCACCGCCCAGGCCAAGGCAGCATCGGCGGGGCAAGCGAGCGCCGCGCAGATCGTCGAGCGCAACGTGGCGGCGCGCGGCGGGCTGCAAGCGTGGCGCACGGTCAGCACGCTGACGATGTCGGGGCTGATGGAGGCCGGCGGCAAGAAGAACACCGCGCTGCCGTTCGTGATGACGATGAAGCGTCCGCACAAGAGTCGCTTCGAAGTCCGCTTCAACGGGCAGACGGCGTTCCAGGTCTATGACGGTGCGCAGGGCTGGAAAGTCCGGCCGTTTCTCGGCCGTGACGAAGTCGAGCCCTATACGCCGGCCGAGGCGAAGTCGGCGGCGCAGTCCGCGGAACTGGACGGGCCGCTCGTCGATTACGCGAGCAAGGGCAGCACGGTTCAGCTGATCGGCTCGGAAACGGTGGAAGGACATCGCGCCTACGTGTTGAAAGTGACGACGAAAGAGCGCGCGGAGCGTCGCGTGTGGATCGATGCGGCCACGTTCCTCGAGCTGAAGATCGACGGCGAGCCGCGCGTGCTCGACGGCAGGACGCACGGCGTCTCCGTGTTCTTCCGCGACTTCCGCAAGGAGGGGGGAATCGTCGTGCCGCACACGCTCGAGACGGCCGTTGCCGGCGTGAAGGGCACGCACAAGTTGACGATCGATCACGTGGCGGTGAATCAGCCGGTGGACGATGCGTCGTTCGGCAAGCCGCAGCTCGGGGCGGCCAGGGTGTCGAGCCGCTAGCCGGACGACCGGGCGAGGACCGAGGCCATGAAGCGAATCGAATCGTGGGTGCTCGCCGCCTGCATGGCGGCAGCCTTGTGCGCGTGCAAGCAAGTACCGGGGCAGGGTCTCACCGCGGACCAGATCGTCGAGAAGAATATCGCCGCGCGGGGCGGGCTCGACGCATGGCGCAAGGTCCGGACGATGGTCTGGTTCGGCCATGTCGACAGCGCGAACGCCCCCGTGCGGGACATGCCGTTCGTCCTCGCGATGAAGCGGCCGAACAAGACGCGCTTCGAGCTGACGGTATTGAACGAGAAGAGTGTGCGTGTCTTCGACGGCAGGGAAGGCTGGAAGTTGGGCGCGAGTCCGCGGCCGTATTCGAGCGACGAGATCAGGTCGGCGCGTGACGAGCAGGTGATCGACGGGCCGCTGATCGATCACGACGCGAAGGGCGTCGGCGTGGCGCTGGAAGGGGTCGACCAGATCGGCGGCCACGATGCATACCGCCTCGCGGTGACGCTGCCTTCCGGCGCGGTTCGCCATGTGTGGATCGATGGTCGCACGTTCCTGGACGTGAAGTTCGACCGTCAGTTGCGCGGCCCGCGCGGCCTGGTCACCGTCGAAGTGAGCTACAGCGATTTCAAGGGCGTCGACGGCCTGCAGATCCCGTTCAGGATCGAAAGCCATACGGCGGCTTCCCCGAACAGGGACACGCTGGTCATCGACAAGGTGTCGCTGAATCCGCCGCTCGACGATGCGATCTTCACGCGGCCCGCGTCGCCGGGCGGACGCCGTTCGGTCGCGATCGATGCGAGCGTGTCGCCGGCGCCGCCGCGTGCCGGCCTGCCGACGGCACGGCCATGAACGGCATCCGGCGGCGGCTGCGCGTCCTCGTGGCGGCGCGTCCGCTTGCCGTGAGCCGCCGGCTGGCGCGCTGGATGTTGCTGGCCGCGCTGTGCGCGCCCGCCGGTTACGCGCGCTGCGACGAGGTGGCGCCCGCCGAGCCCGTCGCGCCGGTCGCGCCCGTGCCCGTCGCGCGGGCGGACGCGGGCGAGGCGATCTACCAGCGCGGCATCCTCGGTTCGGGCGCGCCGCTCGAAGCCGTGCATCCGGACGGCGTGCGCCTGCGCGGCGCGGCGGCCGCCTGCATCAATTGCCACCGGCGCAGCGGCCTCGGTTCGAAGGAAGGCAACAACACGGTCCCGCCGATCACGTGGCGCTATCTGGCGCATCCGCGCGCGCAAACCGCCGAGGATCTCGACATCCCGTACGTTGCCGGCATGCGCACCGATCGCGAACCGTACACGGAGGAACGGCTCGCGCGGGCCGTGCGCGACGGGACCGCTCCGGATGGCCAGCCGCTCGGCAGGCTGATGCCGCAGTACGCGCTCGGCGATGCCGACATGGCTGCGCTGACGGCCTATCTGAAGCGCCTCGATCGCCGCCGGCCGTCGGGCGTGACCGACACGATGCTGCATTTCGCGACGATCGTCACGCCCGATGCGGACCCGGTGAAGCGGGCGGGCATGCTCGACGTCCTGCAGCACTACTTCGCGGACAAGAACGCGTTTCCGTTCGGCGCGACGCCGCCGCTGCGCTCGACGCGAAAAATGATGTTCATGGTCAATCGGCGCTGGGAGCTGCACGTCTGGTCGCTCACGGGCCCGCCCGACACATGGCATGAACAGCTCAGGCAGTATTTCGCGCGACAGCCGGTGCTGGCCGTCGTGTCGGGGCTCGGCGGCAGGAACTGGGCGCCCGTTCACGACTTCTGCGAACAGCAGGCCGTGCCGTGCCTGTTTCCGAACGTCGAGGTGCCGGTCGAGACCGATCACGATTTCTACTCCGTGTACTTCTCGCGCGGCGTGCTGCTCGAGTCGGACCTGATCGCGAAGCGCATCCTGGATGAAGCCGTGGCGCGGCCGGTGAAGACGGTCAGGCAGGTCTATCGCGCGGGCGACAACGGCGAGCGGGGCGCACAGGCGCTGGCCACCGCGCTGAAGGCACACGGCATCGCGGTGTCGAATCGCGCGCTTGCGCCTCACGAGGATGTCGCACATGCGTTGCACGGGATGCCGCGCGACGATGCACTCGTGCTGTGGCTGCGGCCACCCGACCTCGCGGCGCTCGAGCATGTGCCGCCCGCGTCGGACACGGTGTTCATGTCGGGGCTGCTCGGCGGGCTCGACAGCACGCCGCTGCCGACGCGCTGGCGCGGCGTGACGCGCGTCGCCTATCCGTTCGACTTGCCCGAAGGGCGGCGCGTGCGCGTCGACTACGCATTCGGCTGGTTCACGATCCGGCACATCCCGATGGTTGCGCCGCAGGTGCAGGCCGACACGTATCTCGCATGCGGCCTGCTCGCCGAGACGCTGAAGCATCTGGTCGATGCGTTCGTGGGCGAGTATCTCGTCGAGCGCATCGAGGACATGCTCGAACGTCGCATCCTGACCGGCTACTATCCGCGCCTGACGCTCGCGCCCGGGCAGCGCTTCGCATCGAAGGGCGGCTATATCGCGCGGTTCGCCGGGCCGGATCGCGCGAAGCTTGCCGCCGACGGAGCCTGGATCGTTCCCTGAGCGGCCGCGCACGTCGAGATGGATGGAGTAGGAATCAGACCGCGTATGGAGGAAGTCTCCCCATGCCGGTTTTCGCGGACGCTTCGCACAATGGAGACATCGCGCGACGTTCCGGCGCAGAGCGGGCCACACGGCGTGAGGAGGGAAACCGCCATGACAACGTTTCTTGTCGGGCATGACACGCGTCATCGCTGGGCGCATCGCGGCGGGATGATCGTGATAGCGGCGCTCGCGCTGCTGCAGGCGTCCGTCGGGCACGCGCTGCCGATCTTCGCGCGCCAGACCGGGCAAAGTTGCGTCGCGTGCCATGCCGGCGGCCAGTTTCCCGAACTGACGCCGTACGGGCGCATGTTCAAGCTGAACGGTTATACGTTGGGCGAGCGCACGATTCCGCTCGCGGCGATGGCCGTCGCCGACATGAGCAAGACGCGAGCCAACAGCGACGCCAGCGGCAATCCGGTCACGCCGAAGAACGGCCTGCCGATCTTCGACTTCGCGAGCGTGTTCCTCGCCGGGAAGATCACCGACCATCTCGGCGGCTTCGCACAATTCACCTATGCGAACTACGATCATCAGGATGCCAACGGAAAATGGAAAGGCTGGTGGGCATCGGACAACACCGACTTTCGCTTCGTCGACCGGATCATGTCTCCGGCCAACGATCTGATCCTCGGCCTGACGCTGCACAACAACCCGACCGTGCAGGATGTATTCAATACCGCGCCGGCCTGGAGCTATCCGTATATCGGCTCCGCGATCAGCCCGGTGGCCGGCGTTCCGGTCACGCCGGTGATCGAGGGCGCGCTCGCCATGCAGGTCGTCGGCATGGGCGGGTACCTGTACTGGAACAAGACGGTCTATGCGGAGCTGACCGCCTACAGCACGGCCGACGGCATCTGGTCGTTCCTGAGCAAGGGCAGCCGCGCGGGCAACCCGGATCACCCGCAGGTGTATTTGCGCGGCTACAACCCGTATGCGCGCATCGCGCTGACGCGCGAATGGGGGCCGCACAGCCTGATGGTCGGCGCGTTCGGGCTGAGCGTGAACGTCTATCCGAACGACCCGAACAGTTTCCCGATCTTCGGCACGGGCGTGACGCGCTATCGCGACTACGGTTTCGACACGCAGTACCAGTACCTGCTGGAGCCGCATACGATCACCGCGCAAGCGCGCTACGTGCGCGAGAACATTCACGATCCCAACAACTTCGTCGTGAGCGACAACACGGCCGCGAACCTGAATTCGTTGCGGCTCAAGGCGTCGTACATCTACCAGGCCAAGTACGGCGTCAGCCTGTCGTTCTTCAATACGACGGGGACCGCGGACAGCGCCGCCTATGCGGCAAGCGCGAACTTCCATCCGAATACGCAGGGGTGGACGCCGGAAATATTCTGGATACCTGATCAGCACGTGCGAATCGGTATCCAGTACACGCACTTCACCAAGTTCCTCGGCGCGACGACCAACTACGACGGCAACGGACGCAATGCAAGGGACAACGACACGCTGTTCATCTATCTATGGCTGGCTTCATTCTGAGACCCGGCGGGGCGACGGACATTGCGGCAGGGAGAGCGCTGACATGAACAAGGTGACCCATTTCGCTTGGCTTGCGCTGGTGCTGGCGGCATCGGGTTGTCACGACCTGGAGCGGTCGCGGGAAGTCGACAATCCGGCCGTGTCGGGCAAGACCATTGCATTGCAGGTGTGCTCGAACTGCCATGGCGCGACCGGCGTGTCGGTATCGCCGATGTTTCCGAAGCTCGCCGGGCAACGCAAGGAATACCTCATCGATCAGTTGACCGACTTCAAGCATCACGAGCGCGCCGATCCGAATGCGAAGCGCTACATGTGGGGCTTCACGCATCTGACCGATGCGCAGATCGAGCAGCTCGCCGATTATTTCTCGAGCCAGCCGGCGGTGCTCGGCGAGGTCGGCGATCGCTTGCTGCTCGACACGGGCAAGGCGATCTTCGTGTCGGGACTGCCGGACAAGGGTGTATCGGCCTGTGTCGGATGTCATGGCCAGCATGGCGAGGGCATGACCGGGTTCCCACGGCTCGCCGGCCAGCACGCGGACTACGTGATGAAGCAGCTGAGGGTTTTCCGGGAAACCGACACGCGGCCACGCGGCGCGATCATGAAGGCGGTGTGCGCGAACATGACCGAACAGGACATGCGCGCGGTCGCGGCCTATGTCGAGGCCTTTCCACCGGAAGCCGACGCACCGGCCAGCCCGGCGAGCCCGTCGGTCGAGCAATGAGCCGCCGGCGCCGAACCGGCGTCACATGCGGCAGGTGCCGCGGGGCGGGCAGACGAGCGGCGCCGGCGGCGATCGTTTAGGTGTCTCGTCTCCCCCGGGGCGGGGCGCCTCTTTTTATTTGCATCCGATGGTTCCATCCTGGTGACGCTCATGAAAGCCATTCAATCGTCCCGCGGCGGCATGATGTCCGTTGCCGCGTCGCTGTATCGGCTGCCTCGACGACTTCGCGCGCCGGCCGCGGTTCGCGCGTGCGGGCCGGGCGACGACCGTCCGTTCCTCGCGCGCCTGTCGGTCATCGACTGGCTGTTCGCACTGGCACTCGTGGCGGGCGCGGGCCATGCGTTCGTGCATTACAACGAACACATGAATGACTACGACAAGGCGGTGATGATCGGCACCGTGCCGGCGCTCGTCGTGCTCGGCTGGCGCTGGAAACCCGCGCGGCTGATGATGGCGTCGATCGCCGTGCTG